>CAZBUU010000302.1:0-5621 GCA_964495125.1 uncultured Rubrivivax sp.
TCGTCCAGGCCGTCGGTGGCTTCCTTGCGGTAGCGGGCGATGAAGGGGACGGTGGCGCCGCCGTCCAGCAGCTCCACGGCGGTGTTGACCTGCGCTGGGCGAACCTTCAGTTCGGCAGCGATCTGCAGCGTGATCTTGTCCAAGGAATCCGGGCCTGCAGGAGAGGCAGGCATGCAAGGGAAAAGCCGCGCAGTTTAAGCGGCCGGCCCTGCGCGAGCGGCCAGCCAGCGCGAGGCCCCCACGCCCGCCGCATGGCCCGTGGCGAAGCAGGCAGTGAGCAGGTAGCCGCCGGTCGGCGCTTCCCAGTCCAGCATCTCGCCGGCACAGAACACGCCGGGGCGGCCGAGCAGCATCAACTGCCCGTCCAGGGTCTCGAAGCGCACGCCGCCGGCGGTGCTGATGGCCTCGGCCACCGGCCGCGCGGCCTTCACGCGGATGGGCAGGGCCTTGATGGCCGATGCGAACGCCGCGGCGTCGGCCTGCGTGGCCTTGGGCACCAACTCCCACAGCAGCGCCGCCTTCACGCCCGCGAGACCCAGCCGCGTCTTCAGGTGCGTGCCCAGCGAGCGCGGGCCGCGCGGGTGCGCCAGCTCGCGCTGCACCCAGGCGAGCTCACGCTGCGGCAGCAGGTCCAGGTGGAAGACGGCCTCGCCGGCCGCCGCGATGCGTTCTCGCAGGCGCGCACTGGCGGCGTAGACGAGCGAGCCTTCGATGCCGCCGGCCGTGACCACGCATTCGCCCGCCTGCAGCCAGCCCTCGAACTCGATGGCCACGCCCTTCAGCGGCTCGCCGGCGAAGCGCGTGGCCAGGTGTTCGCTCCAGCCGACGTCGAAGCCGCAGTTGGACGGGCGCAGCGGCGCCACCTCGGCACCCACGGCCTGCAGCGCCGGCACCCAGGCACCGTCCGAACCCAGCTGCGGCCAGCTGGCGCCGCCCAGCGCCAGCACGGTCGCGGCCGGCACGATGTCGACCTCGCCATCCGGCGCCGCGAAGCGCAGGGCCGCGCCTGCGCCGAAGCCCAGCCAGCGGTGCCGCATGTGGAAGCGCACGCCCTGCTCGCGCAGCCGGTGCAGCCAGGCGCGCAGCAGCGGCGCGGCCTTCAGGTCACGCGGGAACACGCGGCCCGAGCTGCCGACGAAGGTCTCTACGCCCAGGCCCGCGGCCCAGGCACGCAACGCCTCGGCGCCGAAGGCTTCGAGCCGCGGGCGCAGGGTCTCGGCGCGCTCGGCATAGCGCCCGACGAAAGGCTCGAAGGGCTCGCCGTGCGTGAGGTTCAGCCCGCCCTTGCCGGCGAGCAGGAACTTGCGGCCGACCGAGGGCATGGCGTCGAAGACATGCACCTCGTGGCCGGCCGCGGCCAGCACCTCGGCCGCCATCAGGCCGGCCGGGCCGGCGCCGATGACGGCGGTGATGGCGCCCGGGCGATCAGCCACCGGCACCCACCTGGCCCTGGCGCCACTGCACCAGGTCTTCGATGGACAGCACCGGCAGCCCGAAACGCTCGGCGAACTCGCGCACTTGCTCGCCGCGGGCCATGCTGCCGTCGGGGTTCATCAGCTCGCACAGCACCGCCGCGCGCTGCAGGCCCGCCAAATCGCACAGCTCCAGCGCGCCCTCGGTGTGGCCGCGCCGCGCCAGCACGCCGCCTTCGGCCGCGCGCAACGGGAACACGTGCCCGGGGCTCACCAGGTCGCCCGGCTGAGCGCCGTGGGCGGTGGCGGCCCGCACCGTGGTCAGACGGTCGGCCGCGCTGACCCCCGTCGTCACGCCGTTCTTCGCTTCGATGGACACCGTGAAGGCCGTGCCGTAGCGGCTGCCGTTGGTCTTCACCATGGGCGGCAGTTGCAGCCGGTCCACGGTCTCGCCGGGCAGGATGAGGCAGACGATGCCGCTGCACTCGCGGATCAGCAATGCCATCACGGGCTCGCTTAGGCACTCGGCGGCGACGATCAGGTCGGCTT
Organism: uncultured Rubrivivax sp.; assembly: GCA_964495125.1. Lineage (GTDB taxonomy): Bacteria > Pseudomonadota > Gammaproteobacteria > Burkholderiales > Burkholderiaceae_C > Rubrivivax. Next base: position 1,962 of record CAZBUU010000302.1, read on the forward strand.
CGTTCTCGCGGTCGCCGTCGTCGGTCAGCAGCACCGGCTGGCCGTCGCGCATGGCGCGTGCAGCGGCCGCCAGGCGGTCTTGCAGCGGCTTTGCGGGGGGTGAGGTGGCGGCGGGCGCCGCGGCTTCTTGGGAAAGGTCGAACATGGAAACGTTCCTCGCGAGTTGAGAAGTTGGCGAAGCGCGTTTCAGGGATGCGCAGCCCCGCCGCCCCGCGGCCGATCGGACGATCGGGCCATGCGGCGGCTGAACCACGCGTCTTCTTTCATCCGGACTGTGACCGTCGGCCCTGGCATCGCACCAGATCTGCTGACCCCGCGGCATCGCTGCCGCGGGCGCTCGCGGGCTCGCGGCTTGCGCCGCTTACCGCCGGTGGGGAATTCCGCCCCGCCCTGAAGACGTGTGCCGGGCTGCGCCGGCGAGGCCGATGGTAGCGGCTGCGGCGGCCAGCTCAGTCCGCGTCGCGCAAGGCCTGCCTGAGCTGCTCGCCGATTTCCGGCTTGCCGTCGAAGGGGCTGGTGGGGTTGCGCCCCGAGACCACGTCTTCCAGGCGCAGCTGCACGCCGGCCAGCGCCTGCGGGTGGCTGAAGACGTAGAAGCGGCCGGCGTCCATGGCGTCGAAGACCCACAGCGCCACCTCGGCCGCGGTGACCTTGCCGCGTGTCACGGCCTGCGTGCTCATGGCCTGTGCGACGAGCTGGCTCTTCGTGGGCCGCGCGCCGTCCTTCATCTCCGCCGGGCGGTTGCGGTGGCTCATGTGGATGCCCGTGGGCACGAAGTACGGGCACAGCACGTGGGCATGCACCTGCTCGCTCACCAGCGACAGGTCATGGAACAGCGTCTCGCTGAGCGACACCACCGCATGCTTGGTGACGTTGTAGGCGCCCATGTTCGGCGCGTTCAGAAGCCCCGCCATGCTGGCCGTGTTGACGACATGCCCGCGGAAGGCCGGGTCGGCCTTCGCCGCCGCCAGCATGAGCGGCGTGAAGACGCGCACGCCGTGGGCCACGCCCATCAGGTTCACGCCGACCACCCACTCCCAGTCCTTCTGCGTGTGCTCCCAGATCAGGCCGCCGGCACCGACGCCGGCGTTGTTGAACACGAAGTTGGGCGTCCCGAAGCGCGCCAGCGTGGCATCGGCCAGCGCCTGCACCTGCTCGGCCTTGCTGACGTCCAGGGTGAAGGGCAGCACCTCGACACCCAGCGCCGCGATCTCGGCGGCCGCCGCCTCCAGCGCGCCGGCCTGCACGTCGGCCATGACCACGCGCATGCCGCGCTGCGCCGCTGCGCGACTGGCTTCCAGCCCGAAACCCGAGGCCGCCCCGGTGATGACGGCCACGCCGCCCTGCAGATGACTCACGAGCTCTTCTCCTTCTTGACCTGGAAGCCGGCACGCGGGAAGTGCACGTGCACGGTGCCGGCGCGTTCATCGGTGCGGCGCACCACCACCTCGTCGGGCGTGAGCCCCACCAGTTCGCCCGCCACGGGGTCGATGCCATAGTCGGTGGGCGCCACGCTCACGCGCTGGCCGGCCTCGAAGCCGAGGCCCGGTTCCACGGCCGTGGCGGCATGGCCACCGGCACCTGCCGCCACGGCCAGCGCTTCGGCGCTGCCCATCTTCTGCGGCCGGCCATGACCGAAGGCCTGGATGCGCTGGAGCCAGGCCTGCACCTGCGCGAAGGGTTCGACGATCGCGGCCACCGGCCCGCCCCGGTGCACGTACCAGACGCTGTGCGCCACGGCGAAGTCGGCGATGCTGGCGTCGGCGCCGAAGAGGAAAGGCCGGCCGTCGGCGAGCTGGGCGTCGAAGGCGGCCAGTTGCTGCCGCAGGTTCACCGTGGCGTCGGCCACCGTCTGGCGGCGGATGCCTGCCGAGAAGGGCGCGCGGTCGGCCGCGAAGGCCTGCACGGCTTCGGGTGGCAGGCCGGCGAACACATGCGCCAGGCCGGCAGGCTGCATGGTGTAGGGGACGGCCGTCCAGAAGAGCGTGAAGTCGGCCCACTGCGCCAGCAGCGGCGCGAGCGGCGCCGAGGCCGGGAACAGCGTCGGCGTGGGTGCATGGGCTTCCAGCACGCGGGCGATGAGGGCGGTGTCGCAGTAGACGTCGGCGCCCACCTGCAGCACTGGCGTGCGGCGGTAGCCGCCGGTCAGTGCGGTGAGGTCGGGCTTGGGCATCACCGGCGGGATGTAGACCGAGCGCCACGCCAGGCCCTTGAAGCCCAGCATCAGGCGAGCCTTCTCGGCGAAGGGCGACGCGGGGTAGTGGTGCAGGATGAGTTCGTTCATGGGGCGCGCCACATCTGGCAGTGCGGGATGTTGTCTTCGCCGTAGTTCTCGCCGACGCGCACGAAACCATGGCGGCCGTAGAAGCGCTCCAGGTGGGCCTGCGCGCTGATGCGGATGCCGAGCCCAGGCCAGGCCGCGACGCAGCGCGCCACGCCTTCGGCCACCAGCCGCTCGCCGAGGCCGGTGCCGCGCGTTTCCGGCGAGGTGATCACGCGGCCGATCGAGGGTTCGTCGTACTTCAGGCCCGGGTCCACCACGCGCAGGTAGGCCTGCAGCACGCCGGCGTCGTCGCGGCCCAGCAGGTGCCAGCTGTGGCGGTCGAAGCCGTCAGGGTCGAGGTACGGCCCCTGCTCCAGGATGAACACGCGGCTGCGCAGCGCGAGCGCGTCGTACAGGTGGTCGACGCCCAGGTCGGCGAAGCGCAGCCAGTGCCAGTCCAGAATCATCAGTCCGAGGCGTTGAGCTTCTGGATGCGTCGGCCATCGCCCACCGGCAGGCCGCCCAGGAACTTGAAGGTGCCGCTGGAGGTGCCCACCAGCCGCCCGGCGGCGTCGCGCACCTCGCCGTCGCAGAAAGCCAGTGTGGCCGTGCGGTGCAGGCGGCGGCCGGTGGCGAAGAGCCGGCCCTGGCCGGGGCGCAGGAAGGTGGTCTTCATCTCCACCGTCACCACGCCGGGCTGGGCGTCGCCGCCGGGCTTGCTGGGGCTGCGCGCGGCGTGGGCCATCACCACGTCCAGCAGCGACATGGTCACGCCGCCGTGAGCCACGCCCCAGGAATTGGTGAGGTCCTCGCGCAGCTCGAGATGGATCTCGGCCATGTCGGGCTCGAACTTCTCCAGCGTCATGCCCAGCAGCTTGACGAAGGGGATGTTGACCTTGAACTCCAGGGCCACGTCAACCGCCCCCGTGCACGGCCGAGACGCCGCCGTCCACCGCCAGGATCTGCCCCGTGATGTGCTTGCCCGCGCGGCTGGCCAGCAGCAGCACGGCGCCCTTGAGGTCGTCGTCGTCGCCCAGGCGCTTGAGCGGTGCGCTGGCGGCCAGCTTCTCGGTGCCGAAGGTGGCGATCACCCCCTTGGTCATCTTGCTGGGGAAGAAGCCCGGCGCCAGCGCGTTCACGGTGATGCCGTAGGCGCCCCACTCACCGGCCAGCGTGCGCGTGAAGTTCACCACCGCGCCCTTGCTCGTGCCGTAGGCGAGGAACTTGACGTCGATGCTGCCCGACAGGCCCGCGATGCTGGCCACGTTGATCACGCGGCCGCCGTGGTTCGGGATCATCCAGGCCTTGCCAACCGCCTGCGCGAACAGGAACAGGCTGCGGATGTTCAGGTTCATCACCTTGTCCCAGGCCTCCAGCGGGTAGTCCTCGGCCGGCGC
>CAZBUU010000303.1:0-5615 GCA_964495125.1 uncultured Rubrivivax sp.
GGCATCAGCCTGATGCAGGAGTTCATCGGCCTGGCCTACTTCGCCGAGATCCCGGTGACCATCATCGACGTGCAGCGCGGCGGCCCTTCCACCGGCATGCCCACGCGCACGCAGCAGAGCGACATCCTGCTGTGCGCCTACGCCTCGCACGGCGACACCAAGCACGTGCTGCTGCTGCCGCAGGACCCGCACGAGTGCTTCGAGATGGGCGCCGCCGCGCTGGACCTCGCCGATCGCCTGCAGACACCCGTGTTCCTGATGACCGACCTCGACATCGGCATGAACCAGCGCCTGTCCAAACCCTTCGAGTGGGACGACAGCCGCGCCTACGACCGCGGCAAGGTGATGACCGCCGAGGAGCTGGAAGCCGGCAAGGACTTCGGCCGCTACAAGGACGTGGACGGCGACGGCATCCCCTGGCGCACCTACCCCGGCACCCACCCCACCAAGGGCAGCTTCTTCACGCGCGGCACCACGCGCAACGCCTACGCGCAGTACAGCGAGCGCGGGCCGGACTACATCTACAACATGGAGCGGCTGCTGAAGAAGTTCGCCACCGCGGCCACGCTGGTGCCCCAGCCGGTGCTGCGCCTGTGCGACGAGCCGCAGAAGTACGGCGTCATCTACTACGGCAGCACCACGCCGGCCATGCGCGAGGCGCTGGACGTGCTGGACGCCGAAGGCCTGAACCTGGACGCCCTGCGCCTGCGCGCCTTCCCCTTCCCGAAGGTGGTGAGCGATTTCATCGCCGCGCACGACAAGGTCTTCGTCGTCGAACAGAACCGCGACGGCCAGATGCGCAGCCTGCTCGTCAACGAGCTGGGCTTCGCGCCGGCACAGCTGCCGGCGGTGCTGCACTACGATGGCACGCCCATCACCGCCCGCTTCATCGCCAAGGCCATCCGCGACGCCGTCGCGAAGGCCGCCGCCCCTGCCGACAAGGTGAGCGCATGACCTACATCGCCAAGCCCCGCCTGCACCACCCGACGCTGGAGAAGAACGCCGTCGGCTACACGCGGCGCGACTACGAAGGTCGCGTCAGCACCCTGTGCGCCGGCTGCGGCCACGACAGCATCAGCGCGGCCATCGTGCAGGCCTGCTGGGAGCTGGACATCGAGCCGCACCGCGTGGCCAAGCTCAGCGGCATCGGCTGCAGCAGCAAGACGCCCGACTACTTCCTGGGCGCCAGCCACGGCTTCAACACCGTGCACGGCCGCATGCCTTCGGTGCTGACCGGCGCGAACCTCGCCAACCGCTCGCTGCTCTACCTGGGCGTCAGCGGCGACGGTGACTCCGCCAGCATCGGCCTGGGCCAGTTCGCCAACGCCATGCGGCGCGGCGTGCGCATGGCCTACATCGTCGAGAACAACGGCGTCTACGGCCTCACCAAGGGCCAGTTCAGCGCCACCGCCGACCGCGGCAGCAAGAGCAAGAAGGGTGTCGTCAACAGCGACAGCCCCGTCGATCTGGTGGGCCTGGCGCTGCAGCTGGGCGCCACCTACGTGGCCCGCAGCTTCTCGGGCGACAAGGCGCAGCTGGTGCCGCTGATCAAGGGCGCCATGAGCCACGGCGGCGCGGCCTTCATCGACGTCATCAGCCCCTGCGTGACCTTCAACAACCACGGGGGCAGCACCAAGAGCTACGACTACATCCGCCAGCACAACGAGGCGGTGAGCCGCATCGATTTCATCACCACGGGCGAGGAGATCACCATCGCCCACGACCCCGGCACCGTGCTGGACGTGCCGCAGCACGACGGCACCACGCTGCGCTTGCGCAAACTGCACGCCGACTACGACCCGACGGACCGCTTCGGCGCGCTGGCCTACATGAACACCGCGGCGCAGCAGGGCGAAGTCGTCACCGGCCTGCTGTACCTGGACCCGCTGGCCACCGACCTGCACATGGCCTTCAACACCACGGCCACGCCGCTGAACGCGCTGGGCAAGGCCGAACTCTGCCCCGGCGCTTCGGCGCTGGACCGCATCAACGCTTCGCTGCGCTGACCCGGCGCAACCCCACGGCCCTGGACAAGGAGGAAACCACCATGTCCGAACGCACGATCTTCCAGGCCATGACGCGCCGCCACGTGCTGCGCCTGGCCCCCAGCGCCACGGTGCACGAGGCCGCCTGCGTGATGACGCGCGCCAACTGCGGCAGTGTGCTGGTCATCGACCATGGCAACGAGCTGGTGGGCATCGTCACCGAGCGCGACCTCATGACGCGCGTGCTGGCCAAGGCACTGGACCCGGCCACCACGCCGGTGAGCCGCATCATGACGCCCAACCCCATCTGCGTGCCGCCCAGCCTGAAGGTGGCCGACGCCATCCTGATGATGCTGGAGCGCGGTTTCCGCAACCTGCCGGTGGTGGAACCCACGGGGCGCATCCTGGGCGTGTTCTCGGCCAGCGACGCGCTGCCGCGCGAGGTGGGCACGGCCTTCACGCTGTCGGAGTTCAACGAGCAGGTGAACGACTCCCTGGGCTGACCGCAGCCCGATCGCAGCCACGCCCTGGGGGGATCAGGCGTCCGGCGCTGCCGGGTTGCCCCGGTTGGGCGCCAGCAGGAGATACAGCAAGGGTCCGAACGAGCCTGCGGCCAGCGTGACGGCGGCAAACGGCCAGAACGGTCTGCCGACCCGCCGCGCGTCCCGCCACATGAAGCCCAGGGCCAGGACCGACATGATGACGAGGTCCGTCAGCACCTGCCATGCGCCGACGCTGGCCATGCCGGCCTGCCAGATGCCGAAGTAGCCCACCTGCAGCATGGCGTAGGTCGACAGCGCGCCGAAGGCGGCGAGAACGAGGGCCAGGGCGATTCGCATGAGGGGTGCTCCAGGGGTTGCGGTGCCGACATGCTTGCCGGGCTCGCGGCTGGCGGCAATGACCTCGCAGGTCATCGCGGCAGCGCACAAGCGGCGCTAACGTCCAGGTCCATGCGCACCTTCGTCACCATCGTCCTGCTGCTCGTGGCTCTCATCCACGCACTGCCTTTGCTGGGTGTCCTGGGCGCGGACAGGCTCTCGGCGCTGTATGGCATCGCAGTGAGCGAGCCCAACCTGGAGATCCTGCTGCGCCACCGTGCCGTGCTTTTCGGCCTGGTCTCGGCCCTTCTTGCCCATGCCGCGTTCAAGCCCGGCTTGCACCGGCTGGCGCTGACGGGCGGCCTGGTGAGCGTCGGAAGCTTCCTGGCGCTGACGATGATGGTGGGCCCGCCCAACCCGGCACTGCAGACGGTCTTCCGGGTCGACGTCGCCGCCTTCGTCCTGCTGCTGGCGGCAGGGGCCGCACATCTGCGAGCATCGATCCGATGAGCGCCACCCTTGCCCAACTTCGCCGGCAACGCCGCATCAGCCAGCTCGAACTCTCCCTGCGTGCGGGTGTCTCGCAGCGACACCTGAGCTGCATCGAAACCGGCCGCGCCCGGGCTGGCCGCGAGACGCTGATCGCGCTGCTGGACGCGCTGGGTGCCAACCTGAACGAGCGCAACCAGGCGCTGCTGGCCGCAGGCTATGCCCCGGCCCATGCCGAGCGCCCGCTCGATGCGCCGGAGATGGCGCCCGTGCGTGCCGCGCTGACCCAGCTGCTGGACGCCCACGACCCGACGCCCGCGCTGGTGCTCGATGGGGAGTACAACCTGGTCATGGCCAACGCCGGCTTGCGTGACCTGCTGCAGTTGCTCGGCCTGCCCGGCGAACAGATGCTGGCAGGCCCGCTGAACCTGCTGCGCGCAACGCTGGGGCCCAACGGACTTCGTGGCCTCTGCGTGAACGAGGCCGAGTTGTGCGGCGAACTCTGGTCGCGCGCCAACCGCGAGGCCGAGCACCTGCCTCGGCTTCGCGCCCTGCTCGACGAGTTGCGCCCCACCCTCGCGCCCTGGGGCAAGGTGGAGCCGAGTGGCCAGCCCGTGCTGGCCCTTCGCCTGCGCGCCGCGGACGGCGGCGTGTTGAGCTTCTTTTCGGCCTTCACGAGCTTCGGCACGCCGCTGGACATCACGCTGGCCTCGCTGAAGGTCGAGCACCTCTTTCCCGCCGACGAGGCAACACGCGCGGCGTTGGCGATGGCCTCGGCAGCCCGCGCCGGGGCCGGGCGGATCTGATCCGGCGCTGAGGTCGGCGCACCCGGCCACGACCGCGAGGTCCGGCTCGGCGCCTGCTGAAGTTCCGTCGCCCCAGGTCAGTCTGTCGCGCACCCAGGCAGCCTGTCGCAGACCCCTTGAACTGCCGGCTCGCCGCGCCAATCTGGTGAACTGGAACATCAGACGGCTGGGAGAGACACCATGAGCTTGAGCGAGGAACTGGGTCGGTTGGGCGAGTTGCGTGAGCGCGGCGTGCTCTCGGACGAAGAGTTCGAGCGCGCCAAGGCTCGGGTTCTCGGTGGTGCGCCCTCCGTGACCGCGCCACCCCTGCTGGCGATCAACGCGCTGCGTCGCAGCCTCGACGATCGCTGGCTGGGCGGCGTGTGCGGAGGCATCGCGCGCGTCACCGGGGTCGAGAGCTGGATCTGGCGCCTGCTGTTCGCCTTGCTGGCGTTGTGCGCCGGAACGGGCGTGCTGGTTTACCTGCTGATGTGGATCCTGGTCCCGGCAGACCCACGGGTCCCCGGGCACAGGCCGGGCCACGCTCAGGCCGGCTAAGCCGCCGCAGAACAGCGGTTCGCCCTCGGCGCGAGGCACTGGGCCTCGCGTCAGGGCTCAGCCGACCTTCAGCCGAGGAGCCGCCCCGGCCTCCGCAATGCTGCCGACGACCGCCGCCTGCTCGAAACCATGCCGCCGAAACACGGCCAGCACGTCGTCCAGCGCCGACGGCAGGCAGGACACCAGCAGTCCGCCGCTGGTCTGCGGATCGGTCAGCAGCGCCCGGTCTTCGCTCGCGAAGCCTGAGGGCAGCTCGACGTCGGCCCCATAGCCCGCCCAGTTGCGTCCGGAAGCGCCCGTGACGAAGCCCTGCGCCGCCAGGGCGCGCACGCCGGCCATCAGCGGCACGGCCGGCCAGTCGATCCGGACCTCGCAGCGGGCGCCGCGCGCCAGCTCGAGCGCATGGCCGGCCAGCCCGAACCCGGTGACGTCGGTCAGCGCATGCACGCCCGGCAACTCAGCCAGGTCGGGCCCGGCGGTGTTCAGCTGGGTCGTGGTGGCGATCATCCGCGCATAGCCTTCGGCCCCGAGTTGTTCCTTCTTCAAGGCCGCGCTCATCACGCCCACGCCCAAGGGCTTGCCCAGCACCAGCAGGTCGCCCGGCTTCGCGTCGGCGTTGCGCTTGACGCGTTTGGGGTGCACGAGGCCCAGCGCCACGAGGCCGTAGATCGCCTCCACCGAATCGATGGTGTGGCCGCCGGCGATCGGGATGCCGGCCGCGCGGCACACCGAGGCCCCGCCTTCCAGCACACGGCCGATGGTCTGCGTCGACAGCACGTTGATCGGCATGCCCACCAGCGCCAACGCCATGATCGGCCGGCCGCCCATCGCATAGACGTCGCTGATCGCATTGGTGGCGGCGATGCGTCCGAAGTCGAAGGGGTCATCGACGATGGGCATGAAGAAGTCGGTGGTCGCGATCAGGGCCTGCTCGTCGGCAGCCGCGATCGCTGACGCGACGGATCCCGTTGTTACGTGCC
>CAZBUU010000304.1:0-5595 GCA_964495125.1 uncultured Rubrivivax sp.
ACCAGCGCGTGAAGGGCCTGGCCTCGCACTTCGTCTGGACCAACCGCAGCAAGGAAAGCCTGACGCTGGACGTGAAGCACCCGCGCGCCACCGAACTGCTGCTGAAGCTGGTGACGGAGAAGGCCGACGTGGTGGTGCAGAACCTGGCGCCCGGCGCGGCGGCGCGGCTGGGCGTGTCCTACGAGGCCCTGAAGACGAAACGTCCCGACCTCATCGTCTGCGACATCTCCGGCTACGGCGACGACCCGCTCAGCCCCGGCCCCTTCCGCGACAAGAAGGCCTACGACCTGCTCATCCAGAGCGAAAGCGGCTTCGTCAGCGTCACCGGCACACCCGAAGACCCGTGCAAGGCGGGCCTGTCCATCGCCGACATCTCGGCCGGCATGTACGCCTACAGCAACATCCTGGCGGCGCTGCTGCAGAGGAGCATCGACGGCCAGGGCCGCCGCATCGACATCAGCATGCTGGAAGCCATGGGCGAGTGGATGGGCTACGCCATGTACTACGCCTTCGACGGCGCACCGCCGCCGCCGCGCGCCGGTGCAGCGCACGCCACGATCTACCCCTACGGCCCCTTCCCCTGCGGCGACGGCAAGACCGTGATGCTGGGCCTGCAGAACGAACGCGAGTGGCAGCAGTTCTGCGCCAAGGTGCTGCTGCAGCCGGCGCTGGCGCAGGACGAGCGCTTCACCGGCAACGCCAGGCGCAGCGCGAACCGCGACCCCTTGCGGGCGCTGATCGTCGAGGCCTTCGGTGCCCTCACGGCGGCACAAGTGACCGAAAGGCTGGAAGAGGCGCAGATCGCCAACGCCGAACTGCGCGACATGGCGGGCCTGTGGCGGCACGAGCAGTTGGCCGCGCGCGGCCGCTGGCGCGAGGTTGGCACCGCGGCCGGCCCGGTGCCTGCCCTGCTGCCACCCGGCAGCTGGGGCGGCACGGCTGGCGAGCCGCGCATGGACGCCGTGCCCGCGCTCGGCCAGCACACCGAGGCCATCCTGCACGAACTGGGCGTGGACGACGCGGGTATCGCCGCGTTGCGCGAGGCCGAGGCGATCTGAACGCCATGCCGGCGCGCAGCTACCTCTTCGTGCCGGGGGACCGGCCGGAACGCTTCGCCAAGGCGCTGGCCAGCGGCGCCGACGCCGTGGTGGTGGACCTGGAAGACGCCGTGGCGCCCGCCGCCAAGGACGCGGCGCGCGCCACGGTGGGCGACTGGCTGGCGAACCTGCCCGAGCGGAGCCGCGTGGTGGTGCGCATCAACGACGCGCAGACCTCCTGGTACGACGCCGATCTCGACATGCTTCTGGCTTGCGGCGCCACCGCCGTGATGCTGCCCAAGGCCGAAGAGCCCGAGCTGCTGGAGCCGCTGGCTTCGCGTTGCCGCGGCGTCGCGATCCTGCCGCTGGTGGAAACGGCACGCGGCATGCTCGCCGCGCGCGCGCTGGCCCATGTGACGGGCGTGCAGCGCCTGGTCTTCGGCACGCTGGACTACGCGTTGGACCTGGACCTCGGCGCCGACCCCGTCGCGCTCGACGCCGGCCATGCGCACCTGGCGCTGGTCTCGCGCGCGGCCAACCTCGAAAGCCCCGTGGCCGGCGTCACCACCGCGCTCGACGACGAAGCGCAACTGCTCGCCGACTTCGCCCGCGCCCGTGCCCACGGCTTCGGCGCCAAGCTGTGCATCCACCCGAAGCAGGTGGCGCCGCTGCACGCGGCGCTGAGGCCGTCGCCACTGGAACTGGACTGGGCGCGCCGCGTGCTGCAGGCCGCCGAGAATGCGCACGGCGCCGTGCAGGTGGACGGACGCATGGTGGACCGTCCGGTGATCGAGCGCGCCCGCCGCATCGTCGCCCGCGCCGGCTGATTCACAAACGACAAGAGACAAGGACCGCTTCCGCCATGGCCGCTTCCATCATCGACAGCTCCATCTTCCAGGGCATCTTCACCACCGACGCCATGCGCGCGGTGTGGAGCGACGAGAACCGCACGGCCAAGTACATCGACGTGGAACGCGCGCTGGCCAAGGTGCAGGCACGGCTCGGGCTCATCCCGCAGGAGGCCTGCGACGAGATCGTCAGCCATTGCGAGCTGGCGCAGATCGACATGGCACGCCTGCGCCAGCAGACCGAGCGCATCGGCTACCCCATCCTGGGCGTGGTCACGCAGATCAACCAGCTGTGCCGCGACAAGCTGGGCGAATACGTGCACTGGGGCGCCACCACGCAGGACATCACCGACACCGCCACCGTGCTGCAGATCCGCGAGGCGCTGGTGCTGGTGGACGACGAGCTGGTGGCCATCGCGAAGGCGCTGGGCAGGCTGGCCAGGGAACACCGGCTCACGCCCGTGATCGGCCGCAGCAACCTGCAGCAGGCCATCCCCGTGACCTTCGGCTACAAGATGGCGGGCATCCTTGCCGCCGTGCTGCGCCACCGCGAGCGCATCGCGCAGCTGCGCGAACGCGTTCTGGAAGGCGAGTTCGCGGGCGCGGCGGGCACCTTGGCCTCGCTGGAAAAGGGCGCCATGGAGACGCAGGCGGGCCTGTGCGCCGAACTGGGCCTGAAGCAGCCGGTCATCGCCTGGCACACCATCCGCGACAACATCGCCGAGGTGGGTGCGGTGCTGGGCCTCATCGGCGGCACGCTGGGCAAGCTCAGCACCGACGTGAAGCTGATGATGCAGACGGAGGTGGGCGAGGTCTACGAGCCCTACCACCACGGCCGCGGCAGCAGCAGCACCATGCCGCAGAAGCGCAACCCCATCAGCAGCGCCTACACGCATGGCGCCATCTCGGTGATCCGCCAGCACGCCGCGGCGCTGATGGACGCCATGGTGGCCGACCACGAACGCAGCACCGGGCCCTGGCAGATCGAATGGATCGTTCTGCCCGAGTCCTTCTGCCTGCTGGCCGGCGCGCTGAAGCAGATGCGCACGGTGCTGGAGGGCCTGGAAGTGGACCCGGTGGCCATGCGCCGCAACATCGACATGACGCAGGGCCTGGTGATGAGCGAGGCGGTGATGATGGGCCTGGGCCCCTTCATCGGCCGCGAGTACGCGCACGACCTGGTCTACGACCTCTGCCGCGAGTCGCTGAAGGGCCGGCGCCCGTTGCTGGACCTGCTGGCCGAACACCCGCAGATCAACGCCCACGTCACGCGTGAACAGCTGATGGCGATGCTGGACCCGGCCAACTACCTCGGCCAGAGCGGCGTCATGGTCGACCGCGTGTTGGCCGAGATGGAGCGCCAAATCGGGGCATGATGCGCGCCCGATGACCGCCTCTCCCGATTCGCTGCTCCACACCCTTCCGAACGGCGTGCGCGTGCTCGCGCTCCCGCAGCCCTGGCGCCAGGGCGTGAACCTGAGCGTCTTCGTCGCCAGCGGCAGCCTGCACGAGCCGCGGCGGCTCAACGGCATCAGCCATGTCGTGGAGCACATGGCCTTCAAGGGCACGGCGCAGCGCGACAACCAGCGCATCAACCTCGATGCGGAAAAGCTCGGCGCCGACGTCAACGCCCACACCGACAAGGACCACACGGCCTTCCACATCGACGGCCTGGCGCGCGACCTCCCAGCCTTCGTGGAGCTGCTGTCGGACATCGTGCTGCACAGCAGCTTCCCCGACGGCGAGCTGGAACGCGAGCGCCAGGTCATCCGCCACGAGTTCACCGAGTTCGACGACGACCCCGCCACCACGGCCTTCAACGTCTTCGACCGCGCGTGTTGGGGCTGGCACCCGCTGGCGCAGCCGGTGATCGGCCGCCGCGCCAACCTGGAGCGCTTCACCGGCGACGACCTGCGCGGCTGGGTGGCGCAGCAGTACGTCCCGGGACGCGTGATGGTGGCGGCGGTGGGCGGGCTGGACGTGCCGGCCTTCATCCGCAGTGCCGAGGCCGGCTTCGGCGCGCTGCGCGGTGAAGCGCCGCCGGGCCCCACCCCACCGCCCTGGCTGGGCGGGGTGAAGCTGCGGCGGCTGTCGGGCAGTTCGCAGTGCCACGTCATCGTCGGCCATGCCGCGCCGCCGCTCGCGGACCCGGCGCACCACGCCTGGCGCCTGGCCGCCGCCGTGCTGGGCGAAGGCATGAGTTCGCCGCTGCTCGACCGCCTGCGCGAGCGCCGCGGCCTGGCCTACCACGCGGCCTGCTCGGCCGACATCGGCGCGCTGGCGGGGCAGTTCGTCGTCGAGGCGGCCACCGCGCCCGAGCAGGCGGTGGAGGTGCTGGACGAGATCGCCGCGCTGCTGGCGGCACATGCCGAGCACATCGCCCCGGTGGACCTGGAGCGCGCCCGCGAGCAGCTCGTGGTGCGTGCGCTGCGTACGCCCGAGCAGCCCGTGCGCATGCTGGAGACCGCCGTGCAGGAGGTGTTCGCGCTGGGCCGCCCGGCCGACCCGGCGGCGGCCCTGGAGCGCCTGCGCGCGCTCACCGCCGACGACGTGCGTGCCGTGTTTTGCCAGATGCAGGCGGCCGTGCCTGCGGTGGCGCTGGCCGGCCAGGTGCCGGTGGCGGTGCGCCTGCGGGCGCAGGCGCTGTTTGGTCGCGGCCGGAGTTCCCACGTAGAAGACCCTGAAGGAGACATCCCATGACGATCACCCGACGTACCGCAATCGCGGCTTCCACCCTGGCCGTGCCCGCGCTGGCCCGCGCGCAGGCGGGCTGGCCGAAACAGAGCATCCGTTTCGTCGTGCCGTTCGCGCCCGGCGGCACCAGCGAGATCGTGGCCCGTACGGTGGCCCATGAGCTCACCAAGCAGCTGGGCCAGACGGTCTACGTCGACAACAAGGGCGGCGGAGCCGGCATCCCGGCCATGCAGGACGTGGCCAAGGCCGCGCCCGACGGGCACACCATCATCCTGGGCCACGTGGGCTCGCTGGCGGTGAACCCGTACATCTTCTCCAACCAGCCCTTCGACGTGAACCGCGACTTCCTGCCCGTCACGCTGCTGGCCAAGGTGCCCAACCTCTTCGTCATCCACCCCGACGTGCCGGCCAAGGACTTCAAGGAGTTCGTGGCTCACGTGAAGAAGAACCCGGGCAAGCTGAACTACGGCTCGGCCGGCAACGCCAGCGCCGGCCACCTGGCGATGGAGTACCTGAAGCTGGTGACGGGCATGTTCATCACGCACATCCCCTACCGCGGCACCGGCCCGCAGCTGACCGACCTGCTGGCCGGCCGCACCGAGGCCAGCAGCGCCGGACTGCCCGCGCTGCTGCCGCACATCCGTAGCGGCAAGCTGCGCGCCATCGCCGTGGGCACGCCGCAGCGCCTGCCCGCGCTGCCCGACGTGCCGACGGTGGCCGAGATGGGATTCAAGGACTTCGAGACCTCGCAGTGGTACGGCATCCTGGCGCCTGCCGGCACGCCGAAAGAGATCGTCAAGCGACTGCAGGAAGAGTCGCAGAAGGCGCTGAAGAGCAACAGCGTGACCGAGCGCTTCGCCAGCGACAGCGCCGTCGGTGGCGGTGGCCCGCCCGAGGAGTTCGCGGCCTTCATCTCAAAGCAGCAGGTGATCTGGAAGGACATCGTCAAGCGCGCGGGCATCAAGCCGGATTGATATGAGCCCCCAAGCTCGCTAGCGCTCGCTACCCCCCGAGGG
>CAZBUU010000305.1:0-5570 GCA_964495125.1 uncultured Rubrivivax sp.
CTGCAGCTGCGCATCTTCGTCACCGGCGGCGGCTGCTCGGGCTTCCAGTACGGCTTCGCCTTCGACGACGAGAAGAAGGACGACGACTTCCAGATCCGGCGCGGCCCGGTCACCGTGGTGGTGGACGCCATGAGCCTGCAGTACCTGGCCGGCGCCGAGATCGACTACGAAGACGACCTGCAGGGCGCGCGCTTCGTCATCCGCAACCCCAACGCGGCCAGCACCTGCGGCTGCGGTTCGTCCTTCTCCGTCTGAAGTTCCAGGAGTTCGTCATGAGCATCTCGGTCACTCCGAAGGCGGCGGTGCAGATCCGCAAGGCGCTGGAGAAGCGCGGCGGCGGTGCCGGCCTGCGCGTGGCGGTGAAGACCAGCGGCTGCTCGGGCTACGCCTACGCGCTGGAGTTTGCCGACGAACGCACGGCCGAAGACCTGGCCTTCGAGAGCGAAGGCGTGCAGTTGCTGGTGGACAGCAAGAGCCTGGCACTGGTCGACGGCACGCAGCTGGACTGGGTGCGCGAGGGCCTCAACGAGGGCTTCAAGTTCAGCAATCCCAATGCCAGCGCCACCTGCGGTTGCGGTGAGTCCTTCGCGGTGTAGGTGAAGGGCCATGGCGCTGCTGCAGATCGCGGAACCTGGCAAGGCCGCAGCGCCGCACCAGCACAGGCTGGCAGTGGGCATCGACCTGGGCACGACGAACTCGCTGGTGGCCACGGTGCGCAGCGGCCTGCCGGTGGTGCTGGCCGACGAGGTCGGGCGTGAGTTGCTGCCCTCGGTGGTGCACTACGCCGAGGATGGTTCGCGCCTCGTGGGCGCGGCGGCCAATGCCTTCGCGGCTAGCGACCCGGCGAACACCATCGCGTCGGCAAAGCGGCTGATCGGCCGCGGGCCGGGCGACATCGCCGCCGAGAACCGGCCCTTCATGGTGGAAGCGGTGTCCGACAGCGCCGTCGGCATTCGCACCCGGCAAGGCCTGGTGAGCCCGGTGGACGTGGGCGCCGAGGTGCTGCGCGTGCTGAAGGCCCGTGCCGAAGCCGCCCTGGGCGGCGCGCTGGTCGGCGCCGTGATCACCGTGCCCGCCTACTTCGACGACGCGCAGCGGCAAGCCACCAAGGACGCCGCGCAACTCGCCGGCCTGAACGTGCTGCGCCTGCTCAACGAACCCACGGCCGCAGCCATCGCCTACGGGCTGGAGTCGGCGGAAGAAGGCACCTTCGTCGTGTACGACCTGGGCGGCGGCACCTTCGATGTCTCCGTGCTGAAGCTCACGCGCGGCGTCTTCGAGGTCATCGCCACCGGCGGCGACGCCCAGCTGGGCGGCGACGACTTCGACCACCGCCTCGCGGCCTGGTTCGCGGCCGACACCGGCGGCGGCTGGGCGCAGGCCGAGTTGGGTGCGCTGCATGCGGCGGCACGTGGCGCCAAGGAAGCACTGACCGACGCGCCGCTCACCGTCCTGCACTGCACACGCGCCGACGGCAGCGCCGAGACACGCACCGTGGACCGCGGGCTCTTCGACGACCTCACGCGCGACCTCGTCGAACGCAGCATGGTCCCGTTGCGCCGCGCGCTGCGCGACGCGAAGCTCAAGCCGGCCGACGTGGACGGCGTGCTGCTGGTGGGCGGCTCCACGCGCGTGCCGGCCGTGCGCGCGGCCGTGGCCGGCCACTTCGGCCGCGAGCCCTTGACGGGCGTGGACCCCGACCAGGCTGTCGCGCTGGGCGCCGCCATCCAGGCCGACCAGCTGGCCGGCAACCGCAGCGATGGCGAACGCCTGCTGCTGCTGGACGTGAACCCGTTGTCGCTGGGCATCGAAACCATGGGCGGCCTGGTCGAGAAGATCGTGCCGCGCAACAGCACCGTGCCCACGGCGCGCGCCCAGGACTTCACCACCTTCAAGGACGGCCAGACGGCGATGGCTCTGCACGTGGTGCAGGGCGAACGTGACCTGGTCAGCGAGTGCCGCTCGCTCGCGCGTTTCACGCTGCGCGGCATCCCGCCCATGGTGGCCGGCGCGGCGCGCATCCGCGTCACCTTCCAGATCGACGCGGACGGGCTGCTGTCGGTGAGCGCGCTGGAGCAGACCAGCGGCGTGCACGCGCAGGTGGAGGTCAAGCCCAGCTACGGCCTGGCCACCGAAACGGTGGCGCAGATGCTGCAGGACGCGCTGGGTGGCGCCGAGGCCGATGCCGCCGCCCGCATGCTGCGCGAAGCCGAGCTGGACGCCCGTCGCCTGCAGGACGCCACCGAGGCCGCGCTGCGCGAGGACGGCGACCGCCTGCTGCAGCCGCGCGAGCAGTTCCTCATCCTGAAGGCCATGCAGGATGTGGCCGACCTGCTGGAGCAGTGCGCCGAAGGCGAAGGCGTGACGCGCGACGAGCAGAAAGCGCTGCGGTTGGCCCTGCGTGCGGCCACCGACCAGTTGAACCTGACCACCATGCCCTTTGCCGGGCGCCGCATGGACGTGCGCATCCGCGAGGCCCTGTCCGGCCAGCGCCTGGACCAGTGGGCCGCATGAAGGACGCCGACCTCCCGGCCACGCCCGTGCGCGTGCTGCCGCATCCCGACCTCTGCCCTGCGGGCCTGGCCTTCGAAGCGCGCGCCGGCCGCAAGCTCATCGACGAACTGCTGCGCCACGGCATCGCGCTGGAGCATGCCTGCGAGAAGGTGGGCGCCTGCGCCACCTGCCACGTGCACCTGCGCGAAGGCGCCGAGCACGTGAAGCCGGCCGACGAGGACGAGGAAGACCAGCTCGGCGACGCCTGGGGCCTGGACGCGCAGTCGCGGCTGTCCTGCTGCGTGCGCGTGCAGGGGCCGCAGCTGGTGGTGGAACTGCCGCGCTACACGAAGAACCACGCGCGCGAGCGCTAGTCGCACCGTGGCCTGCGCTGTCGTGAAGGCCACAAAGACCACAGCCACCACCGTTCGCGTCGAAGCGCAAAAAGTCCTTGCGCACCAGTCACTTGGCGGGTTCTGCCCACGTGGCACAGCGCTTGCGAAGAGGGTGCTTGTCCACCACCGAACGGCACCATGACCACAACGCCTTTCACCATCAACGACACCACGCTGCGCGACGGCGAACAGACCGCCGGCGTGGCTTTCAGCGACGAAGAGAAGCTGGCCATCGCTCACGCGTTGGACGCGGCGGGCGTGCCCGAGATGGAAGTGGGCATCGCGGCCATGGGTGCGCACGAGGTGGAACTGATCCGCGCCATCACCGGCTCGGTGAAGCAGGCCCGCACGATGGTGTGGGGGCGCATGGCCGAGGCCGACCTGGCCGCCGCGCTGCCTTGCGGCGCCGACCTCGTGCACCTGGCCATTCCCGTGTCGGACCTGCAGATCGAACGCAAGTTGCGCCGCGACCGCGCCTGGGTGCTGGACAGCATCCGCCACTTCGTGCGCAAGGGCGGCGACGCCGGCGCCACCATCAGCGTGGGTTTCGAGGATGCGTCGCGCGCCGACCCGGCTTTCATGGCCGAAGCCGCCGCGGTGGCGCAGGCCCATGGGGCCGTGCGCATCCGCTTCGCCGACACGCTGGGCCTGCTGGACCCGTTCAGCACGCACGCGCTCATCGCCGGCCTTCGCCGCGAGACCGACCTGGACATCGAGATCCACGCCCACGACGACCTCGGCCTGGCCACCGCCAACACGCTGGCCGCGCTGCGCGCCGGCGCCACACACGCCAGCACCACGGTCAACGGACTGGGTGAACGCGCCGGCAACGCGCCGCTGGAGGAGGTGGCGATGGCGGCGCGCCACCTCCACGCGCTGGAGTGCGGCATCGACACGCAGGCGCTGCCCGCGATCTCGCGCCTGGTGGCGCAGGCCTCGGGCCGGCCGGTGGCGCCGGGCAAGAGCATCGTGGGCGAGGCCGTGTTCACGCACGAGAGCGGCATCCACGTGGACGGCATCCTCAAGGACCGCCGCAACTACGAGACCTTCCGCCCCGAAGAGGTGGGTGCCACGCACCGCCTGGTGCTGGGCAAGCACTCGGGCTCGCACGGCGTGCGCGCGGCCTGCGCGCGGCTGGGCCTGAACCCCGACGAGGCCACCGTCCAGCGCCTGCTGGACTGCATCCGCGAACACGTGGTGCGCACCAAGCGCACGCCCGACGAGTTCGACCTCGTCCGCTTCTACACCCAGGTCTTCGCTGCCGCGCAGACCGAGCCTGCTGCCGCCTGAACGGAGGACACCATGGACGACCTGATCACCCGCCTGAAGGCGCTGTCCAGCGCCGAGGACTTCCTGCACTTCTTCGGCGTGCCTTTCGAGGAGCGCGTGGTGCAGGTGAACCGGCTGCACATCCTCAAGCGCTTCTACCAGTACCTGCACCGCGCCGACGACCTGGCGGGCCTGGACGACATCGAGATGTTCCGCCGCTACCGCGGCTTCCTGGTGCAGGCCTACCAGGACTTCGTGGCCTCCACCGCGCAGCGCGAGAAGGTCTTCAAGGTGTTCCAGGACGCCGAAGGTCAGCAGCAGGTGCCGCTGTCGAAGCTGCGCGCGAGCCTCGCCGACCGCCGCGCGGCCTGAACGAAGGAGCCCGACATGCACATCGTCGTCTGCATCAAGCAGGTGCCGGACTCGGCGCAGATCCGCGTCCACCCGGTCACCAACACCATCATGCGGCAGGGCGTGCCCGCCATCGTGAACCCCTACGACCTGTTCGCGCTGGAAGAGGCGCTGCGCCTGAAGGACCAGTTCGGCGGCCGCGTCACCGTGCTGTGCATGGGGCCGCCGCAGGCCGAGGACGCGCTGCGCCGCTGCGTGAGCCTGGGGGCCACCGACGCCATCCTCGTCACCGACCGCGCCTTCGCCGGTGCCGACACGCTGGCCACGTCCTACGCGCTGGCCGCGGCCATCCGCAAGATCGGCCAGGAACAGGCGGTGGACCTGGTGTTCACCGGCAAGCAGACCATCGACGGCGACACCGCGCAGGTGGGCCCGGGCATCGCCAAGCGCCTGGGCATGAACCTGCTCACCTACGTCAGCAGGATCGTCGAGGTGGACCTGGACGGCCGCCGCCTGAAGGTGGAGCGCCGCGCCGAAGGCGGCGTGCAGTTGCTGGACACCACGCTGCCCTCGCTCATCACCATGCTCGAAGGCACGAACGAGATGCGCTTCGCGACCATGGACGACATGTTGCGCGCCGGCCGCTGCACCGTGCGCAAGTGGAACAAGGACGACGCCGGCATCGAGGACGTCTCCAAGATCGGCCTGAAGGGCTCGCCCACGGTGGTGAGCAAGGTCTTCGGCCCCACGCCGCGCACCGACAAGGCCGACGTCATGACGGTGGCCGACAGCAACGTCAACGACATCTGCCTGAACCTGCTGCAGAAGATCTTCACCACGCACCCGACGCTCGAGGAAGAGACCGTCGAGCGCCTGAGCGTCTAAAGGAAGGGAAGCGACCATGAGCGAAGCCCCCAAGCCGGCCGCCCCGCGCGCCGCAGGCCGTGCCGGCCGCAACACCGAACTGCCGGAACACCTGAAGGCCTACAAGGGCGTCTGGGTGTTCATCGAGCACGACCGCGGCCACGTGCACCCGGTGAGCTGGGAGCTGATGGGCGAGGC
>CAZBUU010000306.1:0-5551 GCA_964495125.1 uncultured Rubrivivax sp.
CATGCGCCGGGCTGCTGTTCAAGGTGTCGGGTCGCGGCCGAGCACGGCCCGGTACATCACCGAGCCCAGCACGGCACCGGCCACAGGCGCAGCCCAGAAAAGCCACAGTTGCGCCACGGCCCAGTCGCCCACGAAGACGGCGACGCCGGTGCTGCGCGCCGGGTTCACCGAAGTGTTGGTGACGGGGATGCTGATGAGGTGGATCAGGGTCAGGGCCAAGCCGATGGCGATCGGCGCGAACCCGGCAGGGGCACGACGGTCGGTGGCGCCCAGGATGACGAGAAGGAAGAAGGCCGTCATCACCACTTCGGTCAGGGCCGCCGAGGCCAGCGAGTAGCCCCCGGGCGAATGCGCGCCGTATCCGTTGGAGGCAAACCCGGCGGCGAGGTCGAAGCCGGCCTTGCCGTTGGCGATGACGTAGAGGACGGCGCCGGCGGCGACGGCGCCCAGCACCTGGGCCAGCACGTAGCCGGGAAGCAACCGCGCCTCGAAGCGCCCGGCCGCCCACAGGCCGACCGAGACGGCTGGATTCAGGTGGCAGCCGGAGATGTGGCCGATCGCGTAGGCCATGGTGAGCACCGTCAGCCCGAAAGCCAGCGAGACGCCGTGCAGGCCGATGCCCACGGAAGGGAAAGCGGCCGCCAGCACGGCACTGCCGCAACCGCCCAGGACGAGCCAGAAGGTGCCGAAGCCTTCGGCCAGAAGCTTGTTCATCGACGCGACTCCCAAGAGATGGTTCGGACCGTGCCCGCCAGGCCATCGACATTCCCGGCCGCCCGCAGCCGCCAGCGGTGGCCGCGGCGAGCGGAGTCTCGTCGAGTCGCCCCTGTGCATCAAGCCCTGCCACTTCGCCCTGCGAGGCCACAATGGGTATCGGGGCTGGAGGCTGCGGGGCCCTCGGGTCATGCCGCAGCCGAGGACCCCCAAGCGCTTGCCTGCCCAGCCATGGACCGCATCGATGCTCTCGTGATCGGCGCCGGCGTCGTCGGCCTGGCGTGCGGCCGCGCGCTGGCCCTGGCCGGGTTTCAGACCATCGTCGTCGAAGCCGAAGCCGGCATCGGCCAGGGCGTGAGTTCGCGCAACAGCGAGGTCATCCATGCCGGCCTGTACTACACGCCGGGCTCGGCCAAGGCCCGGCTGTGCGTGCGGGGCAAGGATTTGCTCTACGCGCTGGCCGCCAGCCACGGCGTGCCGCATGCGGCTTGCGGCAAGCTGGTGGTGGCAACGGCCGAGGACCAGCACGCGGCCCTGCAGGGCCTGATGCGGAAGGCGACCGCCAACGGCGTGCCTCTGGACTGGCTGGACACTTCCGAAGCGCGCCGACTCGAGCCCGAAGTGCATTGCACGGCTGCGCTGTGGTCGCCCAGCACGGGCATCGTCGACAGCCACGCCTTCATGCTCGCCCTCCAAGGCGATCTGGAGCGCGCCGGGGGCCTGCTCGCCCTGCGTTCGCCCGTGCGCAGCATCAGCTTCCGGCCCGGTGGCCCCGCCATCGTGGCGGTGGACGCCGAAGAGGGCGCTTTCGAGATCGAGGCCGACCGCGTCGTCAATGCCGCCGGCCTGCATGCCTGCACCCTGGCACACCGTTTCGCGGGCCTGGACAGGCGACACGTGCCTGTGCCGCGCTTTGCCAAAGGGAGCTACTTCACGCTGGCCGGGCGTTCACCGTTCAGGCATCTGGTGTACCCGGCGCCGGTCGACGCCTGGCTGGGCGTGCACGTGACGCTGGACCTGGGTGGACAGGCGCGTTTCGGCCCTGACCTGGAATGGCTGGACATCGACGACGCCGTTGCCCTCGACTACGCCGTCGACCCCGCGCGCGCCATCCCCTTCGAGGCCGCCATCCGTCGCTACTGGCCGGCGCTGCCGGCGGGCGCGTTGCAGCCGGCCTACAGCGGCGTGCGGCCCAAGATCCACGGCCCCGGTGAACCGGCACCCGACTTCCGCATCGACGGCCCGCGGCAGCACGGCCTGCCGGGCCTGGTGAACCTCTTCGGCATCGAGTCGCCGGGGCTCACGGCCGCCATGGCCATCGCCGAGGAGGTGGCGGCGCTGCTGCCATGAAAAACGGCCCTCGAGGGGCCGTTCGCGGTGAAGCCGCCCGCAGGCGGCTTGGAGCCAGGGTCAGGGCTTCTTGGCGTAGGCGCTGCACCAGCCGTTGCCGGCGACCTGCTTGGTGCCGAAGATGCCGCAGCCGCCCCAGGCGTCTGCTGCCTTGCCTTGGAACAGCGCGCAGTTGCTGCACTTCTGGTCCTTGGTGTGCTTCGGGAACTTCTTGCCGTCGGCCTTGGTGGTGTCGTGCACGTAGCCCAGGCTCACGGCCTGGGGGTCCTTCTCGTCGAGCTTGACGGCCTGGGCCTGCGACTGGCTGGCGGCCAGTGCGGTGCCGGCAGCGGCGACTTGGATCAGGAACGTGCGACGGTTGCTTTGCGACATGGGGCAGTGTCTCCGTGGGGTGGGGGAAGGGTGAAGGGTGAAGGGATTCAGGAGGCCTGGGCGGCCGTGATGCCCAGGCAGCTGTTGCATCGGCCCAAGCCGCGCAGGCGCGGATCGGGCTTGCCGTCGCCGGTCTTGAAGTTGGCGTGGCAGCGGATGCACACGTACATCTTCGAGCTGGACATCATCGGGCGCACGCCGGGCTCCGCATTGGGCCGGGCGGCGGTGTACTCCGCCTGGGTCTGACGAAGCTTCGGGCCGGCCGCCGGGGCCGAGGAGGGGGTGGCGGGGGCTGCGGGGGGCGTGCGGCGAGTGGTCATAGCAGAAGGTTTGCCGGGGTGACTGCCCGGATCGACGCGAAGCGCGTATTGTCCCTCGAAATCCGGACCTTCGACTCCGGGGGTGCACTAAGGTGAGCGCCGCACTGTGGTTCAGCCCCGACCCTGGAAGCCCGGCACGCGGACCTGGCAGACGATGCCGCGCTCGCCGTTTTCCAGCCATTGCACCTCGCCGCCCAGCACCTTCACGCGCTTGCGCACGCCGCCCAGGCCCAGGCCGTGGGCCCAGGCTTCGGGCTCCCGGCCGCCGCCGTCGTCGGACACCGAGAGCGTGAGCAGGGTCTGCTCGATGTGGAAGGCGACGGCCACGCGCGTGGCGTGGCCGTGGTAGAGCGCGTTGCTCACCAGTTCCCGCAGCACGCGCGTCAGCGCCGACCACTGCACCACCGACAGCCGGATGTCGCGGTCGCTGCTGAAGGACCAGTCCAGCGCCACGTTGGCGGCCGTCAGCCGCTGCGTCAGGTCGGATTTCCACTCCGCGGCGGCGTGCGAGAGCCGGTGCTCGGCCGCGGCCAGGCCGCGCGTCAGCGTCTTCAGGTCCTGCAGCGTGTGGCGGATGTAGTCCTCCATTTCGGGGGTGGGCGCCTGGTACATCAGCGTCAGCAAGCGTGCGCCGATGTCGTCGTGCAGGTCCTGCGCGATGCGCTGGCGCTCCTCGGCCCGCCCGCGCTCCACAGCCCGGTCGTAGGCCACGGCGCGGCGCAGCTGGTCCACCACGCGGTCGGCGAGCCGGGCGTCGTCGACGGTGAAGAGGCGGCGTCCGCGCTGCGCGAACCTCAGCACCAGCGCCAGGCTGGGCAGGTGGCCGTCGTCGTCGGCGCTGCGCATGGGCACGACCATCGAGGAGCCGCCGCCCACGATGCGCGAGCGCACCGGCACGCGGTCCACGCGCAGCATGTCCAGGGGTTCGAACAGGTCGCGCAGCAGCTGGGTGAGCAGCGGGGCATAGCGCGTGGGCTGGGCCTGCACCTCGCGCGCAGCGCGGTAGAGCTGGTCGAAGGTGCGCTCGGTGGTCAGCACGCTGGTGCCGATCAGGTGGTTGAGCATCCACTGCCGTGCGCCGGCGTACAGGCCCAGGCCGATGAACACGGCGATGGCCAGCGACGTGAAGGTGCCCAGCGAGAAGACGGCGACGAAGAGCAGGTCCAGCGACGTGGCCACCGTGCTCACGCCGGCCAGCAGGGCGAACTCGCGCATCACCTGGCGGCTGCGCGCCAGGAAGGGAATCAGCACGAGCAGGAAGGCGCCCAGCAGCGTCCAGGCCGTGGAAGCGACGGTGACGAGGGCTCCCGCCGCTGACTGCCCCGAGGCCCAGGCGGTGACCGCCGTCACCAGCACCAGTGCCGCCAGCAGCAGCAGGGCCAGGCGGCGCATGACCAGCGCATAGGGGTCGGGTTCGACACGGTGCGAGTGGCTGGCCACGGCCAGCGCAGCGACGCTCACCGCGCCGCAGGCCGCCTGTGCCAGCCACCACAGTGGCCCGACGCCGGCCCAGTACAGGCCGCCCCACAGGGGCACCAGGGCCCAGCCTGCGGCCGCCAGCGGGAGCGACCAGCGCAGCGGTCGCGGGTGCAGCACGAACAGGTGCAGCGCGGCCGCCGCGGTGCACAGGTCGAGCATCACGCGCCAGGGCAGGTCGGCGGCCACGACGCCCGGCGGCAGCCCGATGCCCGCGCCGGAGGCCATGGCCATGAACGCGGCGTTGCCCGCCTGGGCCAGCGACATCGTGGTGAAGAGCAGGGTCCGTGGCTGCGGCCGGGCCAGCAGCAGCACGCCGGCGAATAGGTACAGCAGCATGGCCAGCGCCGCCAGGGGCCAGAAGCCCACGCCCAGGCGCGCATAGCCGCGAGGCTCCGTGGCCACGCTGGCCTCGGCGCCGTCAGCGAAGTACAGGGTCAGCGGGCCGCCGTCACGCAGCAGCGCCGCCAGCGCTTCGTGCTGCGTGCGCTGGCGCAGGCGGCGCTCGTCGTCGGCCTGCCAGCGGGGAGAGCGGAGCAGCAGTTGCGTGTCGACCTCGACCCGCACGCCTCCCGGTCGGCCGATGGCCCGCAGTGCGCGGCCGGTGTGCTCGGCCAGGTCGGGCGGCGGGCTCTCGCGCAGGACCAGTTCGCCACCGCTGCCGACGCCCAGGCGCAGGTCCAGCATGGGCGTGGCGGCGAGCCAGCGCGCCAGCGCGATCAGTCCCACGCAGCCCACCAGGGCGGCCAGAAACAGCGCGCGGCGGTGCCAGCGCATCCAGCGGCGCGGCGCGCCGGACGCGATGCGGCGCTCGAAGGCGCTGGCCTCGAAGAGGGAGTCCCCGGCAGACCGCTCGCCGCCGGGCGCGGGGCTCGGCGGCGCGGCGGGGGCCGTCACGGGCGTGGTTCGGGGCGGGCGCGACGGCGAGGTGCCGTCACACCAGGCCCTGCTTGCTGGCCAGCACCGCGGCTTCGGCGCGGCTGGACACGTTGAGCTTCTTGTAGATGGACTTGATGTGGTCGTTCACCGTGAACCACTTGATGCCCATGAGGCTGGCGATCTCCTTGATCGTGAAGCCCTTGCTCAGGTAGGTGAGCACCTCGCTCTCGCGTGGGGTGAGGCGCTCGTGGTCGGGCACGCGCTCGATGGGCACGGGCTTGCTCGTCGTGAACGGGGTGGCCGGCATGAAACCGGAGTCGTGCGCCGCCTCCCCGCCACCGCCGGGGCGGAAGTGCGTGAGCAGGCGGCGCGCGATGGCCGGCGACAGCGGCGGCTGGCCGCGCACGATCTTCTGCAGTTCCTCCACCAGCACCTCGAAG
>CAZBUU010000307.1:0-5509 GCA_964495125.1 uncultured Rubrivivax sp.
TGCTGAAGCTGCCGCTCTTGACGATGCCTTCCTCCAGGCTCCAGCCCTCGTGGCGGGTGGTCTGGAAGTAGAGGTCGGCGTCGTCCACGCGGTGCTCGCGGATGGTGGCCAGCGCCTGCTGCAGCGTCGCTTCGCCGATGCCGAAGGGCTCCAGCATGAGCTGCTGCGCGATGGCCAGGCGTTCGAGGGTGGGTTCGCGGGAAATCATCGGGGCACTGCTCCGGCCGGGGTGAGCGGGCATTCTAGGTTTCACGGCTTGTATCGCAGGCCCCACGTTTCTTTACCCGCGCTTCACGCATCGCGGTGCGCGCCGCGGCGCCACGGCGCGTTGTGCAGCGACGGCGCCGCCGTCACGTCCCACCCACCGACCGAGGAAACACCATGAACCACCGCATCACCCTGGCCACCGCCGCGCTGGCCTTGCTCTCCGCCTTTGCCGTGCAGGCCGCCGAGCCCGCGGCGCCGGCCCCGAACATGCCGCGCGTGGACAAGCGCCAGGCCCACCAGGAACAGCGCATCCAGCAAGGCGTGGCCAGCGGCCAGCTGACGGCGCGCGAGACGCTGCGCGTGGAACGCGAGCAGAAGCACATCGCCACCGCCGAGGCGCGCGCCGAGGCCGACGGCAAGGTCACCGGCGCCGAGCGCAAGCGCCTGCACAAGATGCAGAACGCCGCCAGCCGCGACATCCGGCGCCAGAAGCACGACGGGCAGACCGCCGGCAAGTGAGCCTCAGGGCCCCAGGTCCTCCGGGCTGCGGCGGTGCTCCCGCCGCGCCACCCACAGCGTGGCCGCGGCGATCACCACGCCGCCGGCCAGCGTGGTCTCGGTGGGCACGTCGGCGAAGAACAGGAAGCCCAGGCCCGCGGACCACAGCAGGTCCAGGAACTTCACCGACTGCGTCGACGAGATGTCGGCGACGTGGAAGCTGCGCGTGAGGCAGTAGTGCC
Organism: uncultured Rubrivivax sp.; assembly: GCA_964495125.1. Taxonomy (GTDB): domain Bacteria; phylum Pseudomonadota; class Gammaproteobacteria; order Burkholderiales; family Burkholderiaceae_C; genus Rubrivivax. Next base: position 948 of record CAZBUU010000307.1, read on the forward strand.
CCGCGCTGCCCAGGAAGCCGCACAACGCGAAGGCGGCCCACTGCAGCGCGGAAGGCGACTGCCACACCGCCACCGCCATGGGTGCGCTGAACAGCGTGACGCTCAGGGCCTGCCAGACGACGATGACGCCGGTGTTCTCCTGCCGCGTCAGCGCCTTGGTGATCAGGAACGAGGCCGCGAAGACCGGTGCCGATGCCAGCATCACCAGGTGCCACAGCCCGCCGCCACCACCGCTGCCCAGGCCCAGCTTGGGGCCGACGACGATGATCACCCCGGCGAAGCCCACGGCGGTGGCCACCCAGCGTTCCCAGCGCATGGGTTCGCGCAGGAAGAGGCCGGCGCCGATCATCACGAACAGCGGGGTCGTGAAGCCGATGGCCGTGGTGTCGGCCAGCGGCAGGTGCGGCAGCGCCAGGAACCACAGCACCAGCCCCACCGTGTGCACGGCGCCGCGCGTGAACTGGCCACCCACGTTGTTGGGCCACCAGCCGGCGCGCCCGCCGCTCAGCACCATCGGCAGCATGACGAGGAAGCCGAACAGGTAGCGCAGGAACTGGGCCTCCAGCGGCGGCAGCTGCAGGGTGAGGCCCCGCATCACGGCATTGAGCACGCAGAAGAAGGCGCCGCTGCCGGCCGACCACAGCAGTCCGCGCACCGTGGGGGGCCACTGCGCCGCGCGGCCGCGCCAGCGCGCCAGCGCGTTCAAGCGCCGTCCCGTTCCTGCAGCGCGCGCTGGTAGAGCGCATTGCGCGGCTGGCCACTCAACTCGGCCGCCAGCGCCACGGCCTGCTTGAGCGGCAGCTCGCGCAGCAGCGTGCGCAGCGTGCGCAGCGCCTCGGGGGGCAGCTCGCCTTCCACCGTGGCGCGGTGCGGCAGGGCGTGCAGCACCAGCACGAATTCGCCGCGCGTGCGGTTGGCGTCTTCGGCCAGCCAGGCCGGCAGCGCGCCGGCGGGGCGCGTGAGGATGGTCTCGAACTGCTTGGTCAGTTCGCGACACAGCGTGAGCGTCCGCGCGGGCGCCGCTTCGGCCAGCGCGGCCAGCAGTTCGCCGATGCGGTGCGGCGCCTCGAACAGCACCTGCGCGCGGGGCTCGGCCAGCACGGCGGCCAGCGCCTCGCGCCGTTCCCCGCCCTTGGCGGGCAGGAAGCCGACGAACAGGAAGCCGCCGGGCTGCACGTCGCCTGCGGCGCTGAGCGCGGCCAAGGCGCTGCTGGGCCCGGGCAGCGGCATCACGCGGTGACCGGCCGCCTGTGCGGCGGCCACCAGCACCGCGCCGGGATCGCTGACCGCCGGCGTGCCGGCGTCGCTGACCACGGCCACGCGCTCGCCGCGGGCCAGCCGCTCCAGCACGGCGCGCGTGGCCTCGTGCTCGTTGTGCGCGTGCAGCGCCAGCAGCGGCTTCTTCAGCCCCAGGTGGTTCAGCAGCTGGGCGGCCACGCGCGTATCTTCGGCGGCCACCGCGTCCACCAGGCCCAGCACGTGGATGGCGCGCAGCGTGATGTCGGCCAGATTGCCGATGGGCGTGGCCACCACGTAGAGTGTCCCTGCAGGATGCTGCTGGTGGCCGGCGGCGAGCGCGGCGGCACGGTGCAGGGAGGTGGGGTCGATGGTCACGAAAGGTGCGGGCACCCGGGCTGCGGGCGACGCCGCGGAGTTGCGGGCGCTGGCCTGGCTGCAGGCGCAGGGGCTGCGGCTGGTGGAGCGCAATTATCAGGTGGCCCGCGGGCCGCGCGCACGGGCCGGCGAGATCGACCTCGTCATGCGCGAAGGCGACGGCACGCTGGTCTTCGTCGAGGTGCGCGCACGCAGCAGCAGCGGCCACGGCGGCGCGGCGGCCAGCGTCGGCACCGGCAAGCAGCGGCGGGTGCTCTTCGCGGCGCGCCACTACCTGATGCGTTTCGCATCCCCGCCGCCGTGCCGCTTCGACGTGGTGGCCATCGACGGCGAGCAGCTCGAGTGGCTGCGCGCCGCCTTCGCCGACAACCCCTGGTGAGTGGACGGGCCGCGCCGGGCCCTGACCCATAATCCCCGCGATGGTCGAACAGCGCATCCAGGAACAGTTCTTCGAGAGCGCCGACCTTCACCTGCGCGCCGGCGAAACCCTGGCGCGGCCGATCGCCGACGCGGCCGGTGCGCTGCTGGCCTGCCTCACCGCCGGCGGCAAGGTGATGGTGTGCGGCTCGGGCGCCGGTGCCGCGCTGGCACCACACATGGCGCGGCTGCTGGCCGGGCGTTACGAACGCGAACGTCCGCCCTTGGCCGCACTGGCCCTGGGCCACGACGCGCCGCAGCAGGTGCGCGCCCTGGGCCTGCCGGGCGACGTGCTGCTCTACATCGACGATGGCGAGGGCCACAGCACCAAGGTCATCACCGCCGCGCAGGGCAAGGACATGACCATCGTGGTGCTTGCCGGGCGCGGCGCCAACGCCTTCGGTGAACTTCTGGCCGAAACCGATGTCCTTGTACCGGTACCCCACGAGCGCGCCGCGCGCGTGGCCGAACTGCAGTTGCTGGTGTTGCATTGCCTGTGCGATGCGCTCGACTACCAGCTGATGGGAGACCAGACTTCGTGAATGCCGCCCCGTTCCACCGCTTTGCCCGCACGGCCCTGGCCGCCACCTTGCTGGGCGCCGCGCTTGCCGGATGCGCGCCGCTGCTGCTGGGCGGCGCCGTCGTCGGCGGCGGCCTGGTGGCCACCGACCGCCGCACCACCGGCATCCAGCTGGAAGACGAAGGCATCGAACGCCGCGCCGGCAGTGCCGTGCGTGACCTCGCCACGCTGGGCCACGTCAACATCACCAGCTACAACCGCATGGTGCTGATCACCGGCGAGGTGCCGGGCGAACGCGAGAAGGCCGCCGTCGAAGCCGCGGTGGCCAAGGTCGAGAACGTGAAGTCGGTGATCAACGAGCTGGGCATCGGGCCCAACAGCAGCACCGGCTCACGCACCACCGACGCCTTCATCGCCAGCAAGGTGAAGGCCACGATGGTGGACGCCAAGGACGTGCAGGCCAACGCCTACAAGGTGGTCGTGGAGCGCGCCGTCGTGTTCCTGATGGGCCGCGTCACCGAACGCGAAGCCGCGCGCGGCACGGAGATCGCGCGTTCGGTAAAGGACGTGCAGAAGGTCGTGCGCGTGTTCGAGATCCTCACCGAGCAGGAGCTCGCTGCCCTGGGCCGCGCCACCGCGCCGCCGGCACCGGCGGCCTCCGCGCCCCGGTGAAGCTCAGGGCTTCTTCAGCCTTCTGATGAGGCTGGAGGTGTCCCAGCGCTGGCCGCCCAGCGCCTGCACCTCGGCGTAGAACTGGTCCACCAGCGCCGTCACCGGCATCTGTGCGCCGTTGCGGCGCGCTTCCTCGAGCACCAGGCCGAGGTCCTTGCGCATCCAGTCGACGGCGAAGCCGAAGTCGAACTTGTCGGCGGCCATGGTCTTGCCGCGGTTGTCCAGCTGCCAGCTCTGCGCCGCGCCCTTGCCGATGACGTCCAGCACCAGCGGCATGTCCAGGCCGGCGCGCTGGCCGAAGGCGATGGCCTCGGCCAGGCCCTGCACCAGGCCCGCGATGCACACCTGGTTGACCATCTTCGCCAGCTGGCCCGCGCCGGCTTCGCCGATGCGGGTGACGGCCTTGGCGAAGTTCATCGCCACCGGCTTCATGGCCTCGAAGGGCTCGGTGTCGCCGCCGCACATGACGGTGAGCGCGCCGTTCACGGCACCGGCCTGGCCGCCGCTCACCGGTGCATCAATGAAGTGCAGACCGCGCCCCTTGGCTTCGGCGTGGAGCTCGCGCGCCACCTCGGCGGAGGCGGTGGTGTGGTCGACGAACACCGCGCCCGGCGCCATGCCGGCGAAGGCGCCATCGGGGCCCAGCACCACGCTCTTCAGGTCGGCGTCGTTCCCGACGCAGGCGAACACGAACTCGGCCCCGGCCGCCGCTTCGCGCGGCGTGGCCGCGAAGGCGCCGCCGTATTCCTTCGCCCAGGCCTCGGCCTTGGCGGCGGTGCGGTTGTAGACGGTGACCGGGTGCCCGGCGCGCGCCAGGTGCCCGGCCATCGGGTGGCCCATCACGCCCAGGCCGAGAAAGGCCACGCGTCGCGGCGATTGAGTTTCGTAGGTGCGGGTGCTCATGGCGCGAATGGTAAGCGCCACCTTCGCACCCCGCAGCGTCAAACGACTTTCATGTGCTCGGTGCCGGCCGAGAGGTCGTTGCTGCGCGCGCGCTGGCTCTGCAGCTTGATCTGCAGGCGAAGGTCGTTGACGCTGTCGGCGTTGCGCAGCGCGTCCTCGTAGCTGATGGCGCCGCTCTCGTAGAGGTCGAACAGGCTCTGGTCGAAGGTCTGCATGCCCAGCTCGCGGCTGCGGCGCATGAGGTCCTTGATCTCGGCGATCTCGCCCTTGAAGATGAGGTCGCTGACCAGCGGCGTGTTGAGCATGATCTCCACCGCCGCCACGCGGCCGCGGCCCTGCTCGCGCGGCATCAGGCGCTGGCTGATCAGCGCCTTCAGGTTCAGCGAGAGGTCCATCAGCAGCTGCTGGCGCCGCTCTTCGGGGAAGAAGTTGATGA
>CAZBUU010000308.1:0-5509 GCA_964495125.1 uncultured Rubrivivax sp.
GGGCCCGGAGGGGTCTTGCAGAGCATCTCCACCAGGGTGGTCTTGCCCGAGCCCACCGGGCCGCCGACGCCCACGCGCAGCGGAGGAAGCTTCTTCGTTCGGCCGGGAATGGCATGCAGCTTGGTGTTCATGCACACCATGATGCATGAACCCAGCCCGGCCGATGGGGACTCACTTCATCGTGTAGCCGCGCCCGTCCATGCAGGCCTCCACCGCGCGGTGGAAGACGCTGGCCTCGGCCATGGCGGCCGGCTGCGTGGTGGCCCAGCGGTTGCATTCCTGGCGGTCGGCTTCCGTCTGCTGCGCGCTCTGGCCGTTGCGCGGGTAGATGATGGGGTCGGGCCGGCTGGCCGGCACGCGCACGGGCGGCGGGCCGTCCTCCACCACCACGGCCGGGCGCTCGCGCACCACCACCGGGGACGATTCGACGATCACCGGCGGCGCCACCACCACCCAGCGCGGCCCCCAGGGCCGGTACCAGACGCCGCCGTGGCGCCAGTAGCGGCCGCCGCCGATGCTGAGGCTCACGGCGCCTGCCGGCAGCGCGCTGACATGGCTGCCGTAAACCGGCGCATAGACCGGGCCGACATAGGCCGGACCGATGGGCACGCCGATGCTGAGTTCCAGCCCCCAGTGCCCACGCGCCTGGGCCAGGCCGGCCGTGGCGGCCAGGGCGGCGCCCAGCAGGGCGGTGCGAAGAGGAAAGGCGGCATGTCTCATGATCGCTCCCTGAGCGGATGTTTCCGTTCGGATGCCGATCATGCGCCGCGCGTTCCGGCGCGGGCAAGCCGAGGCTGCAAAGAAACGTGAACGACGCCGGGCTTCAGGCGGCGATGCCCACCTGCAGCGTGGCCACGTAGCCGTTGGTGGCGTCCCCGGTCACGGTGGCCAGCTGCGTGGCGTAGCCATCGCTGAAGATGTTGTCGCTGGCCAGCGAGATGGCGTTCAGGTTGCTCAGGCTGCCGCTGTAGCCCGAACCGGCGTAGACCGTGCGGCAGAGGTCCTCGGGCACGGCCAGCTGCGAGGTCTTCAGCTTGTTCGTGTACTGCGTCGCGGTGGCCGTGCTGCGGAAGATCTCGAAGTGCATGTGCGGCCAGCGTCCGCTGTAGCACCCGGGCACGATGGTCGTGAACGTGGCCGCGCCGCTGCTGTCGGTGGCCTGCACGCCGCGCAGGAAGTTCTCGGCCGTCACGCCGCTGGAGTACATCGAGTAGCGGCCCTGGGCGTCGCAGTGCCACAGGTAGATGGCGTAGCCGGCCAGTGAAGCGCAGCTGCCGTTGGTGTTGACGAGCGTGAGCTTCACCGTCATCGGCACGCCGCTGGCCGTGCCGCTGGCCCCGGCGAAGCTGCTGCGGATGTCGCTGCGCACGATGCCCGACAGCGCCAGGGCATTGGCGATGCTGCCGCTGGCGGTGTTGGAGCCGTCGCCCGGATAGGGGCCGGCGGTCTCTTCCGGGATCACGCTGCAGCTGCCCGACGTGGTGGTGCCGGTGGTGGTGCCGGTGGTCGTGCCCGTGCTGCCGCTGGAAGCGACGCTGCCCGTGCCTTCGTCGTCGCCCCCGCCGCCGCAGCCCGGCAGCACCAGGCCGGCGGCCGAGGCACCGCCGGCCAGCAGCCAGCGCAGCGCGCGGCGGCGCTGCGTGGCCTGTTGCATCAGCGTGGCGAGGTCATGGCCGAGGCCGAGGTCATGGGCTTCGATCGGGTGGTCGTGTCGCATCGGGGTCTCCAGGCATCGAGCGGCCCCTCGGCCGCCGTCGATGTCATGGATTGCAACGTCGCGATGTATCGCGGGTTTCGCTGCCTTGTGTCCGCGCCGACACATCGGCGCTGCGCGTGTTTCAGCGCCTCAGGCCACCGGCAGCCACAAGCGCGCGCGCAGACCGCCCTCGGCGCGGTTCTCCAGCGTGACGCGCCCGCCGTCGCGTTCGGCCAGGTCGCGCGCGATGGCCAGGCCCAGGCCGTGCCCCGAGCGCGCGTGAGACTCGGTCAGCCTCACCCAGGGACGGAAGGCCATCTCCAGCTGCTCGGGCGGGATGCCGGGGCCGCAGTCGTCGACGGTGACACTGAGACCGTCGCCATCGCGGGCCAGGGCGAGCTGCGCGCTGCTCCCGTAGCGCAGCGCGTTGCCCACCAGGTTGCCCAGCACGCGCTTGAGGGCCGCCGGCCGCGCGCGGGCGCGCAGCGGCGGCGGTGGCGCCAGCTGCACGTCCTGGCCGGCGGCGGCGAGGTCGTCGCACAGCGCCGCCAGCAGCGAGGGCATGTCCACCACCTGGGCTTCGCTGCCTTCGCGCTGCTCGCGCAGCACGTCCAGCGTGGCGTCGATCATCTCGCTCATCTCGCGGATGTCGCTCTCGGCGCCGGCGGCCAGCGTGGGTTCGGCGTCCTCCAGCCGCATGCGCAGCCGCGTCAAGGGCGTGCGCAGGTCGTGCGAGACCGAGGCCAGGTGCATGCCGCGGGCGTCGAACTGCTCCTGCAGGCGCTGCGCCATGCCGTTGAAGACCTGCGCGACCTCACGCATCTCCAGCGTGCCGTGCCGCTCGTCCAGCACCGGTGGCGCGCGGCCGCGCGCCAGCCCCTGCGACAGCTCGCGCGAGGCGCGGGCCAGCCGCCGCATGGGCGCGGCCAGCCAGCGCGCCGCCAGCGCCGCGCCCAGCGCGATGACGAGCGCGCGCAGGCCGTAGTCCAGCCACAGCACCTGGGCGGGCAGGGCGGGCGGAGGGCCTTTCGGGCCACCCGGCCCACCCGGGCCGCGAGCGCCGCCGCCGGGTGGCCCGGGGTCCAGCGGCCCGCCGGGCGGCAGCGAGCCGAGCGTGGGCATATGGGCCGGGTCCAGTCGGTCGGCCACGCGCGGGCCCGCTTCGCCCATGCCCAGCGGCATGGACAGCGCGAAGGCCACGAGGTGGCTCACCACCAGAGTCACCCACATCAGCACGAAGAGGCGCAGGCCGAGGGTGTCGAAGCGACGCCAGTTCACGCTTGCACCTTCACGTCGAAGAGGTAGCCCTCGCCGCGCAGGGTGCGGATGAGCTGGGTGTCGCCCAGCTTGCCGCGCAAGCGCGACACGGCCAGGTCGATGCTGCGGTCGTTCACTTCGGTGCCGGGCGCGCGCGTGAGTTCCAGCAGGCGCTCGCGGGCCAGCACGCGGCCCGGGTGGTCGACGAAGGCGTTCAGCAGCCGGAACTCGGCCGCCGACAGCGCCACCACGGCGCCATCCGGTGCGCGCAGCTGGCGGCGCAGCCGGTCGAAGGTCCAGCCCGCGAAGTGCAGCTCGGCGCGACGCTCGGCCACCGGCGCGCCGCGGCGCAGCACGGCGCGGATGCGCGCCACCAGCTCGCGCGGCTCGAAGGGCTTGGCGAGGTAGTCGTCGGCACCCAGCTCCAGGCCGAGCACGCGCGACACCGGGTCGCCCTGCGCCGTGAGCATGATCACCGGCAGCCCGGGCCGCTCGGCCTTGGCCCATTGGCACAGCGCCAGGCCATTGTCGTCGGGCAGCATGAGGTCCAGCACCAGCAGGTCCACCTCGCCCAGCGGCAGGCGGCGGCGCAACGCGCTGCCGTCGGCCAGCGTCTCCACCTGCAGGCCGTGCTGCTGCAGAAAGCCGGCCAGCAGCGTGCGGATCTCGGTGTCGTCGTCGACGACGATGCAGCGGATGGTGCTCACGATCGGAACAGGCGCGAGTACTGCGCCTCGTGCTGGGCGCTCAGGATGGCCAGCATGGGGGCATGCGCCTGCGGGTCGACTTCGTCCAGGGCCTGCTGCACGGCGCCGGGGATCTCGCGCGCCAGCCGCGCCAGCAGCCGCTGCGCTGCCGCCTGGCCCAGCGGCACGGCTTTCATCGCAGCCTGCGCCATGTTCTCGGCCCAGCCCCAGGCGAAGGCCAGCGCGGCGTCGTGCGCGCTGGCGCCGGCCAGCGTGGCCGCCAGCGCGAAGGACGTGGGCCACAGCGGGGCCGGCGGCAGCGCGGCCAGTGCGGCGACGCGCGGGTCGGCCGCCTCGGGGCCGTTGCGCAGCCAGTCCAGCAGCGAGCGGCCCATCTGTTCGGCCTGCGCCCGCAGCTCGGCGCTTTCTCGCGTGCTGCGCAGCCAGGTGTTGGTGGCGGCCGCCTCGGCCGCGTCATGGGCCCGCCAGGCGGCGCAGGCGCGCGTCAGGGCCGGCAGGTCACTGCGCGCCAGGCCCAGCTGCAACTGCGCCGACAACCAGTCGGCGGCCTGGGCTTCGTCTGCGACGCGGCCGCTTTCCACCGCCGCCTCCAGCCCTTCGGAGTAGCTGAAACCACCCACCGGCAGGGCCGGCGAGGCCAGCCACATCAGCTGCAGCAGGGTCGCCGGCGGCGCGCTCATTCAGTGCTTGTGGTCGTGCCCGTGGCCGTGGTCATGGCCGCAGCCGGGGCCGTGCTCGTGGCCATGGTCATGGTCATGGTCATGGCCGTGGTCGTGACCCTGGGCGTGATCATGGTCATGACCCTGTTCGTGCGCGTGGCCGTGGTCGTGGCCCCCGCCTTCGTAGGCGCCGCCCTCGGGTTCGAACGCGGCGTTCTCCTCGCTCACGATCAGGTGCATGCGGTCCAGCATGCGGGCCAGCACGTGGTCGGGCTCCAGCTTCAGGTGGTCGGGCTTCAGTTCCACCGCGACGTGCCGGTTGCCCAGGTGGTAGGCCGCGCGCAGCAGGTCGGCCGGCTGGCCGTGCTGGGGGCAGGGCCGCACCACCAGCACCGGCTGCGGCGCCGCCAGCACCTGCACCAGCGAGCCGTCTTCCGCCACCAGCACGTCACCCCCGCGCACGGAGGTGCCACGCGGAAGGAACACGCCGAGCTGGCGACCGCCCGAGTCCACGGCATCGAAACGGCTTCGCTGGCGCACGGTCCAGTCCAGCGTCACGGTGGCGGCGCGCTTGACCAGCGCCGGGGCCAGGCCGCGGGCCTGGGCGATGAGCTTGTTGACGATCAGCATGGCCGCGATTGTCGCGCCAGCCGGCGCCGCCTTCAGAACAGGAAGTACTTCTGCGCCAGGGGCAGCACGGTGGCGGGGTCGCAGGTGAGCAGTTCGCCGTCGGCGCGCACGCGGTAGGTCTGCGCGTCGATCTCCATCTTGGGCAGCCAGCCGTTGTGCACCATGTCGCCCTTCTTCACCGTGCGGCAGCCGTGCGCGGCCGACAGGCGCTTCTTCAGGTTCAGCTGGTCGCCGATGTCACCGCGCAGCGCCGAACTGCTGACGAAGGTCAGCGAGGTGGCCTGCACGAGCGAGCCGAAGCTGCCGAACATCGGCCGGTGGTGCACGGGCTGCGGCGTCGGGATGGAGGCGTTCGCGTCGCCCATCATCGCACTGGCGATGAAGCCGCCCTTGAGCACCAGGCTCGGCTTGACGCCGAAGAAGGCCGGGCGCCACAGCACCAGGTCGGCCCACTTGCCGACTTCGATGCTGCCCACCTCGTGGGCGATGCCGTTGGCGAGGGCCGGGTTCACCGTGTACTTGGCGACGTAGCGCTTGACGCGGAAGTTGTCGTTGCGCGC
>CAZBUU010000309.1:0-5478 GCA_964495125.1 uncultured Rubrivivax sp.
TCGCGGCCTGCACCGGCGACAGCAGCGCGGAGGCCGCCAGGGCGATCGCCGCAAGGGCTCCGCGCTTCAGTTTGATGCTGCTCATTTCAAGACTCCCTACTCAACAAGATTCAAGTGATGGCCGGGAGGGACGCTCCCGGGTGGATGAGGTCAGCGCCGGCTCAGGGCGTGGTGGCCGTCTGACGAAGCTGGCAATAACGCATGTCGGCGATGTTCACGACGCCGTCGCGGTTCGGGTCGTACGGATCCGTCGGGCCGGTAGACACCGTGTTCAGGCGCGTGCGCATCTGGCGGATGTCGGCCGGGCTCACCACGCCGTCGTTGTTGACATCGCAGGCAATGCCCCAGATCTTCAGCACCTGGTTGGAGCTGAGCGTCGTGCCGATGAAGGCCTGGATGGTGTCCGTGCCCGGGCCGGCCGTGTCGGTGTAGGTGAAGCTCGTCTTGCCGTCCGCACCCGTCGTGCCCGTGCCGTTCTTGCCGGCGTTGGGGCCCGTGAGGACGCGGAAGGTGATCGTCACACCCGGCACCGGCGCGTTGTTGGCCGCCTGCGTGAAGGCCGTGACCGTGTGGCTGGTGCCCACCGGGTTGGTGGCCGTCAGCGGGCTCAGGCCCACTGTCGAGAACAGCACCGGGTCCGGCGCCACCAGCGCCACCGGCGACAGGATCAGTTCGGCGATGGCCGTGGTCAGCGCGCTGCCGTTGGCGCAGCACGAGAAGCCCATCAGCCAGTAGCCGCCATCTGTCGTGGCGGGCGCGCTCTGCGTGGTCACCAGGAAGTCCTGGTAGTCCGCATACCAGTCACCCGCCGGCTGCAGGCCGGGACCGGCAGGACGAGTGACGTTCGGCAGCGTGGCGATGTTTTGCAGCTTCAAGCCCTTGAAGTTGTTGAACATCGAGTACGCGCAGCCCTTGTTCGAGTCGTCCGGATAGAACGGCGCGACCGGCATGCCGCAGCCCCAGTCGTTCGGGCCAATGCCACCGGCGGAACCGTTCCACCAGCTGTTGAGGTTGGCGCGCACGGCGTTGACACGCGCCCCCGAGGTCTCTCCCATCAGGAAGAGCGCCTGCAGCCCGATGCCGACCTTCTGCGGGCCGGGGTTGCTGTAGCCGGCGGTGCTGCCGTCGGCGGTGTAGTCGAAGGAGCCGTCGTCGTTCAGGATGCCACCGGTGTTGATGAGCTGCTTGAACTCGTCGACCACCCAGGTGGGCACCACCACACCGGCCGCCGAGGCGTCCAGCAGGGCCAGCACGTCCCAGCCGATCGTGGAGCCGTCGGCGCGGAATGTGTTGTTGAAGTCGTAGTCCCAGCCGCCGCGACCGAAACCACCGGCGTCGTTCTGGCCCCAGGCCAGCGCGTTCACCATGCGCTGCAGGATCTCGCCGTAGGTCTTGCCGTTCGTCGGCCCGGGCACTTCGGTGTTGACCTGTGCCAACGCGCCGCTGCCCGCCAAGCCCAGGATGGCCACGGCCGTGGTATAGCCCGTGTCTTGCGGCGGCGCGAAGCCCCCGCAATCGGCGAAGGTGGCCGCTGGCACGCCCACGCAGGGGTTGTTGCCGCCGGGCGTGAGGCCCAGAGTCACCGAGTTCAGGCTGCTCAGCACATGGTTGAGCCCCCGGCGGACGACGTACTTCTCGAAGATGCCCGTCGGCGCCACGTTGGCGGTGATCTTGTAGCCCTGGTTCTCGAAAGCCAGCACCACCAGCGAAGTGTCGGCGTAGTCGAAGCCCGAGTTGTTCCACCAGGTCGTCGTGCCGGCCGGGAAGTTGTCCGCGCGATCGACCTGCTGCGTCCACAGGGAACGCAGGCCATCCTGGATGGCCATGTTGATGCCCAGGCTGCGGTTGTTGTCACCCGTCACGCCGCCGATCAGCAGCGCCGGGTTGAACACCTGGATCGTTGTGGTGGTGGTTTCCAGGCCCACCGTCAGGCGGACGGTGTAAGTGCCCTGGTTGGCGTAGGTGTGCGAGTAGGCGACGTAGGAGCGGTCGTCGCCGGTGCAGTTCTGGACCGGCGTGAGATCACCGAAGTCCAGCGCGCACACGGTGCCGACGGGCTGCGTGTGCACGCCCCAGACGACCACGGGTGCCGTGGTGCGCGCGTCGCGCGAGGGCATGAGCAGCGTCTCGGCGGATGCGCCGGAGGCCATGGCCGCCGTGGCGACGATCGCCAGGGCCGAATTCCTGACCAGGCTTCTGCCGAAGCTGGAACACCTGCCGACGAACCCGCTGGATTCGTCTCTGTCCTGACCTGCGGACCAATTCACCATCGCCATCCCCTGTGTTGACCGACCGTGTGAGCCCGTACCGACACCGTATCGCGCCAGGATTCCCGGCGCCACCCCGCCAATGCGCGGGGAACTTGAAGAGCGGGACCGACGATTCGGGCTCGAGCGTCATTTGCGCAATTTGCATACCACGCGGAGATTCCATCTCGCCGGCAATGACTTAGCGAGAATTCTTGGGTCACCCGAAAGGGCGCTGTAAAGAAAGATGACAGCGCCGGCGATAAGTGACGGCCCCTGGTTCAGGGGGTGAGCCGGCGCCTCGCGGCGCCCGTGTCAGGCCGGGCAGGCGCCGCGCGTGCGGCGCCAGTCGCGCGGCATCACCGCGCCCGGGCTGCCGTGCAGGCCCCGACCCAGCGCCTTGGCCATGCGCTCCTGCTTGACGTAAGGGCCCTTGTCGTCGCGCGTGCGGATGCTCCAGGCGTGGCCCTCTTCGACCATGTGCCGCCCGACGTTGAGGCCTTCGATCGTCAGTGCGCCCAGGATGCGGCCACGGGCATCACGCCCGCCGGCCGCCAAGGTGGCCGACTTGTTGAGGACGAGCGCCGCCAACGCGGCCTTGGCCTCGGGGCCCCAGGGCTGGCAGGGCTCGGGCGGGTCGATGTCACGGATGCGGACGACGATGGCGGCGCCGCCGCCCGCCGGCGTGAAGCGCACCGTCGTGGCATCCACCACCTGCGTGACCACGCCGGAGACACCCGCCGCCGGCGCCGCCCAGGCGCAGCCTGCCAGGCCCAGGAAAAGCACGGACAGCAGGTCACGGCGACCCCGCAGCTTGCGGGATACGGGCAGGGACGTGTTCATGGGCAGGGTCCTGGGTTTCAAAGCCGCCCGGCGTCACCCGCCGTGGTCGGCCGGTAGACGATCTCCACCGTCTCGCGCGCGCCGCCGCCGGCGCTGCGCGGCTGGAAGGTGGAGTTCAGCTCGATCAGGGTCTCGCCGCGCCGCCAACGTGCCTGCGCGTTCCAGGCCTCGGGCTCGTTGGCGACATGCGTCGACTCCGGGCTGCCGTAGCGCTGCGCCAGCAGCTGGCGCAGCTGGCGGTGCTTCTCGCTGAAGCCGGCGTCGGCACCGCCGGGCACGGCGCCTTCCCAGACCAGCGCCACGCGCAGCAGCCGGCGCGTGGCCTCGTCGACGTGCAGGTTCAGGCGGAAGGGCACGCCGGCCACTTCGTAGGGCGTCACCAGCGGATGGTTGCAGGCCTCGGGCGGACGCGCCGGGCGCGCCGCACGCCGCGCCGCGGCGTTGCAATCGGCCCGCTTCAGGGCGGTGCCGAAGCGGGCCAGCATGGCGGCTTCGTCGGCGCCCCAGGGCAGACCCTGGAAAGCCTCGGGCTGGCCGGCGGGCGCTTCGCAGGGCACACGTTGCAGGGGGAACTCCACCGTCTTCATGCCACCGTTGCCGGGGGGCTTGCCCTCGATGCGGGCGCGCAGCCGGCCGCCTTCTTCCAGCCGGTAGATCACACGCTGGGGGAACTCGTGCTGCGGGTTCTCGAAAACCGCTTCGGCCGGGCCGCCGGCCATCAGCGTGAAGCGCGCTTCGGGCTGGCCCGCCGGCTGGGCGATGAACACGATGTTGCCGTCGGCCACCGCGCGCAGCTGCATGAACTCGTGCGTCACCGTGACGCCTTGCTTCACGCTGCGCGACACGCCCAGCATCGTGCCGCCCGCCGGCGGCAGCCACTGTTCGCCACTGCCCGCCTCGCCGCCTTCGGCGCGCCAGCAGCCGGCGAGCCAGGCCACGCGCTCCAGGCCGTTCGTGGCGGCGCAGGCGCCGGCGGCGACGGTGGACAGCAGGGCGGCAAGGGCAAGGCGGCGCATCCCGGCATCCTAGCGGGCCCGGCGACGCGCACGGGGAGCGGCGGGAGCCGGTTCCCGAAGCGCGGCCTCGGCTTCGGCCAGCAGGCGGTCCAGGCGGTCCTTCATCTTCTCGGTGCTCAGCTGTTCCCGCAGGCGTTCCACCATCAAGGGCAGCGAGAAAGGGCTCGGCACCTGCAGTTCCACCCGCGTCAGCGGCAGCGCCGCCAACCGCAGCAGCGTGGCGCTCAGCCGCCCCAGCTCCAGTTCCTGCGACAGCACCTCGGTCTCGGCCTGGCCCAGCAGGCGGTTGCCGGCGTCGTACTTGCGGAAGACCTCGAAGAACAGGCTGCTGGAAGCCTGCAGCTGGCGCAGGCTCTTGGGCGCGCCCGGGTAGCCGCCGAACACCAGCCCGGCCACGCGCGCGATCTCGCGGAAGCGGCGCTGCGCCAGTTCACCCGAGTTCAGGCTGGCCAGCACGTCGTCCATCAGGTCCTGTGTGCTGAAGAGCGCGTCCGGCATCTGCACGGGCTTGGCCGCCAGGATCTCCAGGCCGTAGTCGTTGACGCTGAGCGAGAAGGTGTTGGGCTCGGCCTTGGCCAGCCGCAGCGCCAGCAGTTGCGCCAGGCCGATGTGCACGTTGCGGCCGGCGAAGGGGTACAGGAACAGGTGGTGGCCCTCGCGCGAACGGTACTGCTCCACGAGCAGCGCGCCACGCCGTGGCAACTGCGACAGCTTCGCCTGCGCCATCAGCATCGGCCCCGCAGCATGCATCTCCACGTCGAGCAGTTCACCCTGCGCGGCTTCGTCCAGCAGCGCCTGCACCGACTCGGCCATCTCGCTGGACAGCGG
This sequence comes from uncultured Rubrivivax sp., assembly GCA_964495125.1. GTDB lineage: Bacteria > Pseudomonadota > Gammaproteobacteria > Burkholderiales > Burkholderiaceae_C > Rubrivivax. Next base: position 4,934 of record CAZBUU010000309.1, read on the forward strand.
CATCTTGCCGCCGGCCCAGGCCGGCACCACGCCCTTCTTCCGGCTGCCCAACTTCACGTAGGCCGCCATGTCCTGCGTGCGCAGGTACTCCAGCACGCGGCCGGCGAAGACGAAGTGGTCGCCCTGGTGCAAGCGCGCGATGAAGCCTTCCTCGATCTGCCCGATGGTGCCGCCGCTCTGCCATTTCACCGCCATCGAGGCGTCGCTGACGATCGTGCCCACCTGCAGCCGATGGCGTCGCGCGATGCCGCGATCGGGCACGCGCCACAGGCCTTCGACCTGCTTCACGCGGTGGTACTCGGGGTAGGCCGTGAGGCTGTCGCCGCCACGCTCGCAGAAGGCCAGCGCCCAGTCGAAGGCTTCGCGCGGAAGATCGCGGTAGGCGCGGGTGCCCTTCACTTCGGCGTACAGGTCGTCGGCGTCGAAGCCGCCGCCCAGCGCCACGGTGACCAGGTGCTGCACCAGCACGTCCAGCGGCTGTTCGGGCGAACTGCGCGCCTCCACGCGGCCGGCCAGCGCGGCGCGGCGCGCGGCGGCGGCCTCCA
>CAZBUU010000310.1:0-5439 GCA_964495125.1 uncultured Rubrivivax sp.
CTACACGCGCTACCAGGACGCCGTGCCCTTCATGGTGGAACACACCTTCACGCAGACCGGCGCCTCGGCCTCCGGCGCGGTGATCAAGCAGTGGGAAGCCAGCGGCGGCAAGGTGCTGGCGCGCAGCAAGCCGGTGCCCATCAAGCACCTGATCGCCGGGCCGCAGGTCACCGACGAGCAGCTCGAAAAGCTGCGCGAGTACTTCATCGCGCTGGACAGCACCGAGGCCGGGCGCAAGAAGCTGGAGCCCATCAAGGTGCAGGGCTACGTCAACTACGACCCAAAGGCGCTGCTGGCCATGGGCGCCTGGCTGGGCATCTACCCCGCACCCTGAGTCCACCGCCACGGGGGCGCCGATGACGGGCGCCGTGCTCGCCAAGCTGCTGGCCATGTTCGTCACCGTGGCCATCGGCTGGGTGGCCACGCGGCGGCGCTGGCTGGGCCGGCCGGAAGACGGCGACCCGGCCCGCGTGCTGGGCAACCTGGCCTTCTACCTGTTCGTGCCGGCGCTGCTGATCCGCACCACGGTGCGGCTGGACCTGGCCCACATGCCCTGGCGCACGCTGGCCGCCTTTTTCGTGCCGGTGCTGGCGCTGCTGCTGGGCACCTACGCGTGGAACCGCTGGCGCGGCGCCGCGGCGCGGCACGGTGCGGCGGCGCCTGCGGTGCGCGCCATCACGGTGAGCTTCGGCAACTCGGTGCAGGTGGGCATCCCCTTCGTCGCGGCGGTCTACGGCGAGGCGGGGCTGGCCATCCACATCGCGCTGGTGAGCCTGCACGCCCTGGTGCTGCTGTCGGTGCTGACGGCGCTGGCCGAAAGCGACCTCGCGCGCACGCAGGCCGGCCACGCCGACCCCGGCGCCCTGGCGCGCACGCTGGCCAGCACGGCGCGCAACACCGTCATCCACCCCGTGGTGCTGCCGGTGCTGGCCGGGCTGTTGTGGAACCTGACGGGCCTGGGCCTGCACCCGGTGGTGGACGAAGGCCTGGCCACGCTGGCCGCGGCCGTGGTGCCGGTGTGCCTGGTGCTGATCGGCGTCACGCTGGCGGCCTACGGCCTGCGCGGCAGCCTGCAGGCGGCGCTGTGGCTCACGGCCACCAAGCTGCTGCTGCTGCCGGCCGCCGTGCTGGCCGTGGCCTGGCTGGGCTTCGGGCTCGGCGGGCTGCCGCTGGCGGTGGTGGTGCTGATGGCCGCGCTGCCGGCGGGCAGCAACGCCATGATCTTCGCGCAGCGCTACGAGACGCTGCAGGCCGAGACCACGGGCGCGATCGTGCTGTCCACCGTGGGCTTCGCGGCCACGGCTTCGTTGTGGCTGTGGGTGCTGCGCCTGTTGCCGCCCTGAGCGGGGCGCTGCCCCGCAATGGGACAATGGCGACGCCATGAACGCCCCCCGCGAACCCGTCTCCGACATCGATGTCACCATGGCCGCCATGGGCCAGGCCGCCCGGACCGCCGCCACGGCGATGGCGGCCGCGCCGACCGCGGCCAGGAACGCCGCGCTGCTGGCGCTGGCGCGCCGCCTGCGCGAAGCCGGCCCTTCGCTGGCCGCGGCCAACGAACAGGACCTGGCCGCCGCGCGCGCCGCCGGCCTGGCCGAGCCGATGGTCGACCGGCTGAAGCTCGATGCGAAGGTCATCGCCACCGTGGCCGAAGGCTGCGAGCAGATCGCCGCCATGCCCGACCCCATCGGCGAGATCACCGGCGTCAGGCGCCGCCCCAGCGGCATCAGCGTGGGTCAGATGCGGGTGCCTCTGGGCGTCTTCGGCATGATCTACGAGAGCCGGCCCAACGTCACCATCGAGGCCGCGTCGCTGGCCATCAAGAGCGGCAACGCCTGCATCCTGCGCGGCGGCTCCGAGGCCATCCACAGCAACCGCGCGCTGGCCGCGCTGGTGCAGGCGGCGCTGGAAGAGGCCGGCCTGCCGCGCGAGGCCGTGCAGCTGGTGCCGACGACGGACCGCGCCGCGGTGGGCCGGCTCATCGCCATGCCGGAGTACGTGGACGTCATCATCCCGCGCGGCGGCAAGGGACTCATCGAGCGCATCAGCGCCGAAGCCCGCGTGCCGGTGATCAAGCACCTGGACGGCAACTGCCATGTCTACGTCGACGCGCAGGTCGACCTCGAACAGGCGCTCACCGTCACCGACAACGCCAAGACGCAGAAGTACAGCCCCTGCAACGCCGCCGAGAGCCTGCTCGTGCACGCGGCGCAGGCGGCGGCCTTCCTGCCGCGCATCGGCGCCCTGTTCGCGGCCAAGGGCGTGGAGATGCGCGCCTGCCCGCGCAGCGCGGCGCTGCTGGGCGGCGTGCCCGGCGTGGTGCGCGCGACGGAAGCCGACTGGTCCACCGAGTACCTGGCGCCCATCATCAGCGTCAAGGTGGTGGACTCGCTGGACGAGGCCATCGCGCACATCAACCGCTTCGGCAGCCACCACACCGACGCCATCCTCACCACGCAGCACCCGAGCGCCATGCGCTTCCTGCGCGAGGTGGACTCCGCCAGCGTGATGGTCAACGCCAGCACGCGCTTCGCCGACGGCTTCGAGTACGGCCTGGGCGCGGAAATCGGCATCAGCACCGACAAGTTTCACGCCCGCGGGCCGGTGGGGCTGGAGGGGCTGACCTCGATGAAGTGGGTGGTGCTGGGCCAGGGCGAGATCCGCCGCTGAAGCGCAAGCCTTTGTGAACGGCGCCTGCGGCATTCACGGCGCCGCAGTATCGTCGGCGCCCTGTTCGACACCGGGACACCGACCATGACCACCACCCTCAGCGTGAACGGCCAGCGCTTGAAGCTGGACGCCGACCCCGCCATGCCCCTGCTGTGGGTGGTGCGCGAGGAGCTCGGCCTCACCGGCACCAAGTTCGGCTGCGGCATGGCGCAGTGCGGTGCCTGCACCGTGCATGTCAACGGGCAGGCCGTGCGCGGCTGCACCACGCCGCTGGCCAGCGTGGCCGGCGCGAAGGTGCACACCATCGAGGCCATGGAAGGCGACCGCGTCGGCAAGGTCGTGCAGGACGCCTGGGTCAGGCACGACGTGGCGCAGTGCGGCTACTGCCAGAGCGGCCAGATCATGAGCGCCACGGCGCTGCTGAAGAAGAAGCGCAAGCCCAGCGACGCCGACATCGACATCGCCATGGCCGGCAACGTGTGCCGCTGCGGCACCTACCAGCGCATCCGCGCCGCCATCCACGACGCCGCGGCGTCGCTGGCTTGAACGGGAGGCCGACATGAGCTTCGCAGCACTTGCCCGCCGCAGCGCCGCCCTCGCCGCATCCGTTGAACTGGACCGCCGCAGCTTCGTCAAGCTCGGCGGCACCGGCGCTTTCGCGCTGGCCTTCGCCCCCGCCTTCGCGCAGAACGCCCCGGCCGCCGCCGGGCTGAAGCCGCAGCAGATGCCGGGGCCCTTCGTGGCCATCGCGGCCGACGGCACGGTCACCGTGCAGGTCAACCGCTTGGACTTCGGCCAGGGCGCCGCCACCGCCCTGCCCATGCTGGTGGCCGAGGAGATGGACGCCGACTGGTCGCGCGTGCAGGGCGTGCTGGCGCCCGCCGCCCCGGTGTTCGCCGACCCGGTGTACGGCATGCAGATGACGGGCGGCTCAGGCACCATGGCCAATTCCTGGCAGCAGTACCGCGAGATCGGCGCGCGGGCCCGCGCCATGCTGGTGGCCGCCGCCGCGAAGCAGTGGGGCGTGGACGCCGCCGCCGTGAAGGTGGCCGACGGCGTGCTGAGCGGCCCCGCCGGCCAGAAGGCCGGCTTCGGCGAACTGGCTGCCGCCGCGCTGCAGCAGCCGGTGCCACAGAAGGTGGTGCTGAAGACGGCCGAGCAGTTCAAGCTCATCGGCAAGCCGCAGGTGCGCAAGAACGCGCGCGACATCGCCCGCGGCCGCCAGGCCTACGGCATGGACTTCGGCGTGGACCCGGCCACCAAGGCGCTGCTGCCCGGCCTGCAGACGGTGGTGGTGGCGCGGGCGCCGGTGTTCGGCGGCAAGGTGACGAAGTTCGACGCCGCCGCGGCGCGCGCGGTGAAGGGTGTGTCGGCGGTGTTCGAGGTCGAGCTCGACCGCGGCGGCCGCGGCGTGGCCGTGGCCGCCAAGGGCTACTGGGCCGCCAAGCAGGGCCGCGAGGCGCTCAAGCCCGAGTGGAACCTGGCCGGGGTCGAGCGTGTGGACAGCACGGCGCAGCGCGCCGCCTACCAGGCGCTGGCGCAGAAGGACGGCACGCCGGTGAAGACCGAGGGCAAACCGGCTGCACTGGCCGGCACGCCGGCGCAGACGATCCGCGCCGAGTACCACTTCCCCTACCTGGCGCACGCGCCGATGGAGCCGCTGAACTGCGTCATCGAGTTCAACGGCGAGGCCTGCCGCGTATGGGCCGGCACGCAGTTCCAGACCGTGGACCAGGGCGCCATCGCGGCCACGCTGGGCCTCAAGCCCGAGCAGGTGCTGCTGCACACGTTGATGGCCGGTGGCGGCTTCGGCCGCCGCGCCGTGCCCTCCAGCGACTACCTGGTGGAAGCGGCGCGCATCGCCAAGGCCTGGCGCGCCTCGGGCAAGACCACGCCGCTGAAGATCGTCTGGAGCCGCGAGGACGACATCCAGGGCGGCTACTACCGGCCGAGCTACATGCACAAGGTGGAGGTCGATCTCGGTGCCGACGGCGGCGTGATGCGCTGGCAGCACCGCATCGTCGGCCAGAGCATCATCAAGGGCACGCCCTTCGAGTCCTTCCTGGTGAAGGACGGCATCGACGGCACCAGCGTGGAAGGCGTGGGCGACACCGCCTACGCGCTGCCGGTGAGCGCTTCGCTGCACAGCCCGGTGCAGAACGTGCCCGTGCTGTGGTGGCGCTCGGTGGGCCACACGCACACGGCCTACGTGATGGAGACCATGGTCGACGAGGTGGCCACGCTGACGAAGCAGGACCCGGTGGCGCTGCGCCGGCAGCTCTGGGGCGGCAAGCACCCGCGCCACCTGGCGGCGCTGGAACTGGCGGTGGCGAAGTCGGGCTACGGCACGCGCACGCTGCCCAAGGGCCGCGCCTGGGGCGTGGCCGTGCACGAAAGCTTCGGCTCGGTGGTGGCCTACGTGGTGGAAGCCTCGCTCGACAAGGGCGCGCCGAAGCTGCACAAGGCCACCGCGGGCGTGCACTGCAACACCGCCGTCAACCCGCTGAACGTGCAGGCCCAGGTGCAGGGCGCGGCGCTGATGGCGCTGGGCACCACGCTGCCGGGTGCGGCCATCACGCTGAAGGACGGCGAGGTGCAGCAGCACAACTTCCACGAATACACCGTGGCCCGCCTGCCGCAGATGCCGCAGGTGGACGTGCACATCGTGCCCAGCACGGAGCCGCCCACGGGCATGGGCGAGCCCGGCCTGCCGCCGCTGGCGCCGGCCTTCGCCAACGCACTGGCGCGGCTGGGCGCGCCGCGGCAGCG
>CAZBUU010000311.1:0-5420 GCA_964495125.1 uncultured Rubrivivax sp.
AGTTCGGGCCACCTGCTGGCGCTGGACCGCCACACCACGGGCGACGGCATCGTCAGCGCGCTTCAGGTGCTGCAGGCGGTGCGCCGCAGCGGCCGCACCCTGGCCGACCTTCTGGAGGGCGTGACGCTGTACCCGCAGACGATGATCAACGTGCGCCTGCGCGAGGGCAGCGACTGGAAGACCAACGCCGCGCTCACCGACGCGCGTGCCCGCGCCGAGCAGGAACTGGGACCCCACGGCCGCGTGCTGATCCGTGCTTCGGGCACCGAGCCCGTGCTCCGCGTGATGGTGGAAGCGCGCGACGCTGAACTGGGCCGCCATTGCGCCGAGCGCATGGCGGCGGCAGCCGCCGCAGGCTGAGGCCCCGCAGCGGGCTGCTCCGTCCGGCTTACTTCCTGGGCGGGGTCAAGACGCGGTCGATCAGGTGCACCACGCCGTTGCTGGCCGCCAGATCGGGCGTTTGGACGACGGCATCCTCGACGGTCACGAAGGTGCCGGCCCGGGCCAGCGCCAGCGGGGCGCCCTGCACCGACTTGGCCGGCCCGACCTTGATCTCGGCGCTCTTCATCGTGCCCGCCACGACGTGGAAGGCGAGCGTGGACTTCAGCAATTCCTTGTCGGCGGCCAACTTGGCCATCGTCGCGGCCGGCACGGCCTTGAAGGCGTCGTTGGTGGGGGCGAAAAGCGTGTAGGGGCCGGTCTGGCGGAGGGTGTCTGCCAGACCGGATTGCTGGAGCAGGCTCGCCAGAGTCGAGAGCTCAGGCGTGCGGGCCACGGTATCGGCCACGCTGACGGGCTGGGGCGTGCTGGCGCAGCCAGCAAGGGTGGCGATGACAGTCAGGCCGGCAAGGGCACGAAGGAAGGGGCGCTTGGTCATGGTCGATTCGTGAGGAATTGCTGACGGGGACGGATGGTCGGCCGCCTTCATGACGGTTCGGTGAAATCAGCGTGACGGTGTGCGACGGCGCGGCACTGTCACGGCACTGTCACGGACCCCCCCTAGAGTGCCCGCTGTCACATGAACACGCACTCACAGAGAAAGGTCCCAGCATGACTTTCAGGACGATCGGTCTGGCAGTCGCCAGCTTCGTGATGGCCACTGCGGGCTTCCATGCCAGTGCCCAGGATGTCACCGGGGCTGGTGCTACGTTCCCGGCGCCGCTGTATGCGAAGTGGGCTGACGCCTACCACAAGACATCCGGCGCGAAGATCAACTACCAGTCGGTCGGGTCGGGTGCGGGCATCCGCCAGATCAAGGGCAAGACGGTCGATTTCGGAGCCTCCGACATGCCGCTGTCCGACGCTGACCTGGCGAAGGACGGTCTGATGCAGTTCCCCACGGTGATCGGTGGCGTCGTGCCGGTGATCAACGTGAAGGGCATTGGTCCGGGCCAGCTGAAGCTGACCGGCCAGGTGCTGGGCGACATCTTCCTGGGCAAGATCGCCAAGTGGAACGACCCGGCCATCGCTGCATTGAACCCTGGCGTGCCGCTGCCGGATGCCGCCGTGGCCGTCGTGCGGCGCGCCGACGGGTCGGGCACCACCTTCATCTTCACGAACTACCTCTCGAAGGTCAACGCCGAGTGGAAAGCCAAAGTGGGCGAGGGCACGGCGGTGAACTGGCCCACCGGTGCGGGTGGCAAGGGCAACGAGGGTGTGGCCGCCTTCGTCCAGCGCCTGCCGAACACCATCGGCTACGTGGAGTACTCGTACGCCACCACCAACAAGATGGCGCACGTGATGATGCGGAACCAGGCCGGCAATTTCGTCGGTCCGGACGATTCCACCTTCAAGGCGGCAGCGGCCGGCGCCTCCTGGGACAAGACCTTCTTCCAGATCCTGACCGAGCAGCCGGGCAAGGATGCCTGGCCGATCACCGGGGCCACCTTCATCTTGATGTACAAGTCGCAGGAGAAGCCGGCGCAAGCTGCGGCGGCGCTGAAATTCTTCGACTGGGCCTACGGCAATGGCGACAAGATGGCGTCCGATCTCGAGTACGTGGCGCTGCCCGACTCGGTCAAGGCTCTGGTGCGCAAGGCCTGGGGCGACATCAAGGACGCCAGCGGCAAGCCCGTGGCGTTCAAGTGATCGTCGGCTGACCCAGAGTCGCTCATGGCTGCCACGCTGCCTGCCTCGCCGTTGCGGCCTGACATGAAGGCCGACGATTCCATCGCCACCAGCGGTGGCCGGCCACCCGCTCGGCAGCGTCGCATGCCCTGGGGCGACGCACTCTTCGCCGCGCTGGCCCATGCGGCAGCTTGGTTCACGCTGGCGGCGCTGCTGGGCATCATCGTCTCGCTCGTCGTCGGCGCCTGGCCGGCCATCAGCGAGTACGGTCTGAGCTTCCTGGTCCGCAGTGAGTGGGACCCGGTGAACGACAAGTACGGCGGCCTGGTGATGATCTGGGGGACGCTGGCCAGTTCGGGCATCGCCTTGCTGATTGCCGTGCCGGTGAGCTTCGGCATTGCCCTTTTCCTGACGGAGCTTTCCCCGAATTGGTTGCGTCGGCCGCTGGGCATCGCCGTCGAGCTCCTCGCGGCAGTGCCATCCATCGTCTATGGGATGTGGGGTCTGCTCGTCTTCGGCCCCATCCTCGCGACCTACGTTCAATTGCCGCTTCAGGGTCTGCTGGGCAACACGCCGATCCTGGGCACGCTGGTCTCGGGGGCCCCGGTCGGCATCGGCATCCTGTCGGCCGGCATCATCCTGGCGATCATGATCATTCCCTACATCGCAGCGGTGACGCGCGACGTATTCGAAACCACGCCGCCCATGCTGAAGGAATCGGCCTACGGTTTGGGGTCCACCACATGGGAAGTGGTCTGGAAGGTGGTGCTGCCCTACACGAAGTCGGGCGTCGTCGGCGCCATCATGCTCGGCCTGGGGCGAGCTCTGGGTGAGACGATGGCAGTCACCTTCGTCATCGGGAACTTCAACCAGCTCGATTCGCTGTCATTGTTCGAAGCTGCCAACAGCATCACGTCGGCGCTGGCCAACGAATTCGCCGAGGCCAACCCGGGCCTGCACCAGGCGTCACTGATCTATCTCGGCCTGGTGCTGTTCTTCATCACCTTCGTCGTGCTGTCGCTGTCGAAACTTCTGCTGATGCGCCTGAAGCGCAATGAGGGGAGGCGGTCGTGAGCCTGCAGAACATCGACGCCGGCCGCCTGCGCCTTCACCGCCAGCGCAAGTTCATGAATCAGCTGGCGCTGACGCTGTCTTTGCTGGCCATGGGATTCGGGTTGTTCTGGTTGGCCTGGATCCTCTTCGAAACCATTCGCCTGGGCATCGGCGGCATGGCCCTGGCCGTGTTCACCCAGATGACGCCTCCACCGCAGGCCGAGACCGGTGGCTTGGCCAACGCGATCATGGGCTCGCTGCTGATGGTGCTGATGGCAACAGCGGTCGGGACGCCCGTCGGCGTGATGGCCGGCGTCTACCTTGCAGAGTACGGCCAGGGCAAGTGGCTGGGGCGCATCACGGCCTTCATCAATGACATCCTGCTGTCCGCGCCTTCCATCGTCATCGGCCTGTTCATTTACACGCTGATCGTCGCGCGCTTCAGATCGTTCTCCGGCTTCGCAGGCGTGCTGGCGCTCTCGTTGATCGTCATTCCCGTCGTGATACGCACCACGTCGGACATGTTGGCGCTCATCCCCAACTCGCTGCGCGAGGCGGCCTACGCGCTGGGCACACCCAAGTGGAAAGTGATTTCGGCAGTGACCCTGAAGGCGGCCCGGGTCGGCGTGATCACCGGGGTGCTGCTGGCGGTGGCGCGCATTGCGGGTGAAACGGCGCCGCTGCTGTTCACCGCCTTGTCGAACCAGTTCTGGACGACGGACCTGCGCGAGCCCATGGCCAGCCTGCCCGTCACGATCTTCAAGTTCGCGATGAGTCCTTACGAGAACTGGCGCGAGCTGGCCTGGGTGGGCGTCTTCATCATCACGTTGGGCGTGCTGGGGCTGAACATCCTCACCCGCGTGCTGTTCCGCAAGCAAAACTGAACGGGGCCCACCATGGACACCAAGGTCGAGACCTCCATCACCGAGAAGGCCAAGATCGCCGTGCGCGACCTGAACTTCTACTACGGCAGCTTCCACGCGCTCAAGCACGTGAACATGGACATCCCCGAACGCAAGGTCACGGCCTTCATCGGGCCCAGCGGCTGCGGCAAGAGCACGCTGCTGCGCACCTTCAACCGCATGTTCGAGCTCTACCCCGAGCAGCGCGCGGAAGGCCAGATCCTGCTCGACGGCGACGACATCCTGTCCAGCAAGCTGGACGTGACGCTGGTGCGCGCCAAAGTCGGCATGGTCTTCCAGAAGCCCACGCCCTTCCCGATGTCGATCTACGACAACATCGCGTTCGGCGTGCGCCTTTTCGAAAGCCTGCCGCGCGTGGAGATGGACGAGCGCGTGGAGTGGGCACTGAAGAAGGCGGCGCTGTGGAACGAGGTCAAGGACAAGCTGGACCAGAGCGGATCCGGCCTCTCGGGCGGCCAGCAGCAGCGCCTGTGCATCGCGCGCGGCATCGCCATCAAGCCCGAGGTGCTTCTTCTCGACGAACCCTGCTCGGCGCTGGACCCCATCAGCACCGGCAAGATCGAGGAACTGATCCACGAGCTGAAGGCCGACTACACGGTGGTCATCGTCACGCACAACATGCAGCAGGCGGCACGCTGCAGCGACTACACGGCCTACATGTACCTGGGTGACCTGGTCGAGTTCGGCCGCACGCCGGAGCTGTTCATGCAGCCGAAGAAGAAGGACACCGAGGACTACATCACTGGGAGATTCGGCTGAGTGCCGAAGGAGCGATTCACATGAGCGACAAGCACCTCTCCACCCAGTTCGACGCCGACCTCAGCGGCATCTCCAGCCGCGTGCTGGAAATGGGCGGACTCGTCGAGTCGCAGGTCTCCCAGGCCCTTTATGCGCTGACGCACTTCAGTGACGAAACCGCCTCGCAGGTGCTGCAGGAGGAGGAGCGTGTCAACCGCATGGAAGTGGAGATCGACCGCGATCTCTCGGCCATCATTGCCCGACGCCAGCCCACGGCGCGCGACCTGCGGCTCCTGATCGCCGTGAGCAAGTCCATCGCCAACCTCGAGCGCGTCGGTGACGAGGCTGCGCGTATCGCGCGTACCGTTCAGCGGCTCATCAACACCGGCGTCAGTTCGCGCCTGCGCCTGCCCGTGTCCGACCTCGGCTTTGAGGCCGACTTGGCCATCGCACAGCTGCGCAAGGCGCTGGATGCCTTCGCCCGCCTGGACACCGGCAAGGCGTTGGAGGTCCTCAAGCAGGACGACCAGATCGACCAAGAGTTCGACGGCCTGCTGCGCAAGCTCATCACCTACATGATGGAAGACCCGCGCACCATTTCCGCCAGCATCGACCTCGTCTTCGTCGCCAAAGCCATCG
>CAZBUU010000312.1:0-5303 GCA_964495125.1 uncultured Rubrivivax sp.
GGCGCGCGCCGCTGCGGCGGCGGAAACGCGCGGTCCAGCTCGGCGCGATCGGCGTCGCTCAGGCGCAGCTGCTGCGCGGCCCAGTTGTGACGCAGGTGCACGGCATTGCGGGCCTTCGGGATCGGCATCACGCCGCCTTGTCGCAGCAGCCAGGCCAGCGCCACCTGAGAAGGCGTGGCGCGGTGGCGTTCGGCCACCGGGCGCAGCGCGGGATGGTCGACGAGCGTGCCCTGGTCGAAGGGGCAGTAGGCCATCAGCGGCATCTGCTGCACGCGCTGCCAGGGCAGCAGTTCGAACTCCACGCCGCGTTCGCCCAGCGAGTAGTAGACCTGGTTGGTGGCACAGGCGCGGCCGCCGGGCACGCTGAACAGCTCGCGCATGTCCTGGCTGTCGAAATTGCTCACGCCCCACAGCCGGATGAGCCCGCGCCGCTGCAACTGCTCGAAGCCACGCACGGTGTCGGCCAGCGGCGCGCCGCCGCGCCAGTGCAGCAGGTAGAGATCGAGCTGCTCCACCTGCAGGCGCCGCAGGCTGGCCTCACAGGCCGCCTGCACGCCGCGTTCGCTGGCGTGCTGCGGCAGCACTTTCGAGACGACGAAGAGCTCGCTGCGCGCCACGCCGCCGCGCAAGGCCTCGCCCAGCGCCTGGCCCAGCACCGCCTCAGCGCCGCCGTCACCGTACATCTCGGCGGTGTCGACGACGCGGAAGCCCAGCTCGAGTGCCAGCCGCAGCGAAGCCACTTCGGCCGCGCGGCGTGTCGCCGCCTCCCCCAGCCGCCAGGTGCCCACGCCCAGGGCCGGGCGCGTCTCGCCGCTGGGGAAGACGACCTCGGGCAGCGTCGCTCGGTCCATGGCGCCATCCTACGGGCAGGCTCGAGGTCAAGGGCGCTTTATCATCTGCACTTTCCCGAACCATGCAGCCCACCGGCCCCCAAGACCTCGCCCAGGTGCGCCTGGACAACGCGCTGCTGCTCTTCGAAGAGTTCGTGCGCGCCACCGCGCGCCATGCCGACGCCGCCACGCTGCGCGGCCTGGAGCGGCGCTTCGCCGAACGCGTGCAGATCCAGCCCAGCTACTGGAGCCAGATCAAGGGCCGCTCGCGGCAGATCGGCGAACGCCTGGCGCGCCAGTTCGAGCACCTGTGCCACAAGCCGGGCGGCTGGATGGACACGCCGCATGGCGCCGGCGCTGCGGCGGCGCCGGCACCGGCGCCGCTGGCCCGGGAAGCCGCGCCGGCCGACGAATCCGTGCCGCGCGACGACGACGAGCGCTTCATCGTCGGCCTCGTGCTCACCTACTACCGCCGCCATCCGCAGCGCGCCCGCACGCGGCTGCTGGACCTGCTGGGCGAAGTCCTGACCCCGTCACCGGCGCCCCCGGCCACGGCCCCCGCAGGACGGCCCGACAGCAGCCCGGCCCCCGCGGCCACCGACGATGCGCACGCGCTGTGGCTGCGCACGCAGACCGGCGTGGCGCCGCTCAAGCACCGGAAGTAGGCCCCGGGTTCACCCGCTCCCACGTTCGTGGGACGCGCCCTGATCAAAGCCTCTTGCGCACTGATAACTTCGTATTTATCATTTGCGCAAGCCCGTGGTGCCAAGGGGTGCTTTTTCAAGCCCCGCACCGCGTCCGATCAACCTCAACGGAACCGCGATGAACCTGTCCCTGCGCCAGAACGAACGTCTTGCACGCCGCCCCTTCGCGGCCGTGTCCGCCGTTCCGATGCGCCGTGAACAGGTCCGCGTTTTCGCAGTCGGTGCTCCGCCCGGGGCGCCGGTGAGCTGAAGGCCGCCGCAGCAAGCAGCGGCACTTCCGCCGCCACGGCCCGGGTCTGCACCAGCAGCCCGGGCCGTTTGCATTTCAGCGCCTGAACCGAGCCACGCACCAGGAGAGTCCCGATGAAGATCACCCTCAAGACCACCAAGCCGCGCAACCCCTTCGCCATGCCTGCAGCGCAGCGCACGGCCGGTGCCCACCGCCCCGGCAAGCAACGCCAGCGACTGCAACGCGACCTGCGCAGCGAACTGCACCAGTTGCAAAGAAGCCCCTGAATCCACCCCCACGAAGCCCGGCCCGGCGATGACCGGAGCGGCTTCCCACGGAGACCCATCATGACGATGCCCTTCGCTCCCTACGGAGCCGCTCCCGCCGCCGAGACCGGACTTCGCGCCGTGCTCGCCGCTGCCCTCCGCCTGGCCGGCCGCGCGCTCGAAGCGCTGGCCGCCTGGGTCGCGCCCGAACGGCCGCTGCCGCCGGTGCGCGAGATGGTCTACGAGTTCTACGCCGACGCCGGCGCGCCCGAAGGGGCGCTCTACATCGACGGCCAGCTCGTCGGCTACCTGCCCGGGGTCACGCGGCTGTAAGCTTCTGCCTGGCCCCCTGCCTGTCGCAGGGGGCCGGCTCAAGCCCGCCGCCGCCCAAGCCGATAAGCGTGTGAGGAGGCGGCCTGCCGCCCCACCCTTGCACCATGCCCGAACCGATCGCCCCGATCACCCGCGCGCCGGCCACCCTGGAAGGCTGGATGGCCCTGTTCGACCATGCCACCTTGCCGGTGCTGGCCGAGACGGCAGCGGCCATCGAAGAGCTGCGCGAGCACGAAGACGCGGTGGATGCGCGCATGCTCACCGAAACGGTGGCGCACGACCCGCTCATGACCATCAAGGTGCTGGCGCTGGTGGCGCAGCTGCGCCGCGGTCGCGGCGGCAGCGAGACCGAGACCGTCACCGAGTCGCTGGTGATGCTGGGCATCCCGCCCTTCTTCCACCACTTCGGCCCGCAGTCCAGCGTGGAAGCGCTGCTGGCCGGCCAGCCGGCGGCGCAGGCCGGCTTCGAGCGCGTGCTCAAGCGCTCACGCCGCGCCGCCCGTTTCGCCATCGGCTTTGCCGTGCACCGCATGGACCACGACGCCAGCGTCATCCATGAAGCGGCCCTGCTGCACGACTTCGCCGAGCTGCTGCTCTGGCTGTACGCGCCCACGCTGGCGCTGGAGATCGACACCCGCCAGCGCATGGACCCGACCCTGCGCACCGCGACCATCCACAAGGACCTGCTCAACATCGAGCTCGTGGACCTGGAGCACGCGCTGATGCTGAAGTGGCGACTGCCTTCGCTGCTGGTGCAGATCACCGACGACCACGCGCCGCAGATGACGGCGCAGATGCGCAACGTGCTGCTGGCCATCCGCGTGGCGCGCCATTCCGCCGACGGCTGGGACAACGCCGCCATTCCGGACGACGTGCGCGACGTCGCTCAACTGCTGAACATGGCGCTGGTCCCTGCGGCGCGTCTGCTGCAGGAGATCGACAGCGACGACAGCCCGATCCCGGCGCTCTGAGCGTCATGCCTGCCCTGCACGGGCAACGTCCGTGACCCGACCGAAAGCTAGGTAGGCCTTCGCACCGGTGTGCAATAGTTGCTCCGGCCCTTGCGGCAGTACAACCACACCCGAAGGCGTTGAAACATGGACATGAATTCGATCCAGAACTTCCTCAGCACCACGCTCACCGACCTGGCCATCAAGATCCTGGCAGCGATCGCGTTCTGGATCGTCGGCCGCTGGCTCATCGGCAAGGTGATCTCGCTGCTGCAGGCGGCGATGAACCGCAACAAGGTCGACCCGACGCTGACCAAGTACCTGGGCTCGATCGTCACCATCGCGCTGAACATCGCGCTGGTGCTGGGCATCCTGGGCTACTTCGGCATCCAGACCACCAGCTTCGCCGCCATGCTGGCCGGCGCGGGCGTGGCCATCGGCGCGGCCTGGAGCGGCATGCTCGGCAACTTCGCGGCCGGCGCCTTCATGCTGGTGCTGCGGCCCTTCAAGGTGGGCGACTTCGTGCAGATCGGCGGCCTGGTGGGCACCATCCACGAGCTGGGCCTCTTCGGCACCGTGATCATCACGCCCGACAACGTGCTCACGCTGGTGGGCAACAGCAAGGTCTTCAGCGAGACCATCCTGAACTACTCGGCGCGCCCGGCACGGCGCGTGGAGCGCACGGCACAGCTGAACGGCGCGGTGGACGCGCTGCAGGCCATGGCCCTGTTCAAGGCCGAGCTGGCCAAGATCCCCAACGTGCTGGCCGAGCCGGCGCCTGAAGTGAACCTGCTGGACATCAACCTGCTGGGCACCGTGATCGCCGTGCGGCCCTACTGCCACACCGACCACTACTGGCAGGTCTACTTCGACACCAACGAGATGATGGTGCGCGTGGGCAAGGAAGCCGGCTGGCCGGCGCCGACGCCGGTGCAGATCATGAAAACCACCCCGCTGGCCTGAGCGCGCGCTACAAGGGCACGGCGGTCGTGCCTTTCAGGCGCCGCATCAGGAAGCTGGTCTTGCAGTCCTGCACGGCTGCGTGGCGCAGCAGCGTGTCCATCACGAAGCGCGAGTAGTGCGCCATGTCGCGCACGCGCACCAGCAGCAGCAGGTCCATCTCGCCCGAGAGCGCGGAACATTCCGCCACCTCGGGCCAGGCCTGCAGGGCGGCGGCGAAGTCCTCGGTCGGGTTGCCACCGCCGCCGCCCTTGGCCAGGCGCACGTTGATGTAGGCCGTGAGGCCCAGGCCCACGCGCTCGGGCACCACCTGCGCCGCATAGCCATCGATGACGCCCGCTTCCTCCAGCCGCTTCACCCGGCGCAGCGTGGCGCTGGCCGACAACCCCACCGCCGACGCGAGTTCGTCGTAGGTGGCGCGGCCCTGTTGTTGCAGCGCAGCAAGAATGCGCCGATCCACGGCATTCAGCTCGAACTCGGTCTCCATCCATTCATTCTTGCAGTTTTCCTGCACCGACTGGCGATTTCACGCCGTACGACGCAGGCACCCTGCAAGCCTGCGCTCCTACAGTGCGCGCATCCGGACACCGCTTGCGGAGGCGAAGACATGCAGCTCACCCCCTGGGACAACCCGATGGGCACCGACGGCTTCGAGTTCATCGAGTACGCCGCACCGGACCCCGCCGCCATGGGCGCGCTGTTCGAGCGCATGGGTTTCCGCGCCATCGCCCGGCACCGCCACAAGAACGTGCTGCTGTACCGCCAGGGCGAGATCAACTTCATCGTCAACGCCGAGCCCGACTCCTTCGCGCAGCGCTTCGCGCGGCTGCACGGCCCCAGCATCTGCGCCATCGCCTTCCGCGTGCAGAACGCGCGCCAGGCCTTCGAGCGCGCTCAGTCCCTCGGTGCCTGGGCCTATGCCGGCACGGCGGGCCCCGGCGAGCTGAACATCCCGGCCATCAAGGGCATCGGCGACTCGCTCATCTACTTCGTCGACAAGTGGCGCGGCAAGAACGGCGCGAAGGACGGCG
>CAZBUU010000313.1:0-5291 GCA_964495125.1 uncultured Rubrivivax sp.
GTAGCGCCCGAAGCGCTCGCCGCCGACCACGCTCTCCAGCAGGAAACTGTGGCGCGCGCCGCCGGCGAGCTTCAGGTAGAGGGACAGCGGCGTTTCAAGATCCGCAAACGCCTCGGCGATGAGCGGTATGCGGTTGTAGCCCTGGCTGGCCAGGCTCTGGAACTCGAGTTCGGTGATCACGGGGTAACCCTCGTCGGCAGCGCCGCGCGGCCTTCAGCCGCAGGCGTTCGGTGCAAATGGTCGGGCGGAATGCGCCCGGCGTTCAGACGTGATGGCGAGGCGAGCGACGCCAGGGCCAGGCTCCCCGGTCGCGGGAACCTGCAGTCTGTTTGCGGGCCGTGAACATGTCCTCAGTTTAGCAGCAGCCTCTACACGGGCCAGGTCCGCCGGTGGCAGACTCCGCCGCTTCGCAGTCAAGCCCGCACGTGAGAGCCGCCATGGAACGACGTCCGCTTCTGGCCGCTCTGGCCGCCCTGGTCCTGACCGCCGGCCCGGCCACCGCGCAGACCGTGGAACTGGCCGGCGTGAAATACCCGCCCAGCGTGCAGGTGGCCGGCAGCACGCTGCAGCTCAACGGTGCGGGCATCCGCTACAAGTTCATCATCAAGGTCTACACGGCGGGCCTGTACCTGGGCACCAAGGCCACCACGCCCGAGGCCGTGCTGGGTGCCCCGGGGCCCAAGCGCCTGCACGTCGTCATGCTGCGCGAGATCGACGGCAACGAACTCGGCAAGCTCTTCACCCGCGGCATGCAGGACAACGTGCCCAAGGACCAGTTCAGCAAGTTCATCCCGGGCATGCTGCAGATGGCCGAGGTCTTTTCCACCCGGCGCAAGCTCAACACGGGCGACAACTTCTCCGTCGACTTCGTGCCCGGCACCGGCACGCAGGTGCTGGTCAACGGCAAGCCCACCGGCGACGTGATCAAGGAACCCGAGTTCTTCATGGCGCTGATGCGCATCTGGCTGGGCAACAACCCGGCCGACCGCCTGCTGAAGGACGCGCTGCTGGGCCAGCAGCCGCAGAACTCAACGAACCAGCAGTAGCGCGGGAATCTCGTCGATGCGGTCCACCACCGCGTCGGCGCCAGCGGTCGACACCGGTTCGCCATGGTTGTAGCCGTAGCTCACCAGCACCACCGGGCAGCCGGCGGCACGCGCGGCGGCGGCGTCGTTGCTGCTGTCGCCGATCATCAGCGTGCGGCCGGGCGCGCTGCCCAGCGCTTTGCAGGTCTTCAGCAGCGGCAGCGGATCGGGCTTCTTCCGCTCGAAGGCGTCGCCACCGAAGGCGTGGGCGAAGAAGCCGTCCAGCCCCTTGCTGGCCAGCAGAGGCCGCGCGAAGGCATTGGGCTTGTTGGTCAGGCAGGCCAGGGCCAGCCCGGCATCGCGCAAGGCGCGCAGGCCCTCCACGACGCCGGGGAACACGTCGGAATGCTGCCCGTTGATGGCCAGGTAGTGGTGCTGGTAGCGCGCCCAGGCGGCCTCGTAGAGCGTGGCTGGCGCACCCACCTCGGCCAGCGTGCGCGTCAGCAGGTGCTCGCTGCCCTTGCCCACGGTGCGCGAGATGAAGGCGCGGCCGACCGGCGGCAGTCCCAGGTCGGACAGCGCCAGGCGCAGCGCAACCTCGAAGTCGCCGACGGTGTCGACCATGGTGCCGTCGAGATCGACGATGGCGGCCTCGAAGGGCCCCTGCAGCAGGAAGGAGGGCTTCACGCCACCGATTGTCGCCGGGCCCGGTGATAGCCTTGCCCACCATGGAGCATCTGGTCTTCGTGTACGGCACCCTCAAGCAGGGCTACCCCAACTTCCACGTCAACGAAGGCCGCCGCGTGGGCGGCGACTTCGTCACCGTGGAACGCTTCCCGCTGCTCGTCCTGGTGGATGACGGGCTGCCCTGGCTGATGCCCACGCCCGGCCGGGGCGAGCTTGTCACGGGCCAGGTCTACGCCGTCGACGACGCCGGCCTGGCGCGCATGGACGTGCTGGAGCAGATCGACGAGCCCGGCTGGTACCAGCGCCAGCGCATCCGCGTGGCGCCCGCCGGCGGTGGCGAGGTCATCGAACCCTGGGTCTACTTCGGTGACGCCGAACGTGGCGCCATGGCCCGCGTGCGCTTCGGGCCGCTGGCCGAGTACACGCTGGAGCACGCGAAGACCTACGGCGAAGGCGCCTGAAGCTTGCCCTTCAGGCCGTGCTCGGCCAGCCAGGCGGCGAACTCGGCGTACCACTGCTTCGAATTGCGCGGCTTCAGCACCCAGTGGTTCTCGTCCGGGAACCACAGCAGCCGCGCCGGCACGCCGCGGGCCTTCAGCGTGTTGTAGTAGGCCAGGCCGTTGCAGTCGGGCACGCGGAAGTCCTGCGCGCCATGCGTCACCAGCGTCGGCGTGGCCATGGCACCGGCGAAGGCGTGCGGGCTCTGGGCCAGCACCTTGGGCATGTCCTCCCAGTACTTCGCGGCCAGGTCCTTGGGGCGCACGGGCCAGGAGTCGGCGCTGAAGCTGGCCACGCGGTCGAACACGCCGGCGTGGCAGATGAAGGCGCGGTACCGGCCCGCCGGCACGTGGCCGTTCATCCACGCCACGAGGAAACCGCCGTAGCTGCCGCCGGAGGCGTACACCCGCTTCGGGTCGGCCCAGCGCTGCTCCAGCAGCCAGTCGGTGGCGGCCTCGATGTCCTGCCCTTCCAGTTCGCCCTGGCGGCCGATCAGGCTGTCGCGGAAGACCCAGCCGAAGCCGCTGCTGCCGTGGTAATTGACCTGCGCCACCACGGCGCCGAAGCCGGCGAAGACATGCGGGTTCCAGCGGTAGGAGAAAGTGTCGCCCGAGGCCGCGAACGGGCCGCCGTGAATGGCGTGCAGCACGGGGCTGCGGCGCCGCGCGTCGAAGCCGGGCGGGAAGGTGAGCCACATCTGCACGGGGTCGCCCTGGGCGCCGGTGATCGTCACCTCGCGCACCTCGCCGAGATCGGCGCGCGCCAGCAGCGTGTCGTTGAAGCGCTCCAGCCGGCGCGGCGGCGCGCCGAGCGCCAGCAGGCGCGCCGGGTGCCGGGCGCTGTCGGCGGCCACCACCACCGTCGGGCCGGCGATGTCGAAGCCCTGCACCCAGCCGCCTTCGTGCACACGCTCGAAGGTGTCGGCGCCAGGGTCGGCACGGAACAGGTGGCAGCGGCCGGCCTGCTCGGCCGTGAAGTACACGCCGGCGCCCTCCGGCGCCCAGCGCAGGGGGCCGTTCACGGACAGGTCCCAGCGGCCGCCCAGCGCCTTCCAGCGGCCCGCGCCCTGCACCACCGCCAGTTGCGGCAGGGCCGTGTGGCTGCGCCCGATCTCGACGGCCAGCAGCGCGATGCGACGTCCGTCGGGCGCGTAGCGCGGCGCGCCGAGGTCCCAGCGCGCGTCATCGACCAGCGTGCGCGTGCGCATCGTCCGCAGGTCGATCTCCGACAGCACGAGCCGGTTGTCCAGCAGCTTCTCGGGCGCCGGGTCGTGCGCGAAGGCGATGTGCTGGCCGTCGGGGTGGACGTCATAGAACTCGTTGCCGCCGTCATGTCGCGGCAGTTCCAGCGCCGTGCCCTCGAAGAGATCGGTGACGCGGCCGGTCTTGGTGTCCAGCAGCAGCAAGTGCAGCGCGCGGCCCATGGGCACGCCGTGGTCCCAGAAACGGTAGTAGGCCTCGCTCGTGACGTAGCCCGTCTCCTTGCGTTCCTTGAAGGCCTTGTGGCGGCGGGCCTGTGCCGCTGCGCCCTTCTCGCCGGGCCACACCCAGGCCGTGAAGGCGATGCGGCGGCCGTCCGGCAGCCACTTGAACGACGAGATGCCGGGCGCGAAATCGGACAGCCGCTCGGCCTCGCCGCCGTCGGGCGCGATGGCGTAGAGCTGCGGCGTGGTGTCCTTGACACCCTCTTGCTCGCGGCGCGCGATGAAGGCGATGCGGTCGCCGCGGGGCGACCATGCAGGCTGGCCGTCCTTGTCGCCGCAACAGGTGAGGCGGCGCGGCCGGGCGCGGCCCGTGGGGAACAGCCACAGGTGGCTGGCAGACGCGTTCTTCTCCAGCGACGTCGTCGTGAGCGTGGCCACGGCCAGGCTGCCGTCAGGCGACAGGGCGGGCACGCCGAGGCGCTGCAACTGGAGCAGCAGTTCGACGTCGAGCGGGCGGGGCGGCTTCTTCGGCATGGCCCATTCTGGAGGCATCATCGCGGCCCGCCTCCCCCACGAAAGCCCCGAGTTGACGATCAAGCCTGGTGGCCTGGCCGGCCTGCTGCTGGCCCTGTGCCTGCCCGCCGCCGCCGGCGAGCTGGTGCGCGACGAGTTCCACTCGGCCACGCTCGGCCGCAGCGTGCGCTTCACCGTCTACCTGCCTGACGGCTACCGCGAGGCCTCCGCGCGCTACCCCGTGCTGTACCTGCTGCACGGCGCCGGCGGCGACGAGCACAGCTGGACGCAGGGCGCCGGCGCACGCGAGACGCTCGACGGTGCCATCCGCCGCCAGGCGATGCGGCCCAGCATCGCCGTGATGCCCAGCTTCGGCCCGCACGGCTGGTACCTGGGCGACGCCGCGAAGGCCTTCGTCGAGGAACTGATCCCGCTCGTGGAGACCCGCTATCGCGCCAGCGCCGAGCGCGCCGGCCGCAGCCTGGGTGGCATGTCGATGGGCGGCTACGGTGCCCTGAACCTGGCGCTGCGCCACCCCGGCCACTTCTGCGGCGCCGCGCTGCTGAGCCCGGCGGTGTACGACCCGCTGCCGCCCCAGGCTTCTTCAGCGCGCACCGCACCGCCCTTCCAGCGCCAGGGGCGCTTCGACCCCGAGGTCTGGCAGGCGCACAACCACCCGGCGCTGCTGCCCGCCTACCGCGCCGCGCCGCAGCGCGTGGCCTTCTGGATCGCCTCGGGCGACCACGACAGCCTGGGCATCGCGCTGGCATCGGCGCAGCTGTACGGGGCGCTGCTCCAGATCCAGCCGCGCCAGGTGGAACTGCGCATCACCGACGGCGACCACGAGACCCAGACCTGGCGCGACGCCCTGCCCGAGGCGCTGCGCTGGGTGGACGCGCAGTGCGCCGCGACGAAATAGTTCAGCCGATCGACTCCACCTGCCGGCTCTGCTGGTAGGCCCGGCCGAAGCGGTTGGCCAGGAAGGCCGGCAGCTCCACCTGCTCCTGCCGCACGAAGCCCTTCTGCGGCAGGTGGCCTTCGCGGAACAGGTCCACCGCGGCGCAGATGCCGGCGGCGGTGGTGATCTGGATGGCCGACTGCGGGTTCACTTCGTCGCGCTCGGCGAAGATCTTGCGGGCGAAGAC
>CAZBUU010000314.1:0-5276 GCA_964495125.1 uncultured Rubrivivax sp.
CGCGCGCGCTGCCGGCCTGCTCGATGCGGCCGTGGTTCATCACCACCACCAGGTCAGCCAGGGCCATGGCCTCTTCCTGGCTGTGCGTGACGTGAACGAAGCTCATGCCCAGCTCGCGGTGCCAGCGCTTGAGTTCGGCGCGCATCTTGATGCGCAGGAAGGGGTCCAGCGCCGACAGGGGCTCGTCCAGCAGCAGCACCTGCGGCCGCATCATCAGCGCGCGCGCCAGCGCCACGCGCTGCTGCTGGCCGCCGGACAGCGCCGCCGGCAGCCGCGCGGCCAGGGCTTCCATGTGCACCAGCTTGAGCAGTTCACCGGCGCGGGCTTCGCGTTCGGCCCTGGCCACGCCCTTCATGCGCGCGCTGAAAGCCACGTTGTCCAGCACCGTGAGGTGGGGAAAGAGCGCGTAGCTCTGGAACATCATCGCCGTGCCGCGCTCGGCCGGCGACAGGTGCGTGATGTCACGACCGCCCAGCGTGACGCTGCCGGCGGTGGGCTCCTCGTGCCCGGCGATCATGCGCAGCGTGCTGGTCTTCCCGCAGCCCGAAGGCCCCAGCAGGCAGCAGTACTGACCGGCGCGGACAGCCAGGTCCACCCCGGCCACAGCCACGGCACTGCCGAAGTGCTTGGCGAGGCTCTTCAGAACGAGGTCGGCGCTGCTCATCCCCCACCCCGGACGCAATGGACATGCCAGTCTGGCGTGCCGCTTGCAGCGCACCGTGCCGGGCGCGAAGACGGGTGCGGCACGCCCCACTTCAGACCATTCCTGCACCGAAACGGACGCGCAATGAAGCTCATGCTGCTGAACCCCAACACCTCGTCGGCGATGACGGCCGGCATGGTCGAAGCAGCGCAGCGCGTCGCAGCCGCCGGCACGCAGGTGATCGGCCGGCAACCCAGCTTCGGTCCGCTGTCCATCGAAAGCCACTTCGACGACGCCTTCGGTGCCGCCGGTGTGGCCGAGCAGATGAAGCTGGCGGCCGGCGAGGGCTTCGACGCGGTGGTCATCGCCTGCTTCGGCGACCCGGGCCTGGACGCCGCGCGCGAAATGACCGACTCCCCGGTGCTGGGCATCGCCGAGGCCGCCTTCCACGCCGCCAGCATGCTGGCGACGGGTTTCTCGGTGGTGACGACGATGTCGCGCACCTGCGTCATCGCCGAGCGCCTGGTGCAGCGCTACGGCTTCGAACACGCCTGCCGCGGCATCCACGGCACCGACATCCCGGTGCTGGCCCTGGAGCACTGCGGGGAGGAAGTCGTGGCGCAGATCGAAGCCGCGGCGCAGGCCGCGCTGGAGCGCGACCGCAGTGGCGCCATCGTGCTGGGCTGCGGCGGCATGGCCGCCCTGTGCACGCAGTTGCAGCAGCGCCTGGGTGTGCCGGTGGTGGACGGCGTCAGCGCCGCGGTGAAGTTCGCCGAGGCGCTGGCCGCGCTGGGTCTGAGGACGTCCAAGCGCGGCGACTACGCGCCTCCCCTTCCCAAGCGCTGGACGGGCTGGGCGGCCGGTTTCGGCAACGCCGGCTGACACTCATAATCCCCGCCAGCCGCCACACCGAGACGGCGGCAGGCAGGGAGGGCACCGCGCATGACCAGGCGCTACCGGCTGGTGTTCCAGGGCGAGTTGCGCGAAGGCTTCCTCGCCGAGGACGTGCACCAGGCGCTGGGTGACCAGCTCAAGCTGGACGCGGCGCGGCTGGCGCGCCTGTTCTCAGGGCAGCGCATCGTGCTCAAGCGCGACGTCGACGAAGAGCGCGCCCACCGCTACATCCGCCAGTTCGCGCAGATGGGGGCGGTGCTGCACCTGGAGGCCGACGCCGCGGCCGCGCCTGACGTCCGGGCCCCAGCCGCGGTGCCGGTCGCCGCCGCGAAGCCAGTGCCTGCAGCGGCGCGGCCGGTGGCGGCCGTCGCTGCCGCGCCCGCCCTGGCCGTGCTGCACGGCGAGGAACGCATCACCTGCCCCCACTGCGGCACGGTGCAGCCCAAGGCCGTGTTCTGCATCGAGTGTTCGACCAACATGCCCATGGGCATCGCGGCGCGCCAGGAGGCGGAAAGCCAGGCCCGCGCCGCGCCCGCCGCCACGATGCTGCACATGGAGACCGGCCGCGGCCTGGCCGAGCAGGCACCTTCGGTGCTGGGCCTGCGCTTCAAGGGCCGGCTGTCCAAGCGCGGCTACGCCATGGGCCTGGCCGGCAGCTTCCTGGTGGGCTGGCTGCTGGTGCTGTTCGTGGCCGGCAAGCCGGGCCTGGGCCGCCTGGCGCTGGCGTCGCTGGCCGGGCTGGTGGTCGGCTGGTTCTACCTGCGCCTGTGCGTGCTGCGCTTCCACGACATCAACCGCAGCGGCTGGTGGGCGGTGGCTCTGGCCGTGCCGGTGCTGGGCTTCATCGCGGCGCTGGTGCTGGCCCTGGTGCCCAGCAGCGACGGTGAAAACGCCTACGGCCAGATGCCCGACGAAGGCAGCCGACTCGGCACCTCACTCGTCACCGGGGCCTGCGCGCTGGCCATCGCGATGCTGGTGAAGCCGGCCCTGGACAAGATCGACCAGGAAGAACTGCAGGCCGCGGCCCAGGCCGCCGATGCGCCGCCTGCGCTGGACGCCGCGGCCGACCGCGCGCTGCACGTGGACTACGCCGCCGAACCCGGCCACAAGGCCTTCGCGGCCACGGCCGGCGCCTACGGCTGGAAGGCTAACGCGCAGACCGGTGAAGAGGCCGAGGACGCCGCGATGGACCAGTGCGAGAGCCGCCGCCCGGTGGGCGCGGCCGCCTGCGAGCTCATAGACCTGAACGGCGAGCGTCCGCCGCGCTACAGGCGCTAGGAGCCTGCGGGCGCCGCGGCGGCGTAGGCCTCGGGGTCCAGGCGCCGCATCTCGGCCTCGATCCAGGCCTCCACCTCGCGCATCAGCTCGTCGGGCTGGCGGCCGGTGCTGGCGATGGGTGGGCCGATGGAAACGTCCACCAAGCCGGGCCGGATGAAGAAGCTCTTGCGCGGCCAGCACTTGGCCGAGCTGGCGGCGATGGGCACGATGGGAATGCCGCAGTCGATGGCCAGGCGCGAAGCCCCGCTCTTGTAGACGCCCTGGCTGCCGCGCGGCGTGCGCGTGCCTTCGGGGAACATGATCACCCACACGCCCTCGGCCGCCAGCCGTCTGCCCTGCGCTGCCACCTTGGCCCAGGCCTCGGCGCGCTTGCTGCGGTCGATGTGGATCATGTCCAGCCGGCCCATGGCCCAGCCGAAGAAGGGCACCATCAGCAGCTCGCGCTTGAACACGTAGGCCAGCGGGTGCGGCATGAAACCGGGCAGTGCGAAGGTCTCCCAGGTGCTCTGGTGCTTGGCCGCCAGCACCACCGCCGAGGTGTTCTGCGCGGCGGTGGGCAGGTTCTCCAGGCCGTGCACGCGGTACTTCACGCCGGTGATGACCTTGCAGCCCCAGATGGCGATCTTCAGCCAGAACATGGTCGGCCAGTAGAGCTTCTGCCCGCGCATGAAGATGGACAGCACCAGCGCCATCAGGGCCCAGGGAATCACCGTGGCCGTCAGCCACAGCACGAAGAGCAGCGAGCGGAAGGCCCAGACGACGCGCATCAGTTCAGTCCCCCGGCGCCCGAGTCGGCGATGTCGGCGCGCGCCAGCAGGAAGTCGACGAAGGCGTTGAGGTCGGCGTGCACGCGCGCCTGGGGCACCTGCGCCAGCAGTTGCTGCAGGGCCTCGCCTTCCAGCCCGCGGGCACGTCCGCTGAGGACCAGGTGCGGCTCGCAACCGGCTGCCTGGGCAGCCTGCAGGTCGCGCAGGGTGTCCCCCACCACGGGCACGGCGGACAGGTCCACGCCGTAGCGGCGACCGATGTCCAGATACAGACCCGGCTTGGGCTTGCGGCAGTCGCAGTCGTCTTCCGGCGTGTGCGGGCAGAAAAAGACGGCATCGACGCGGCCGCCCTGGGCCTGCAGCATCTCGTGCATGCGGGCGTGCACGGCGTTCACGGCGGCCATGTCGATCATGCCGCGGCCGATGCCGCTCTGGTTGGTGGCCACCACCACGTGGTAGGCCGCCTGGTGCAGGCGCGCCACGGCTTCCAGCGCGCCGTCCACGGGCACCCACTCGTCCGGCGCGGTGACATGGCCTTCGCGGAACTCGTTGAGGATGCCGTCGCGGCCGAGGATGACGAGCGGGGTGGTGTACATGGCCGTTCCCGGGGTTCAGGTGGCGAGGCGGGAGAGGTCGGCGACGCGATTCATGGCGCCATGCAGCTGCAAGAGCAGGGCCAGGCGGTTGCGGCGCAGCGCGGGGTCCTCGGCGTTGACCATCACCTGGTCGAAGAAGGCATCGACCGGCGTCTTCAGCGCAGCCAGGGCCTGCAAGGACGCCCTGTAGTCACCGCGCTCGAAAGCGGCATCGGCCTGCGGCGCGACCTCGGCCAGGGCCCGGGCCAGCGCGGCTTCGGCGGGCTCCTTCAGCAGCGCAGCGTCGGGCGTGCCGGCGGCTTCCTCGCTTTTCTTCAGAATGTTGCCGACACGCTTGTTGGCAGCAGCCAGCGCCTCGGCCTCGGGCAGCGCGGCGAAGGCGCGCACCGCTTCGAGGCGGGCCGTGATCTGCGCCCAGGGCGGGCGCACTGCGATCACGGCTTCCACTTCGCGGGCGCTGTGGCCGCGCTCGCGCAGCAGGCCGGTAAGACGGTCGAACATGAAAACCAGCAGCGCCTCGCGCGCGTCGGCCGGCGCGGCCGGGAAGGCGGCCAGCGCCGTGGTGATGAGATCCGGCAGCGACAGCGCCAGGCCGCGCTCCAGCAGCATGCGCATCACGCCCAGGGCATGGCGGCGCAGCGCAAACGGATCCTTGTCGCCACTGGGCAGCTGGCCGATGGCGAAGAGGCCGGTCAGCGTCTCCAGCTTGTCGGCCAGGGCCAGCGCCAGGCCGGCGTCGCCACGCGGCAGCTCGTCGCCGGCGAAGCGCGGGCGGTACTGGTCCTCGATGGCGAAGGCCACGGCTTCGGTCTCGCCGTCGTGGCGCGCGTAGTAGCCGCCCATCACGCCCTGCAGCTCGGGGAACTCGCCCACCATGTCGGTCAGGAGATCCGCCTTGGCCAGCAGCGCCGCGCGCTCGGCCTGCGCGGCCAGCGCCGGCCCGCCGATCTGGCCGCCGATGGCACCGGCCAACGCGCGCACGCGCTGCATGCGCTCGCCCTGGCTGCCCAGCTTGCCGTGGTAGACCACCTTGTCCAGCTGCGGCACGCGCGATTCGAGCGTGCGCTTGCGGTCCTGGTCGAAGAAGAACTTGGCGTC
>CAZBUU010000315.1:0-5264 GCA_964495125.1 uncultured Rubrivivax sp.
GCAACAACATGGCCAACACCTGGCTGCAGGCGGCCGAGATCCTGGGCTTCACGGTTCACGTCAGCACGCCCAGCGGCTACGAGGTCGATGCGGCCGTGGCCGGCATCCGCGACAGCCGCTGCTACAAGGTCTTCAACCACCCCATGGAAGCCTGCGAAGGCGCGCACCTCGTCACCACCGACGTGTGGACCAGCATGGGCTACGAGGCAGAGAACGAGGAGCGCCGCAAGGCCTTCGTCGACTGGTGCGTGGACGAGGAGATGATGGCCGTGGCACAGCCCGACGCGCTCTTCATGCACTGCCTGCCGGCGCACCGCGGCGAGGAAGTCACCGCCGAGGTGATCGACGGCCCGCAGAGCGTGGTGTGGGACGAGGCCGAGAACCGCATGCACGTGCAGAAGGCGCTCATGGAGTACCTGCTGCTCGGGCGCATCGGCTGACGATGGCGGCCGACCTGCACGCGCTGGTGACGGACAGGTCGGCCGACCTGCAGGACAACGCCGCGCTGCGCGCCGTCTACCGCACCGCGCCGGGTGAAACCTCGCTGGCCAAGGTGGCTGACCATGTCCACCCGCTCTACCGCCCGTACATCGAAGCCTCGCCCTTCGCGGTGCTGGCCACGCTGGGCCCAGAGGGCCTGGACACCTCGCCGCGCGGCGACGGCCCCGGCTTCGTGCACGTGCTGGACGAACACACGCTGCTGCTGCCCGACCGCCGCGGCAACCAGCGCATCGACAGCCTGCGCAACATCGCCTTCAACCCGCAGGTGGCGCTGCTGTTCCTGGTGCCCGGCGTGGGTGAAGCCTTGCGCGTGAACGGCACGGCGCGCATCAGCGCGTTGCCTGCGCTGTGCGATCGCTTCGCCGTCGACGGCAAGCCGCCGGCGTCGGTGTTGATCATCAGCGTGCGCAGCGTGTTCTTCCAGTGCGCGCGCGCGATCAAGCGCTCGGCGCTGTGGAACCCCGCGAAGCACGTGGCGCGCGAGACCCTGCCCTCGCCAGGCAGCATCCTGCAGGCGCTCAGCCGCGTGGGCGTGGACGGCGCCGCCTACGACGCCGAGCTGCAGGATCGGCAGGCGAAGACGCTGTACTAGCGTCAGTAGGTGCTGCGGCCGCCGGTGATGTCGAACACCGCGCCGGTGGAGAAACTGCAGTCCTCGCTGGCCAGCCAGGCCGCCAGCGCCGCCACCTCGCCCACTTCCACGAAGCGGCCCATGGGGATCTTGCCCAGCATGTAGGCGATGTGCTGCTCGGTCATCTGGTCGAAGATGGCCGTGCGCGCCGCCGCCGGCGTGATGGCGTTGACCAGCACGTTCTTCGTCGCCAGCTCCTTGGCCAGGCTCTTGGTCAGCGAGATCAGCCCCGCCTTGCTGGCGCTGTAGTGGCTGGCGTTGGGGTTGCCTTCCTTGCCGGCCACCGAGGCGATGTTGACGATGCGTCCGTAGCCCGCCTTCGCCATCACCGGGGCCAGGTGGCGGCAGGTGAGGTAGGGGCCGATCAGGTTGACCTCGATGACGCGGCGCCACACGGCCGGGTCCAGTTCCCAGGTGGGCCCGTTGCCGCCGGTGATGCCGGCGTTGTTGACGAGGATGTCGATGCGCCCTTCCGCGGCCAGCGCCTGCGCGGTGGCGGCGCCCACGGCGGCGTCGTCGGTCAATTCCACGACGCTGCCGCGCGCTGCGCCCTTCGCGGCCAGGCCCGCCACGGCGGCCTCCAGCCGCGCGGCGTCGATGTCCCACAGCACCACGCGCGCGCCGCTGGCGATGAAGCGTGCGGCCATCGCCAGGCCGATGCCCTGCGCCCCGCCGGTGATGACGGCCACACGGCCCTTCAGGTCGATGTTGTTCATGCCATGCCTTTCAGGGCGGTGGGGTGGCCGACGCAGTCGGCGATGTACTGGCGGATGATGTCTTCGAAGTTCGTCTCGGCGCGCAGGCCCAGGGCCTCGGCGCGCTTCGTCGTCACGCCCTGGGGCCAGTTGGCCACGATGCCGGCGATGCGCTCGTCGCGCCGCAGCTTCACGCGGGCCCGCACGGCCGG
Source organism: uncultured Rubrivivax sp. (assembly GCA_964495125.1). Classification (GTDB taxonomy): domain Bacteria; phylum Pseudomonadota; class Gammaproteobacteria; order Burkholderiales; family Burkholderiaceae_C; genus Rubrivivax. The sequence continues at coordinate 2,040 of CAZBUU010000315.1, forward strand.
GCCGGCCACGGCCTCCAGGGCGTCCAGCATCTGCTGCACGGTGACGTTCAGCCCCGGCAGCGTGATGGCCGTGCGGCCGACGAAGGCATCCCGCGTGGCTTCGAACACCGCGATCAGCCCTTCCACCATGCGCTGAGGCGACGCCACCGGGTGCCGCACGTCGGGCGACACCGGCAGGACGGCCTCCTCGCCCGCCAGCGGCTCGCGGATGATGCCGCTGAAGAAGGAACTGGCCGCGCCGTTGGGCCGCCCCGGCCGCACCGTGACGGTGACCAGCCGGGCCGCGCGGCCATCCAGGAAGCCCTTGCGCGTGTAGTCGGCGATGAGGTGCTCGCAGATCAGCTTCTGCGCGCCGTAGCTCGTCTGCGGCGTGGTCAGCGTGTCGTCGCCGACCAGCGCCGGGAAGGGGTAGGCGGGGTCGGGGCCGAAGACGGCGATGCTGCTGCTGAAGACGAAGCGTGTGGGCGCGGCGCCCTGCTGCTGCACGCGGTGGCGCAGGGCGTCCAGCAAGGCACGCGTGCTGTCCAGGTTGGACGCCATGCCGAGGTCGAAGTCGGCCTCGCACTCGCCCGACACGGCCGAGGCCAGGTGGAACACGCCGTCGAAGGGCTCGTCACGCAGCGCGGCAGCGTGGGCCAGCAGCTTGCCGACGCGGCCTTCCACACGCGGGTCGGCCAACAGGTCAGCCGGGGCGGCAACCATGTCGGCCAGCACGATGCGGCCGACGGCGCGGCCGCCCAGCGTGCCTCGGGCCAGCAGCCTGCGCGCCAGGCGCAGGCCCACGAAGCCGGCACCGCCGGTAATGAGGAGCTTCATCGTTGCGAGTCCTTGTAGCGTTGGAACCAGCCGAGGCCGGCCGACGTGTCGCCGCGTGGGCGGTACTCGCAGCCGATGTGGCCGCCGTAGCCCAGCGCGTCGATGAGGTCGAAGAGGTAGGCGTGGTGGACTTCGCCCACGTCGGGCTCGTGGCGCTCGGGCACGCCGGCGATCTGGATGTGGCCCACGCGCCCGGTGGGCAGATAGGTCTTCAGCTTCACGGCCAAGTCGCCCTCGACGATCTGGCAGTGGTACAGGTCCATCTGCACCTGCAGATTGGACGCCCCCACCTCCTGCACGATGGCATGCGCCTCGGCCTGGTGGTTGAGGAAGAAGCCGGGGATGTCGCGCGGGTTGATGGGTTCGATGCACAGCGCCACGCCCACGCTCGCGGCCTGCGCGGCCGCCCAGGCCAGGTTGGCGATGTAGGTGTCGCGCAGCCGGGCGCGGTCGGCGCCGGCGGGCACCCGGCCCGCCATCACGTGCACGCGCGGGCAGCGCAGCGCCAGCGCGTAGGGCAGCGCCTGCCCGGTGATGGCGCGGCGGAACTCGTCCTCGCGCCCGGGCAGGCAGGCGATGCCGCGCTCGCCGGCGTCGAAGTCGCCCTGGGCCGTGTTGAAGAGCACCAGCTTCAGGCCCGGGTCCGTCAGCCGCTGCGCGATCTCCTGTCGCGGCAGGACATAGGGAAACAGGATCTCCACGGCTCGAAAGCCGTCGGCCGCTGCCGCGGCGAACCGATCGGCCAGCGGGCGCTCGGGGTAGAGGACGCTGAGGTTGGCGGCGAACTGCGGCATGGCGTCAGCGCAGGCACGGGCAGCGCCGCTTGCCCCGGGCCGCGCTCAGGACTGCGGCGCCGCCAATCGGCGGCTGCGTGGGCGCGGCTTCAGGCGCTGCGCCGGCTGGTCCACGGCAGGCAGCTTGCGCCGCGAGGACAGCACGTCCTCGATGTCCTCCGCAGCACCGTCGATCAGCACCAGCGCCGCGCGCTCGGCCTTGGCGGCCTGGCCGGCGATCACGGCGTCGAGCACCGCGCGGTGCAGCGGCAGGCTCTTGGCCGGGCCCTGCGGCTTGGTGGTGCTGATCTCGAAGCTGGTGCGCAGCAGCGCACCGATGGCCTTGCTCATCTGCACCAGCATGCGGTTGTGGCAGGCGCGAAGCAGGCCCTGGTGGAAGGCCAGGTCGTGCGTCACGTAGTCGCCGCCTTCCTCGATGGCCTGCTTCATGCCTGTGTAGGCGGCCTCCAGCTGCGCGATGTCGGCCGGCGTGGCGCGCTCGGCGGCCAGGCGCACGGCGAAGGGCTCCACCAGGCGCCGCAGTTCCTGCAGGTCGCGCAGGAACTCGCGCGTGAGGCCGGCCTTGCCCTGCCAGGCCACGACATCGGGATCGAACCAGTTCCACTGCTCGGCCGCCAACACCCGCGTGCCGACCTTGGGTCCCGTGCTGACCAGGCCCTTGGCCACCAGCGACTTCACGGCCTCACGCACCACGGTGCGGCTGACGCCGAACTCCTCGCACAGCGTGGGCTCCGGCGGCACGCCCGCGCCCGGCGCCCAGCGGCCGGCGACGATGGCCTCGCCCAGGCGGTCCAGGGTGTTGCCGTGAACGTTTTTGATCGTCGGGCTCATGCGCGCACGAAAGCCGTGACGAGGGGTTGGTCACCCACCTGGCGGCTCCAGTGACCATGGATTTTGGGGTCGAAGGTGGCGCCCGCAGGCAAGGTGTCGGCCGAGAAGAAGTGGTCACCGGGACCGAACACGCGCGAGGTGCCGTCCTGCAGGCCGATCTCCATCTGGCCACCCAGCACGAAGAGCCACTGCGGGTCGCCCGTGCAGTGGAACTCGCTGCGGAAGCCTACCGGGCTCATGCGCAGCTGCAGGCCGCCGCTGGGCATCAGCGGCGACAGGCGAGCCGCCGGCTTGCCTTCGGTGAGGGGGATGGCTTGCTCGCGAAAGCGGGCGCGGCCGTCGGGACCGGTTTCGAGAATGACTTGGGTGAAGTGCATGGGGGCATCCGGCGCCGTCAGGGCGCGAAGGCGATGAAAGAGTTGGGCGACGATACGGGAAGGCGGCTCGGCCACGTCGGCGCTGAAGGCGCGTTCGTCGGCCTGCGGCGGCTCCAGGGCCTGCAACTGGCTGGGCAGCAGCGACGGCGGCATGTAGTGGCCCCGGCGGTCCCGAAGCCGGCGCGCCAGCAGTTCAGCGTCGCCGTGCAGATGCACCAGCGTCAGGTCGGGCGCCGCGCGACGCAGCAGGTCACGGTACGCGCGCTTGAGCGCGGAGCAGGCCACCACCGCGCCCGTGGCTTCGTGCGCGGCCAGCGTGGCGGCCACGGCCTGCAGCCACTCGCGGCGGTCATCGTCGGTGAGCGGCGTGCCGGCGGCCATCAGCGCCACGTTGCGCGGCGGGTGCA
>CAZBUU010000316.1:0-5081 GCA_964495125.1 uncultured Rubrivivax sp.
TTCAGGTGCTCCATGAAGCGCTTGATGGCGCCGCCCTTGCCCGCGGCGTCGCGGCCTTCGAAGAGGATGACGACGCGCTGGCCGGTCTCCTTCACCCAGGCCTGGAGCTTGAGCAGTTCCACCTGCAGCCGGTACTTCTGGCGCTCGTAGTTGCGCCGCGACATCAGGTTCTTGTAGGGGTAGCTGCCATCGCGCCAGCCGGGGTTCAGCTCGGCGTCGGGGTCCACGCCGGCGGCCGGCGCTTCCTTCTCGAACAGCATGCGGCGCAACGCCTTCACCTCGTCGGGCGCAGCGCCGTCGATGAGCGACTTCAGCTCGCGCAGGCCGTCCACGGTGGGGCCGGCGCGCCCGCCCGCGTGGTGGGCCAGCATGTCGGCCAGGGCCAGCGCGCGCACGGTGTCCGAGCGCGTGGTGGCGCGGGCGACGACCGTGCCCTCCACCGCGGCGGGGCTGCGCGTGTCCACCACGTCGCCCGCCGCCGTGCTGCGCCGGCGCGGTGCAGTGGGCGCCTTCTTGCCGGCCGACTTGCCGATGCCCTTGCGGACATTATTGGCGGTGCTCTTGCGGGCAGAGGCAGGCTTCGGGGCGGCGCTATGCTTGGCCATGACTGGCTCTCGACGGGTTGGCGACGCTTTGATGATCGACAGCCCCTCTGCCCGACCCCTTGACCGGCATCAAGCGCGGCCCCTGGCCGAACTGCCCGAGTCCTCGCTGGCCCCACTCGCCGGCCTGATGACCGACATCGACGACACGCTCACGCGCGACGGCGCCATCGAGCCGGTGGCGCTGGCCGCCTTGCACGCGCTGGCCGAAGCCGGGGTGCCCGTGGTGGCCATCACCGGCCGCCCGGTCGGCTGGAGCCGGCCTTTCGCCGCGGCCTGGCCGGTGGCCGCCATCGTCACCGAGAACGGCGCGGTGGCGCTGCTGCGCGAAGGCAGCACGGTGCTCACCGAGTATGCGCAGGATGCCGCCACGCGGGCCGTCAATGCGCAACGCCTGAAGGCCGCCTGTGCACGCGTGCTGCGCGAGGTGCCCGGCGCCACGCTCGCCCGCGACAGCGCCGGCCGCGTGACCGACATCGCCATCGACCATGCCGAGTTCGCCCGGCTGCCGGAAGAGGCCATCGGCCGGGTCGTGGCCGTGATGCGCGAAGAGGGCCTGACGGCCACGGTGAGCAGCATCCACGTCAACGGCTGGATCGGCGAGCACAGCAAGTGGACGGCGGCGCAGTGGATGCTCAGGCGCCTGTTCGGCCGCGAGCTCGAAGCCGAACTGCCGCGCTGGCTCTACGCGGGCGACTCGACCAACGACCAGCTGATGTTCCGCCACTTCCCGCTCAGCGTGGGCGTGGCCAACCTCATGCATTTCGCCGGCCAGCTGCAGCACTGGCCGGCCTACATCACCGAGCGGGAGCGCGGCGAAGGCTTTGCCGAACTGGCCGCGCGGGTGCTGGCCGCGCGAGGCGGAACCCCGCCGCGCTGAAGGCCGGCGCTCTTCGGCCGCGCAGGCTCCTAGTGCCAGATGCGCAGCCCCAGCCAGCCGTGGGCGCCCAGCCAGCCCAGCGTCAGCGTGGCCAGCACGAGGTGCAGGCCGGCGTGCAGGCGCACACGCCGCGGCGCGGTGCTGCGCCACACGGTGCGCGCCGCGACCAGCACCCCCAGCGGCGCCAGCAGGCCCAGGGCGGCCAGCGACCAGCCCGCCCAGGTGGGGTGGCCCAGCCAGGCGAGGTCACCCGTGCCCAGCAAAGCCAGCGCACCCAGGGGCACGGCCGCCGCGGCCCACAGCGCCGCCACCGGGCCCAGGCGCACGGCCAGCGCGGCGGCGGTGCCTTCGGTGGCGCGCCATCGGCCCCGCCACGCCGCCCAGGCCCAGGCCGGCAGCATCAGCAGCGACAGCGGCAGCGCCACGGCCAGCAGCGCCAGACTTCCCTGCTTGAGCCCGGCTTCCCAGCCAGGTACCCGGCGGCGCGTGCCGTCCTGCGTGTGCGCGTGCACGCCGGCCTGGGGTGTTGAACTGAACACCAGGGTCGGTGCCGCGGCACCGACGGCACGGAAGACGCCGCCGCCCTGGTGGCGCCAGCGCTGGCCGGCGTAGCGCAGCACGTCACCGTCGAAGCCGGCGCCTTCCCACTGGGTGAGGCCGATCACCGCGCGCAGCAGTTCCTGGCGCGGCGTGATGCTCTGGTACTGGCCCGCCCACGCGGCGCGCTCGGCCTCGCTCACGGGCCGGCCCTCGTCCGGCGCCGGGGGCAGCGGGCGTTCGAGGTAGCGGCGGACCTGCGCGGCCACGGCCATGGGCGCGTCCGAAAGCGCGTTGGCCATCACCACGTAGCCGGCACCCAGCGCCGGCGCGTAGGCGAAGCGCGCCACGAAGCCGTCGATGCTGCCGTCGTGGCCGTAGAAGACCGAGCGGCCTGCAGCGTCGGCCTGCAGACCCGGGCCCCAGCCGAGCGCGGGCCCGCCGGCGGCGGCGCTGGGGCCGGAAGCCGGGGTCTCCAGGCGCAGCACCGAGCGGGCGTCGAGCACCTTCACGCCGTCCAGCGTGCCGCGCGCCAGCAGCAGCAGCGGCAGGCGGGCCAGGTCGCGCGCGCTGACGTTGAGCGAACCGCTGGGCCGCGCCGGCGTGTCGACGAAGGGCTCGGGGGTGCGCAGGTCGCTCTGGTAGCTGCTGGCCAGGCGCGAAGCGATGTCCTCGCTGCGGGTCCAGCGCGCGCTGCCCATGCCCATCGGGCGCGTCAGCCGCATGGTCACGAAATCGACGAAGTCGGTGCCGGCGGCGCGCTCGATGGCGCGGCCGGCGACCACCGGGCCGGCGTTGCTGTAGGCGGTGCCGCTGCCGGGACGCCAGCGCACGGCGTAGGGGCCGAAGGCGGGCACGGCCTGCGACAGCGGCATCGTGGCGCTGTCCAGAAGGTAGTGCCGGTAGCGCACGTCGTCCAGGCCGGCGCTGTGCTCCAGCAGGTGCACCAGGCGCACCGGATCGGTGGCAGCCCAGGGGTTGGCGTGCTGCCACTCGGGCAGCAGTTCGGCCATCGGGGCCTGCAGCGAGAGCCGGCCGTCTTCCACCAGCGCCATGGCGGCCAGGGCGGTGAAGGTCTTGCTGATGGAGCCGGCACGGAACACGGTGTCCGGCGTCGCGGCACGGCCGCTGGCGATGTCGGCCACGCCGTGGCCGAAGGCCAGCACCACGCGGCCGCCCTCGATGACCACCACCGCGGCGCCCGGCAGGCCAGCGTCCTTGAGCGTGCGTTCGATCGACGTCTGCAACTCGGGCAGCGTGCGCGGCTCCGGCACGCCGGGCGCGGCCCAGGCGCCGGCGGCGCAGCCCCAGCACAGGGCCAGCAGCGTCCATGAGGGCTTGTGACGAGACGGCGACGCAGGGGCCGGCCGAGGCGGTGGGGTGCGCATCGCCCATTCTGTCGGCGCCGCCGGAACGGCCGCCCGGGCCGTGCGACCCGCTGCAGCGGCGCGGGGGCACGCTGCAGCCGCGGGCGACGCGCAGCGCCCGGCGGCGCTCAGCGGCCGATCAGGCCGCGCAGGATCTCCAGCTTGCTGGGCTTGCGCTCGCCTTCCGGCTTGTTCTCCGGCTTGCGTCCGCCCGCCTCCATGCCCAGCATGGCGCTGGCCACGGACTTCAGGCGCACCTTCACCGCCCACTGCGGCTCCCAGGCCACGCGCACGTCGGTGGGCCGCGGCGGGTGGGCCAGGTTCAGCTCGCTGCCGTAGGCGATGAGGCGCAGCATCGCGCCTTCGCCGCCGAACACTTCCTTCGGGATGCTGCAGGTGGTGGTGGCAGCAGGCAGCAGCACCTTGTCCTTGAGCCAGCGGTCGACGGCCGGGTTGGTCTGGTAGTCGACGAGGCCGAAGCCGCTGTCCGGCAAATCGCTGGACACCCACAGCACGATGTGCCCCTCCTCGCCCTTCTTGGCGCCCATGGCGGCGGCGAAGTAGGCGCGCGCCGTGGGCAGCGCGGCCCAGCTCAGCTGCGTGGCGGTGCCGGTGTCGGCCTGCATCAGCTCCAGCGGCGGCATCAGGTCCTGCTGCGCGGGGAGCGTGAAGCGCCAGTTCTCGGGCAGGCCGGCGCCGACGAAGGCCATCTCGCCGGCCAGCGTGGCTTCCTTGGGCACCATGCGGGCGTCGGTCTCGTTGGGCCAGATCGGCCGCCCGGCCTGGCTGTGCGTGCCGCGCTGCGTGGCACGGCGGCCGTTGAAGATCTGCATCAGGTCCTGCGGCATCGCGGTGGCGAAGTCCACCGTGCGCGGCTGGCCGGGGCGCACGGTGTCGCCGCAGCCCCAGTAGAGCGAGACCTTGCCCTTGGGCCTTTCGACCTCCGTCGGCTCGATGTCGCGCTCTTCGTCGTGGCGGGCCGGTGCCGGTGGCGCCGCCTTGGGCGGCTTCAGGTCCAGCACCGGCGCCAGGCCCGAGCCCGGGGGCACGGCCAGCGTGGCGTCGCCGAGCGCGTTCTTGCGCGAAGACAGCGTGACGTCCAGCCAGTGCCCGGAAATGCCCGAACGCGTGTGGCCGAAGCGGTTGGTGTTCAGGCCCGTGGCGCGGCCGAACATGCCGCCCAGCATGGCCATGGCGCCCGGGCCGCCCTCGCCCCCACCGCCCATGCCCGGTATGCCCATGCCGCTGTAGGTGGCCAGGTCGATCCAGGCCTGCGCTTCGGGCGGAGAGACCTTTTGCTGTGCCTGAGCGAAGGCGCAACTCGCCGCGAGGGCAAGCAAGAGGGGACTGAAGCTCGTGATCTGGCGCATGGGAACTCCTGGCGCAGCCGCGGAGAGCGGCCAGCGTTGAATTCTTGGTCCGGCAGCGTTAGCGCGGCGTTATGGGGTGCGTTCGAGGAAGCTGTTCACACGCCGCAGTTCGTCGTCCAGTGCGCGGCGGTAGGCGGCGTCGCGCGGCGCCCGGCCGGCCACGTAGCCCAGGTCGGCCTGCAGTTCACCTTCGCGCTGCGCCAGGTTGCCCCAGCCGATGACCTGGCCGCGCCACAGCAGCGGCAGCGCGTAGTAGCCGCGCACGCGCTGGGGCGCCGGCGTGTAGGCCTCGAAGCGGTAGGCCCAGCCCCAGAACAGCTCGAAG
>CAZBUU010000317.1:0-5057 GCA_964495125.1 uncultured Rubrivivax sp.
TTCTACTCGTTCCGCATGTACTTCCTGGTCTTCCACGGCGAGGAGCGCTTCCACCACAAGCCCTTCCCGCCGGAAGACGACCACGGCCACCACGACGATCACCACGACGCCACGCCGCATGAATCGCCCTGGGTGGTGACGGCGCCGCTGGTGCTGCTGGCCATTCCTTCCGTGGTGATCGGCTTCCTCACCATCGGCCCGCTGGTGCACGGCGACTTCTTCAATGACGCCATCTTCGTCAATGCCGCCGCCCACCCGGCGATGAAGGAACTGGGCGCCAGCTTCCATGGCGCCACGGCGATGGCCGTGCACGCGCTCACCACGCTGCCCTTCTGGCTGGCCGTGGCGGGCGTCGTCACCGCCTGGGTTTTCTACCTGAAGGCGCCGGCCATCCCCGCGGCGCTGGACAAGCATCTCAAGCCGCTGCGCTCCGTGCTGGAGAACAAGTACTACCTGGACTGGTTCAACGAGCACGTGCTCGCCGCCGGCGCGCGCCTCGTCGGCACCGGCCTGTGGAAGGGCGGCGACCAGGCGCTGATCGACGGCGTGGCCATCAACGGTTCGGCCAGCCTGGTGGGCCGCATCGCCGGCTGGGTGCGCCTGCTCCAGACCGGCCACCTCTACCAGTACGCGCTGGTCATGCTGCTCGGCATCTTCGGGCTGCTGACCTGGAAGCTGTGGCCCCTCTTCAGCAGCTTGATGCGCTGATGCACGACAAGAACGACAGAGAGAACTTCACATGGGTTTGCTGAGCATCGCCATCTGGCTGCCGGTTGTCTTCGGCGCGCTGCTGCTCGCCGTCGGCCGCGACCAGAACGCGGGTGTCGTGCGCGCGCTGGCGCTGGTGGGTGCCGTGGCTTCCTTCGCGGTGACCATTCCCATCGTCATGGGCTTCAACAACGGCACCGCCTCGATGCAGTTCGTCGAGAAGCTGTCGTGGATCGCGCGCTTCAACGTCAACTACCACCTGGGCGTGGACGGTCTGTCGCTGTGGTTCGTGCCGCTGACGGCCTTCATCACCGTCATCGTCGTCATCGCCGCCTGGCAGGTGATCGAGGAACGCGTGGCCCAGTACATGGGCGCCTTCCTCATCCTCAGCGGGCTGATGGTGGGCGTCTTCAGCGCCATGGACGGCCTGCTGTTCTACGTCTTCTTCGAAGCCACGCTGATCCCGATGTACATCATCATCGGCGTCTGGGGCGGCCCCAAGCGCGTGTACGCGGCCTTCAAGTTCTTCCTCTACACGCTGGCCGGTTCCCTGCTGATGCTGGTGGCGCTGGTCTACCTGTATTTCGTCAGCGGTGGCAGCTTCGACATCGCCACCTGGCAGAAGCTGCCGCTGCCGATCCACGCGCAGACCCTGCTCTTCTTCGCCTTCTTCGCCGCCTTCAGCGTGAAGGTGCCGATGTGGCCGGTGCACACCTGGCTGCCCGACGCCCACGTCGAGGCGCCCACCGGCGGTTCGGTGGTGCTGGCGGCCATCATGCTGAAGCTGGGGGCCTACGGTTTCCTGCGCTTCTCCATGCCCATCGCGCCCGACGCCTCGCGCGAGTACGCCTGGTTCATCATCGCGCTGAGCCTCGTCGCCGTGGTCTACATCGGCCTCGTGGCGCTGGTGCAGCAGGACATGAAGAAGCTCGTGGCCTACAGCTCCATCGCGCACATGGGCTTCGTGACCTTCGGCTTCTTCATCTTCAACGACCTGGGCGTGGCCGGCGCGATCGTGCAGATGATCAGCCACGGCTTCGTCTCGGGCGCCATGTTCCTGTGCATCGGCGTGCTCTACGACCGCGTGCACAGCCGCGAGATCGCGGCCTACGGCGGCGTGGCCAACACGATGCCGAAGTTCGCGGCGTTCGCCGTGCTCTTCGCCATGGCCAATTGCGGCCTCCCGGGCACGGCCGGCTTCGTCGGCGAGTGGATGGTCATCCTGGGTGCCGTGAAGTTCAACTTCTGGCTCGCGGCGCTGTCGGCCACCACGCTGGTGTTCGGCGCCGGCTACACGCTGTGGATGGTCAAGCGCGTGTACTTCGGCGACGTGGCCAACCACCACGTGAAGGAACTCACCGACATCAACGGCCGCGAGTTCCTCATGCTGGGCCTGCTGGCCGCCGCCGTGCTGTGGATGGGCGTGTACCCGAAGGTCTTCACCGACCCGATGAATGCCTCGATCGCCGAGCTGCTGAAGCACGTGGCGATGTCGAAGCTGAACTGAGCGCGGGCGGAGAACAAGACGATGAGCTCGATGAACCTGCCCCTCCTGCACGCCGAGATCTGGCTGCTGCTGGCCGCCTGCGCCGTGCTGCTGGTGGACCTGTTCAACAACGACCCGGCGCGCCGCCCGACCTTCTGGCTGACGCAGGCCGCCGTGGCCGGCTTCGCCTGGCTGCACCTGGAAAGCTACCTCGCCGGCACCACGGCCTACGGCCTCCAGGGCATGGTCGTGATCGACCCCATGGGCGACTTGATGGCCGTCTTCGCCGCGCTGGCGGTGATGATCACGCTGGGCTACGCCCGCCCGACGCTGGCCGCGCGCGACATGCTCAAGGGCGAGTTCTTCACGCTCACGCTGTTCGTGCTGCTGGGCATCGGCGTGATGTGCTCGGCCAACCACTTCCTCGTGGTCTATCTCGGCCTGGAACTGATGAGCCTGAGCCTGTACGCACTGGCTGCGCTGCGCCGCGACCATGCCGTCAGCACCGAGGCGGCGATGAAGTACTTCGTGCTCGGCGCGCTGGCTTCCGGCTTCCTGCTCTACGGCCTGAGCATGATGTACGGCGCCACCGGCACGCTGGAGATCACCAAGACCTTCGAACGCATCGCCACCGGCCGCATCAACCCCGAGGTGCTGGTCTTCGGCGTCGTCTTCGTCGTCGCCGGCGTGGCCTTCAAGCTGGGTGCCGCGCCCTTCCACATGTGGGTGCCCGACGTGTACCAGGGCGCGCCGACGCCCGTGACGCTGCTGATCGGCGGCGCGCCCAAGTTCGCGGCCTTCGCCATCACCATCCGCCTGCTGGTGGAAGGCATGCTGGGCCTGGCCCTGGAGTGGCAGCCGATGTTCGTGGTGCTGGCCGTGGCCTCGCTGGCCGTGGGCAACCTGGCCGCCATCGCGCAGACCAACCTCAAGCGCATGCTGGCCTACAGCACCATCTCGCAGATGGGCTTCATCGTGCTGGGCCTGTCGGCCGGCGTCGTCAGCAACAACACCTTCAGCGCCGGCAACGCCTACAGCTCGTCGATGTTCTACCTGGTGGCCTACGTGCTCACCACGCTGGGCACCTTCGGTCTCATCATGTTCCTGTCGCGGCAGGGTTTCGAGAGCGAAGAGATCACCGACCTCGCCGGCCTGGCGCGCCGCAGCCCCTGGCTGGCGGGCGTGATGACGGTGTTCATGTTCTCGCTGGCCGGCGTGCCGCCGATGGTGGGCTTCTTCGCCAAGCTGGCGGTCATCCAGGCGCTGGTCACGACCAGCGACCCCTTCTACATCGGCCTGGCTGTCGTGGCGGTGCTGTTCTCGCTGATCGGCGCCTTCTACTACCTGCGCGTGGTGAAGGTGATGTGGTTCGACGAGCCCGTGCAGACGGCCCCCGTCCGGCAAGGCTCGGGTGTCACGGCACTGCTGGCCGTCAACGGCATCGCGGTGTTCGTTTTCGGCCCCTTCTCGGGCGGCCTGATGGCGATGTGCCGCGACGCCATCGTCAAGGCCCTGGCGAACTGAATTGGGCCGCGACGCCCACCTGATCGAAAAGCGCCTGGGTGGGCGAACGCTGCTGTCCGGCGGCTTCCTCGAGGTCCGCAAGGACGACGTGCAACTGCCCGACGGCACGGCCGCCACGCGCGAGTTCATCCAGCACGGCGGCGCGGTGGCCGTGATCGCGCTGCTCGACGAGGGCCCGGACCCCAGGCTGGTGATGGTGCGCCAGTACCGATACCCCATCGGCAAGGTGCTGCTGGAGATTCCCGCCGGCAAGCTGGATCCGGGCGAGGACACACGCGCCTGCGCCATGCGCGAGTTGCAGGAAGAAACCGGCTACACCGCGGCGGAGTGGGCCTTCTGCACCGAGATCCACAACGCCGCGGCCTACTCCAGCGAGAGCATCTGGATCTGGCTGGCGCGCGGCCTGGTGCCCGGCCCGGCCCGGCCCGACAGCGGCGAGTTCGTCGAGACCGTCAGCTGTTCGCTGGCCGAACTGGAGGCCCTGGAAGCGCGTGGCGAACTGCCCGACGTGAAGACCCAGGTCGCGCTGTTCCGCCTGCTGCGTGCACAGGCCACGGGCCACGCATGGCCGTGGCAGCGCATCGGCAGCCCGTCCGCCCTATGATGGTCGCAGCATGAAGGTCCTGGATCTGCGCTGCGCCCACGGTCACGGTTTCGAAGGCTGGTTCGATTCCGAGGACGACTTCCTCGATCAGAACGGCCGCAGCCTGATCGAATGCCCGCTGTGCGCCGACCGCGTCATCAAGCGCATGCCCAGCGCGCCACGCCTGAACCTGTCGGGCGTGCGCGAAGAGGCGCCCGCACCGCGCGCCGAGGCCCGGGCCGCCGACCTGCAGGCCGCTTGGCTGGCCGGCATGCGCGAACTGATGGCGCGCACGGAAGACGTCGGCGAAGGCTTCGCCGAGGAAGCGCGGCGCATCCACTACGGCGAGACCGCCCCCCGGCACATCCGCGGCCAGGCCACGCCCGAAGAGCGCGAGGCGCTGTCCGACGAGGGCATCGAGACCCTGACGCTGCCCATGCCGCGCGGCCTGGACGGCCCGGTGCAGTAGCCCGCGCCGCCGCGGCGGCTACAGCACGCGGCCGGGGTTCAACAGGTTCAGCGGGTCCAGCGCGGCCTTGATGCTGCGCATCATCGCCAGGGCCACCGGTGACTTGCGCGCCGCGAGTTCGTCGCGCTTGAGCGAGCCGATGCCATGTTCGGCCGAGAACGAGCCCTTGAACCGCGCCACTTCGTCGAACACGACCTGGTTCACCGAATGTTCGTGCTCGGCCAGGAAGCGCGCGCCATCGGCACCGGCCGGGGCCTGCACGTTGTAGTGCAGGTTGCCGTCGCCCA
>CAZBUU010000318.1:0-5055 GCA_964495125.1 uncultured Rubrivivax sp.
TGCCGACGAGCGCATCGCGCACGGGGCCGGGGCGGTCGTCGAACTCCACCGCGCCGCTGATGTAGATGCATCCGGAGTCCAGTTCCACCGAGACGCGGCGCACCCAGCGCTCGAACAGCGCACGCAGGCGCGGCAGGCCGCGCGGCTCCTGAATGGCAGGGAAGAAGACTTCTTCCTCGAAGCGCGCGTGGTACTCCCGGATGACGCTGATCTGCAATTCCTCGCGCGAGCCGAAATGGGCGAAGACGCCCGACTTGCTCATCTGCGTCACTTCGGCCAGCGCGCCGATGGACAGGCCTTCGAGTCCCATGCTGGACGCCAGCGCGAGCGCGGCGTCCAGGATGGTGGCGCGGGTCTGCTGGCCCTTGTGCAGTGCGCGGGCGCTGCTGCGCGCGCTTTCGGCGGCGGAGGTGAAAGGGGGCGTGGACAAGGCGGGCGGAATAAAACGAACGGTCGTTCTATTCTGCCGACTCCCGTGTGACGTCAGGCGGCCTCGACGGGACTTTTTCTAGGGTGAATGGACTAGTTGCACCCTGGGAAAACCCGGGGGTTGAGCGACGCAGAGTCACGTCAATGGTTTACGCTCGCGCTTCATGGACGTGCTGCAGCTCGATGTTTCGGGCCGCCCGCAGGCGTGGATCTCGCCCCGCGAAGCGGCCGTGCTGTACGCCAGCGACACCATCGCGTGGACGCTGGGCCGCGCCTTCCAGGTGCTGCGCGGCGGCATCCAGCGCAGCACGGGGCTGCAGTCGCGCATCGAGGTCCATCCCATCATCGCCGTGCGGGGTTCCATCCCCAGCAAGGCCTGGCGCCAGGTGCCGGCGCTGTCCAACCCCAAGCTGTTCGTGCGCGACCGCCACATCTGCGCTTACTGCGGCCACCGCTTCCATTTCGACGAACTCACCCGCGAACACATCGTGCCGGTGTCGCGGGGCGGCAAGGACACCTGGATGAACTGCATCACCGCCTGCCGCGGCTGCAACGGCCACAAGGGCAACCGCCTGCCCGAGGAAGCGCGCATGGGGCTGCTGTACCTGCCCTACGTGCCCAGCCTGCACGAAGACATGATCCTGCGTGGCCGGCGCATCGTCGCCGACCAGATGGATTTCCTGCTGGCCTCCGTGCCTCGCAGTTCCCGGTTGCATGGTTGAATCGCGGCTGCCGGGCTTCTTTACCCGATGAAACGGAACTCGCCGCTCCCGGCGACGTCCACCCTGGCAAGATCACGAACACCTGCGCGCGCGCCGACAGGCGCGCCATCCCTGAGGAGATAGACCCATGAAGCGCCTGCTCGTCAAGCTCACCGCCGTCGCCACGCTGCTCGCGCTGGGCGCCTGCGCCACCTCCAGCCCTGACGTCATCAGCCGCAACGAAGCGCAGCGCATGGCCACCGTGCTCGACGCCACGGTGCTGACTTCGCGCCCCGTCGTCGTCGACGGCAGCCAGAGCGGCCTGGGCGGCGCGGCCGGCGGCGTGGTGGGCGGCATCGCCGGCTCGGGCGTCGGCGGGCGCCGCGAAGGCGCCGTGGTCGGCGTGCTGGCGGCTGTCGCCGGGGCCGTCATCGGCAACACCGTGGAACGCGCGGCCACGCGCGAAGAAGCCGTGGAGATCATCGTGCAGTTGAAGAACGGTGACCGCCGCGCCATCGTTCAGGCCAAGGCCGCCGAGGTGTTCAACCCGGGCGATGCGGTGATCCTGGTCACCACCGGCGGCAAGGTGCGCGTGACCAAGGCACCGGCCATCACGCAGCCGGCCAGCGCCGCCGCGCGCAGCTGAAGCTGCGGGCGGCCGGCCCGGCGCCGGTCAGCCTGCTCCCGTGGCCCGGGCCCGCAACCAGGCGGCGAACCCGGGCCACTGCACTTCCAGGGTCGGCCAGTCGGCCACCACCGCGGCGCCTTCCAGCTGCCGGGCCTGGGCCGAGCCCCCCGTCTCGCCCAGGGTTTCGAGCACCGACTTGAGGCTGTGGCCCAGGCGCCTCAGCGCCTGGGCGTCGCGCGCGGCCAGCGCGGCGTCGCCGGCGTCGGCATCCAGGGCGAACTGCGCGTCGCAGCTGCCGCGGTAGGCCTCGAACAGCCCGCGGTCGCCGCCGAAATGGCGCTCGATGACGTCCTGCGACGGCGACGCTGCCGCCACGATCGGCGCGCCCTGCAGCGCATCGCGTACGCAGGCCAGCAGCTCGGCCATGGAGGTCGGCTTGTGCAGCCAGCGCCACACGCCCAGCCCGGCCAGGGACTCGCGGGTGGTCGCCCCGAGACCGGCACTGAACACGACGCGCAGCGGCCCGCCGCCGAGCCCGGGTTCGGCATCCAGCCGTTCCAGCAGCTCGCGGCCCGAAACGCCCGGCATCATCAGGTCGGTCAGCACCAGGCGCACCGGCGCACGCGCCAGTTCGGCCAGCGCCTTGGCACCGTCCTCGCAGCTCACCAGCTCGATCGGCTCGTCCTCCAGCACCATCTCCACCCAGCGCCGCAGCGAGGCGTCGTCCTCGACGAGCAGCACACGGGGCAGGGTCGTCATGACACCGCCTCGAGCGCCGCGGCCAGCAGCCCCGGCAGTTCGGCCACCAGGCGGGGCTTGTGGATCACCGGCACGCCGGCCAGCGCAAAGGCGTAGGGCTCCAGCTCCTCACCGGCCAGCGAGGTGACGACGATCAGCCGCATGCCGTCGAAGTCGGGGTGCGAGCGCAGGCCGGTGACCAGCGCGGCGCCGTCGATGCCCGGCAGCAGGATGTCCACCAGCAGCACCTGCGGCTGCAGCCGGCCGGCCATGGCCAGGCCGGCGATGCCGTCGTCGGCCAGGTGCAACTCCACTTGCGGGAACTGCCGCTTCACCAGCAGCGTGACCAGGTTCTGGAAGTGGCGCGAGTCCTCGATCAGCAGCACCTTCGGCGCCTGAGCGCGGCCGCGGCGCGTTCGCGGCGCCGCGGTGCCCCGCGCCGGCGCCGCCCCGCCCGCCTGCGCGGCCAGCCAGGCGTCCACCGAGGCCCGCGCGATGCGACGGTGCCCGCCCGGCGTCTTCCAGGCCTGCAGTTCGCCGCGGTCCACCATCAGCTGCACCGAGCGCACGGCCAGGCCCAGCCGGCGTGCGACTTCCAGCGTCGAGCAGTCGTCGGCTTCGGCGGAACGGGGCGTCGGGGCCTTGGGCATGGCGCGATTGTGCAGTTTTGATCGAATCCTGGTGTCAAATGATCAAAATGATACGTATCACTTCTGACAAAATCTCCACATCGAAGCCGCAGTCCAGCCCGACCACCCACCCGCCCCGCCCAATAAAGAGATCCTGATCGTCGAAGACCATGCCGACATCCGCCGACTCATCCGCATGACGCTGGAGTTCGAGGACTGCGAGATCCACGAAGCCGCCGATGCCCCCACCGGCTGGGACCTCGCCCGCCAGGTGCGGCCCGACGTGGTGCTGCTGGACGTGATGATGCCCGGCAGCCTGGACGGCCTGGACCTCTGCCGCGCCATCAAGGCCGACCCGCAACTGCGCAACGTGCCGGTCATCGTGCTGTCGGCGCGCGGCAGCAGCGCCGACCGCGAGGCCGGCCTGCAGTGCGGCGCCGACGCCTACCTCGTCAAGCCCTTCAGCCCCATGCAACTGCTCGAACTGCTGGCCACCCTGGCCCCCGCCGCCTGATGAACACCCTGCCCGCCCCCCTGCCGGACGAGAGCAACTGCTACACGCCCGACGCCGGCGCCCAGATGGAGCGCCTGGTGGCCGACTTCGGCCGCATGTACCGCGAGCGCAACGAAGCGCTGGAGGAAGTGGCGCGCGCGCACCACGACGCCCTGCTGCGCCTGTCGCGCGCCGCCGAGTTCCGCGACGACGACACCGGCGTGCACATCGTGCGCATGGGCTACATCTCCAGCGCGCTGGCGATGCTGCTGCGCCAGGACGCCGCCTTCGCCAGCCTGCTGCAGCGCGCCGCGCCCATGCACGACATCGGCAAGATCGGCGTGCCCGACGGCGTGCTGAAGAAGCCCGGCCCGCTGTCGCCCGAGGAGCGCGACGTGATGAAGCAGCACCCGCGCATCGGCGCCGAGATCCTGGGCCGCTCGCGCATCCCGCTGTTCCAGCTGGCCGCCGAGGTGGCGATGTCGCACCACGAACGCTGGGACGGCGGCGGCTACCCGAACGGCCTGGCCGGCACGGCCATCCCGCTGTCGGGCCGCATCGTGGCCGTGGTCGACTTCTTCGATGCCGTGACCATGGACCGCTGCTACCGCCCACGCTTCGACGACGAAGTGGCGCTGGAGATGCTGAGGGCGCAGCGCGGTGGCGCCTTCGACCCCTGGGTCGTCGACACCTTCCTCGACAACGCGGCCGAACTGATCGCACTGCGCGACTCGGTCAATGCCCAGGGCATGAGCTTCGGCGACCTCTCCGGCCTGGCCAACCCCGACCCGACGCCGCAGCACTGAAAGCCCCGCCCATGCAACGCTTCATCGCCATCGCGACGCTCGTCGCCGCCGCCCTGCTGCCTGCCACCCAGTCCGCCACGGCCGGTGCCGTGCAGGACCGCGTCAAGGCCGCCAGCACGCTCAAGGTCTGCATCTGGCCCGACTACTACGGCATCAGCCTGCGCCACCCGCGCACGCAGCAGCTCACGGGCATCGACATCGACCTCTCGGCCGAGCTGGGCCGCGAGCTCGGCGCCAGCGTGCAGTACGTGGACTCGTCCTTCGCCACACTCGTGGACGACCTGAAGACCGAGCGCTGCGACGTCGCCATGTTCGCCGTCGCCATGCTGCCGCAGCGCATGGAGCAGCTGGCCTTCACGCGGCCCTACCTGCAAAGCGACATCTACGGCGTGACGACCAAGGGCAACCCGGCCGTGCGGCGCTGGGAAGACATCGACAAGCCCGGCGTCGCCGTGGCCGTGCAGGCCGGCACCTTCATGGAGCCGGTGATGGCCGGTTCGCTGAAGCATGCGCGGCTGGTGCGCGTGGCACCACCGGCGACGCGCGAACGCGAACTGGAGGCCGGCCGCGTCGACGTCTTCATGACCGACTACCCCTACAGCCGCCGCCTGCTCGACAACGCCGACTGGGC
>CAZBUU010000319.1:0-5026 GCA_964495125.1 uncultured Rubrivivax sp.
GGTCGCCCGCAGGGCAGCGCGCCGCGGCCCGGTGGTGGTGGCGGCGGAGGCGGCAGCGGTGGCCGTCCCGGCTCGGGCGGCGGGCGCCCGGGCGGTGGCTCGGGCCGTCCCGGTGGCGGTCGCCCGCCCGGCGGCGGTTCCGGCCGACCGCGGTAGACCACGGTGTCATGGCCGGCCGGGAGGCCGGCCCTGACACTGGGGGCACTCGAACACAGGAGTCGCCCCATGACGCCCCGCCAGATTGCCGCCGCCGCCGTTGTTGCCCTCGCCACCTTCGCCGGTGCAGCCCAGGCCCAGTGGCAAGGCATCGCGGCGCAGAACGCTGCCTTCGACCAGCAGTTCAACGCGCAGCTGGGGGCTCTGCAACAGCAGAACCAGGCCTACGGCATGCGCATCTGGCAGCACCACCTGCAGGTCAACGGCCCGCGGCTGCAGCGTGAGTACGCCCAGCTGCGCGCTGCCGGCTACGCGGTCGGCACCTTCGAGCAGTACGCCTACTGGAGCCTGATGACGGCCGGCGGCACGAACGTGCAAGGCGCGGTGCAGGCCCAGCGCGACCAGTTCGAAGGCCAGCAGCGTGCGAACCGCACCGTGCAGGAGGGCCACGCCAGCTACAACGCCGGCTGGGCCGCCAACAGTGCCCGCCAGAGTGCCGCTGCGGCCAACTACACCACGCAGGCCATCCGCGGCGAAGCGCCCTACCGCGACCCGAGCACCGGGCGCACGACGATGCTGCCGCACCACCTGCCGCAGGGCCAGACGGTGCAGGTGAATGGCCAGACCTACGCCCAGGACCGCAGCGGCCAGTACTACCGCTACGAGAACCAGGGCTGGGTGCCGATGACCGCCGCCCGCTGAGCCCACAAGCCGCCCATTTCCGCCTGGAGACCGACCATGAAGACCGCCATCCTCCGCCCTGTCGCCGCCGCCCTGGCCACCTTGTCCTTCGTGGGCGTCGTGGCCGCGCAGAGCTTCTTCCCGGGTTCTTCCGGCGCCCCGATGAACCCGGTGCCTGGCAGCACCTTCCCGACGCAGCCCGGCGCGGCGGCGCCCGCGCCGATGCCCGGCAACGGCATGGCCCCTGGCGCCTCGTCGCTGGATCAACTGATGGCCTGGGAGCGCCAGGACATGGGCGTGGCCCCGGTGGCCGAACTGCACCAGGGCGCCTTCCACGGCCCCACGCCGACGAAGATCCCCGGCGGCCAGCTCATCACCACCAAGGGCCTGCTGCCGCTGCTGAAGAGCGGCATGCCGGTGCAGGTGTTCGACGTGCTGGGTGCCGGCCAGGCCTTGCCGAACGCGCAGCCGCTGGCCTGGGCGGCGCAGCCCGGCAGCTTCGACGACGCCACGCAGCGGCAGCTGGCGCAGGTGCTGCAGCAGGCCACGCAAGGCCGCACCGACACGCCGCTGGTCTTCTACTGCGGCGGCCCGCAGTGCTGGATGAGCTACAACGCGGCGCTGCGTGCCATCCAGCTGGGCTACCGCAACGTGCTGTGGTACCGCGGCGGCATGGAAGCCTGGCAGCGTGGGGGCCAGCAGCTGCAGATGGCGCAGCGTTGAGGATCAGCCCCGCGCCAGCACCTTCTTCAGCGCGTCCAGCTGCCCGGCCCGCAGCTCGGCGCGCACCGGCGTCAGGTCCACCGGCTGCTGCAACAGCTTCGTGATGGCCTTGGCCGAGCCCGGCGGCCCGACGTAGAGGCCGCCCGCCAGCTGGCCGCTGCGCACGATGAGCCGCCACCAGGCTTCATCGCCTTCGCGTGCATGGAACTCCTCGTCGCCTTCGCGGGCCACGATGTCGCCCTGGCTGCGCAGGTCGATGCCTTCGCACTTCAGCTGCAGCACGATGCGCGGCGTGGCGTAGGGCACCGGCACCCCCAGCATGGCCTCCACCGCCGTGGCCGCGTGCGCCGCACCGATGGGCCACAGTCCGCGCGGCGTGCCCTTCAGATCGGCCACGTCACCGACGGCGAACACGTCGGGGTCCGAGGTCTGCATGTGGCGGTCGACGCGGATGCCGTTGTCGCCCAGGGCCAGCCCCGCCTGTTCGGCCAGGAAGGTGTTGGCCTGGATGCCCAGGGCGGCCACGAAGACGTCGGCGCGCACGCGCGGCCCGTGGCTCAGCCAGGCCGCCTGCAGCTGCGGCTGGCCTTCGTACTTCGTCACCGAGGTGCGCGTGAGCACCTGCAGGCCGATGCTTTCCAGGTACCCCTGGAGCTTGGCGGCACCCTGTTCGTCGAGCTGCTGGTTCATCAGGCGGTCGGCGCGCTGCAGCAGCGTCACCTTCAGGCCCAGCTTGTGCAGCGCGTCGGCCGCTTCCACGCCCAGCACGCCGCCGCCCACCACCAGCGCGCGCTGTGCCTTGCGG
Organism: uncultured Rubrivivax sp.; assembly: GCA_964495125.1. Lineage (GTDB taxonomy): Bacteria > Pseudomonadota > Gammaproteobacteria > Burkholderiales > Burkholderiaceae_C > Rubrivivax. The sequence goes on from CAZBUU010000319.1 coordinate 2,366, forward strand.
CGCCGCACGTAGTCCCGGATGGCGCGCGCGTCGTCGGCCGAGCGCAGCACGAAGGCGTTGGGATGCGACAGGAAGCTCGCATCGGGCGGCGTGCTGCGCGCGCCGGTGGCCAGCACCAGCTTGTCGTACGGGACGCGCTCGCCTTCCACCATGCGGCCGCCTTCCACCCTGGCCAGCACCAGTTCGCGGGCGGAGCGGTCGATGCGGCCGGCCACGCGGCCGCGCCAGGGCGTCACGTCCTGGCGCGCCGCCCAGTCGTCGGGAACCAGCTTCAACGCCGACATGCCGTCGCCATCGTAGATGAGGCGGCCGATGCCCATGCGGTTGTAGAAGTCATGCGGCTCGTTGCCGACGATGTCGATCTTCACGCTGGGGCTGGCGCGGCGCAGCGCCTCGGCCACGCCCATGCCGGCCACGCCGTTGCCGACGATGACCACGCGGCGCAGCGCCGCAGCAGCGGCCCGGTCCACCTGCGGCGCACGCACCACGGCGACGGGCACCGCAGCCGGTGCGGAATGCGGATCGCGGTCGATCAGCACCGGCCCCTTCACCGTGCACATGCAGGCCAGCCGTGCCCGGCCTTCCAGGCCCAGCCGGCGCAGCGTGGCCAGTTCGTCTTCGCCCGGCGGCGCCAGGTTGTCGTGGCCCTCGCAGATGGCCACGGGGTCGGCGCCGCAGACGCCGGCACGGCAGCCGAAGTTGATCTTCAGGCCGGCGGCCTGGAGGCCTTCCAGCAGCGTGGCGTCCTCGGCCACCTGGAAGCTGATGCCGGAGGCGCGATCGGTGACCTCGGCGGCGTCGCGGCTGGCCAGGCGGTCCTTCAGCGAGGCGCCGCCGCCCAGCTGCGTGCCCACGCGCTGGCTCTCGCGCGCTTCCTGCGCCGCGCCGCGCTGGGTGGTGCGCCAGCGCGCCTCGGCGTACAAGCCGCTGGCGCCCAGCGCGAGTGAGAGCGCCATGCCGGTGAAGCGCGAGCCTTGCAGCACCGCTTCGGCGGGCTCCACGCCCAGCATCCAGCTCACCGTGCGCACGATGATGGGCCCGGCGAACCAGTAGAAGCAGCTCAGCGCCGCGATGCCGAAGCCGAGTGCCACGCGGTAGGGGTTGGCCGGCGTGGCAGGCAGGAAGGCCACGATGATCATGTACAGCCCCGCCGTCGCGCAGCCTGCACCGATGAGCACCAGCGCGTGCCAGGGCTCGCCCCAGGCCGGTGCCGGGCCCTGCAGGAAGTAGCCGAGGATGAAGCCCGGCAGGAAGCCCATGAACAGCCGCCGCTGCGAAGCGTGGCGCGGGTCGTCGTCGTAGATGTCGCTGAAGACGGCGGCGCGTGGGTTGAAGTCGTAGCAGCTTTTCTGGCAGCCCACGCAGGGGTTGCAGTAGCCGTTCTTCACCACCAGCAGCGGCGCCTGCCCGTAGATGCGCTGGATGGGCGCCAGCGGGCAGAAGGTGCCGCACCAGCCGCTGCGCCCCTTGAACACCGTACCGCCGGCGAAGGCCAGCACCAGCACCACCAGGATGCCGACGCCGACCACCGGCCCGGCGTGGTTGAACACCGGCACGCGCAGCGCCACCGCGGTGACGAAGAACAGCAGCGCGAAGCCGAAGGCCGCGTCCTTCAGCCAGGGCGGCAGCTCGCGCGCCAGCCCGAAGCCGGCCAGGCGCGGCAGCTGGTTCAGCGTGGCCATGGGGCACACCTGCCGCCACAGGCCCGGCGCGATGACCAGCAGCGCCGGCACCACCGGGATCGTCAGGCCCCAGAAGGCGCGCAGGCCGACCTCGGGCATGACGATCAGCAGCGCGGCCATGGCGAGTGCAACCGCCACCACCAGCGCGCGGGCGACGAACCACACGGCCATCGGCACGCGCGGCTTCAGTTGCGTGTAGTTGCGGAAGAACTGGGTGGCCGCCTCGGCGGCGACGGGCTGGATCGGGATCGTGCGGGCCATGCGGTCTTCAGTCGCCCGGCTGCAGGCGGCGCAGGCGGGCCGCCACGTGTGCGCCCAGGTCGCGCAGCAGCGCCATGGCGATGCGCGGCTGCCAGGCGGCCAGCTGCTGCAGCGCCTCGGGCGTGAGCAGCAGCAGTTCGGCCGGGCCGGCCGCCGACACGGTGGCCGTGATCTCGCTGGGCGCGGCGTCCAGGAAGCTCAGGATGCCGAAGACCTCGCCCTCGCCGCGCAGCGCCCGCGGCGCCTTGCGCGGCGCGCCGGCGGTGGCCAGTTCCACCTGGCCGCTGGCGACGAAGCACAAGGCACGTTCCGTGGCGCCCGCCTCGACGATCAAGGCGCCGGCCGGGTAGCGCCGCCGCGCGGCGTAGCCGATGAACTTCTCCCAGTCGTCGCCGCTCAGGTCGGCCAGGATGGCGCGCGGGCCGGCGCGCTCCGGGCCAGGGGCGGGGGCGCCGCCGTAGCTGAAGAAGTCGGGCATGGGTCTCTCCTCGGGGCGCGGCTTCAGGGCCGCTTGTCGTTCGGGGCCACGGCTTCCTGGGCACTGCGCTGCAGCATCGCCGCGGCGCCGGCACCCAGCGCCAGCAGGGCCTGCAGCGCGGCTTCGGGTGTGGGCGCGGCGCGCAGCGGGTCCTGCGGCGAGGCCACCTGGCGCAGCGCGGCCACGGCGGCACGGGCCAGACCCGCCACCTGTGCGGCGGCCTCGGCCGGGCTGCGGCCG
>CAZBUU010000320.1:0-5011 GCA_964495125.1 uncultured Rubrivivax sp.
TGCACGTCTTCACCACCGGCCGCGGCACACCCTACGGCCTGGCCGAGACGCCGGTGGTCAAGGTGGCCACGCGGAGTGAGTTGGCGCGGCGCTGGCACGACCTGATGGACCTGGACGCCGGCCGCATCGCCGAAGGCCAGGCCACGGTGGAAGAGATGGGCTGGGAACTCTTCCGCCTGCTGCTGGCCACCGCCAGCGGCCAGCACACCTGGGCAGAGAAGCACCGGCTGCACAACGCGCTGGTGCTCTTCAACCCGGCGCCGGTGACCTGAATCAGAACATCCGCTTGAGCAGCGGCACAGCGGCCAGCAGCACCGCCACCACCACGGCCAGCGGCAGGCCCACACGGCGGTCGAAGCGGCCGTGGCGCCACAGCTGCCAGCCCGCCACCGTGCCCAGCGCCCCGAAGGCGCCCACGATGGCCAGCACGGCGAAGATGGTGAGGTCCTGCTCACGCGTGCCCGGGTCGGTGGCCTTGCCGGCCAGCAGCTCCGGGCCCAGGCTGGCCAGGGCCCAGGCCATCGAGACGGCCAGCACGGGCCCGAGCACCATCAGCACGCCGCCGCGCAGGCGGCTGGTGGTGGTGGGGCCGGTGGCCGTGCCCTGGGAGGCGAGCAGCTGTTCGGGGGTCACGAAAGTCATGGCGGCAACTCCTGGAAGTTAGGGGGCGACGGGTCGGCATCGAGGCCGGCTTGCCAGGAGATACGGCAGCACCCGCCTGATCCGGACATGCCGGCGCGCCCGGCAGCCGGCCCCGGCGTTGCAACGCACTTGCAACGCCCCCCGCCGACGATGCGTCCACGCCCTGCCGGCCGTCGCCGACGGGAGAGCGTGCATCGACGAAAGAGGGGGCTTCCATGTTCAGACCAAACCGCCGCGGATTGCGGCAGGCCATCGCTGCGATGGCCATCGGAGCCAGCGCCGGCGCCGCCACCGCCGCGGTGGACGTGCAGGTGGTGGAGCAGACCGCCAACGGCACCACGCTGCGCATCACCGTCACCGCGCCGACCCTGGTGCCGGTGGACACCTCGGCCGGGCGCTTCATGCGCTTCGCGCAGGGTTCGGTGGCCGGGCTGCGCAGCGGGCAGGGCGAGTTCGGCAAGCCCGAGATGCCGGTCGCCGGCTTTCCGCTGGCGCTGCCGGTGGACCTGACCGCCCCCACCGTCACCGTGCGCCCCGAGGGCCGCGTGAACACGCTGAGCGCGCGCCTGTACCCGGTGCAGGAGTCTGAAACCGCCAACAGCGACCGTCGTACCTTGCCGCCCTTCACCTACGACCCGGCGCTGTACGGCCGCGGCGGCGGCGCGCGCGGCGCCGCGCTGGAGCGGCTGCCCATCTACAAGGGCGACGCGAACATCGAGTCGCTGCGCTTCCTGCCCTACGGCTACAACCCCGCCACCAGCGAACTGAGCTGGAACGACAGCTACCTGGTCAGCGTGGCGCATGCCGGCAACGGCTGCTTCCAGCTGGACCACCTGGCCGAACCGCGCACGGCCGCCGCCTTCGACGCCGTGGACCGCGTGCTCGAGCGCCAGCCCATCCCGGCGCTGCGCCATGCCGTGAACCAGCAGCAGGTGAACCGCCTGTGCGCGCCCGCGCAGCTGGCGCCGCTGCTGAGCGGCCCCCGCTTCATCATCGTCACCACGGAAGCGCTGAAAGTGGCCGCTGACGGCCTGCGGCAGCACAAGCAGGCCCGAGGCATCAGCACCCACGTGGTGACGACGCAGGAGATCAACCCTATCGGCGCCATCACCGCGGCGCAGATCCGCAACTGGCTGGCCGGCCAGTACAACAACAACGCCGTCAAGCCCAAGTGGGTGCTGCTGCTGGGCGACGCCGAGCTGATCCCCACCCACTACGACGAGCCCAACTGGTGGAACCTGGCGCGCAACGCCAGCGACATCTGGTACGGCCAGTTCGCTGCCGGCGCCGGGCCCACCACGGTGCCGCTGTTCGGCATCGGCCGCATTCCGGTGGACACGCTGGCGCAGGCCAACGCCGTGCTGCACAAGGTGATCGCGTTCGAGACGAACCCGCCGCCGGACAATCCGCAAGGCCAGGACTTCTACAGCCGGCTGACCTTCTCGTCCTACTTCGAGAGCGGGGGCACCAAGGACACGCGCTGGTTCGTCGAGACCACGGAGCTGATCCGCGATCACGCCGTGGCACAGGGCTTCGCGGTGCAGCGCATCTACGTCACCGAGCCCAACGCCGACCCCACCACCTACCGCAGCGGCAAGCCGGTGCCGCAGAGCCTGCGCAGGCCGGGCTTCGCCTGGAACGGCAGCAAGGCCGACATCGTCAACGCCATCAACGGCGGCACGGCCCTGGTGTACCACCGCGACCACGGCAGCTGGGGCGGCTGGGGCGACCCGGCCTTCAAGACGGTGGACCTGCCGCAGGTGTCGGTCAGCGGCAACCGCTTCCCGGTGGTGTTCAGCATCAACTGCGCCAGCGGCATGTTCGACAACGAGACCGTCGACCTGCCGGGCAACATCGTCGGCGGCGGCTACGGGCCGGCGCCTTCGGGCGTGTACTGGGCCGAGGCCTTCCTGCGCAAGCCCGACGGCGCGCTGGCCATCATCGGCGACACGCGCGACAGCAGCACCCGCGACAACAGCCACCTGGCCATCGGCCTGTTCGACGCGCTGTTCCCCGGCCTGGCCCCCAGCTTCGGGCCGGCCACGCCGGTACGGCGCCTGGGCGACCTGATGAACCACGGCCGCGCCTTCCTGGCCGCCGTGGATGCCGGCACCACGCCCAACCTGCACCCCAGCGACAACGGCACGGTGGTGCCCGTGGAGGGCCTGCGCCACCAGCTCAACATCTACAACCTGCTGGGCGATCCGACGCTGAAGCTGCGCACGGCGGCGCCGCTCACTTTCGGCCTGGTGAACATCAGCGTCGTCGCGCAGAAGGCGCTGATCCGCGTGGCGCTGCAGCCCTGCCAGACCTGCAACCGCATGCAGGCCGCAGAACCCGAGTTCGTGACCGCCGTCGCCTTCGACCCCGCGAGCGGCCGGGAAGTCGGGCGCGCCCTGGTGGACGCGGCCGGCAACGCCAGCATCGAGCTGGGCAGCTTCGCAGGCCGCTTCGTGGTGCGCGTCAGCTCGCCCGACGGCACCACGGTGCAGGCCTCCAACATCGAGACCGACAGCGACGGCGACGGCGTGCCCGACAGCCGCGACAACTGCATGGCCGTGGCCAATGCCAACCAGCGCGACAGCGACGGTGACGGCTACGGCGACGCCTGCGACGCCGACGCCAACAACGACGGCATCGTCAACTCGCTGGACCTGGCCCTGGTGCGCGACGCCTTCGGCACCAGCCCCGGCGGCCGGGCCGACCTCAACGGCGACGGCAGCGTCAACGCGCTGGACCTGGCGCTGGTGCGCCGCCTCTTCGCCACTCGCCCGGGCCCGTCGGCCTGGGTGCGCTGAACCCCATTCACACAGGAGCACACCATGCAACACCACCCCCGATTCGCCGCGCGCTGCGCCACCCTCACCCTGGCGCTGGCCGCGCCACTGCTGGCCGGCCACGCGCTGGCCGCCGATGACGTGCGCCTGGGCCCCGCCACGGCCACGCTGCAGAGCGGCGAAACGCTCGAACTCAGCGTCGGCGGCGAGAATTTCGCCAGCCTGATGCTGGGCGGCGGCCTGAGCTTCTCCTGGGACCCCGACGTGCTGGACCTGACCTCGGTGCAGGTGAACGCCACGACCTGGGAGTTCGCGCGCGATGGCGGCCTGCTGGACGCCGCGGCGGGCACGCTCACCGGCATGTACTTCGCCAGCTTCAACGGCCATGCCGGCAGCTTCCCCATCGCCACGCTGCGCTTCGTGGCCGACCAGCCCGGCATCACCCCCGTGGCGATGTCGCTCTTCGCGAGCCAGCCCTTCGCCAACGAGATGGGCGAGGTGGTGGACGTGAACCTGTTCGGCAGCCGCGTCACCGTCACCGCGGTGCCCGAGCCGGGCGCCTGGGCGCTGCTGCTGGCCGGGCTGCTGGCCCTGCCGCGGCTCAGCGCCCGCCGCTGACGTCCACCACCGAGCCGGTGACGTAGCTGGCCGCCGGCGAGAGCAGCCACATCACCGTGGCCGCCACCTCGTCGGCCGTGCCGCCGCGCTGCATGGGCACCTGGTGCTGCAGCTGGCGCACGCGGTCGGGGATGCCGCCCGAGGCGTGGATGTCGGTCTCGATGAGCCCCGGCCGCACGGCATTCACGCGGATGCCCTCGGCGCCCACTTCGCGGGCCAGGCCCAGCGTGAAGGCGTCGATGGCGCCCTTGGCCGCGGCGTAGTCCACGTACTGGCCGGGCGAGCCCAGGCGGGCCGCGGCGGAAGACAGGTTGACGATGCCGCCACCGGCCCCGCCCTGCTGCGTGCTCATGCGGCGCACGGCCTCGCGGGCGCAGTACAGGCTGCCCAGCACGTTGATGCCGAACATGCGGCGCAGGCGCTCGCCGCTCATCTCGGCCACGCGCTGCGCCACGTCCACCACGCCGGCGTTGTTCACCAGCGCGGCCAGTCGCCCGCCGCTTCGTGCCAGTTCGGCGTCCAGCGTGGCGAACATCGCCATCACCTGGCCTTCGTCGGCCACGTCGGCGCGCAGCACCCAGGCGCGGCGGCCCGCGGCACGGACCTGCTCGGCGACGGCCTGCGCGGCGAGTTCGTCGCGCGTGTAGTTCAGGGCCACGTCGTAGCCTGCGGCCGCGGCCTGACGCGCCACGGCCGCACCGATGCCGCGGCTGCCGCCGGTGACCAGAAGAATGGGGTTCATGCCGGAATGCTAGGGGCAGAGGCTGTCGTACAGTGACGGCGGAGACCCCAACCCGAAAAGAAGCCCGCCATGCAACGCCGCTCCCTGCTGCAAGCCGCCACCGCCGCGGCCGTGTTCGCCCCCGCCCTGCTGCGCGCCCAGGCGCTGGAAAAGCCCAAGCTCACGCTGGCCGTGGGCGGCAAGAACCTGCTGTACTACCTGCCGCTGACCATCGCCGAGCAGAAGGGCTACT
>CAZBUU010000321.1:0-4984 GCA_964495125.1 uncultured Rubrivivax sp.
CCGGCGACATCATCGGCATCCCCAACCACGGCGTGCTGCAGCTGGGCGACACGCTCAGCGAAGGCGAGAGCCTGCAGTTCACCGGCCTGCCCTTCTTCGCGCCGGAAATGTTCCGCAGCGTCGAGGTGGCCGATCCTCTCAAGACCAAGCAGCTGCGCGCCGGGCTCACGCAGCTGGGCGAAGAAGGCGCGATCCAGGTCTTCCGCCCGGTGGCCGGCAGCGTGCTGCTGCTCGGGGCGGTGGGTCAGCTGCAGTTCGAGGTGGTGGCGCACCGCCTGGAGCACGAGTACAGCTGCAAGGCCCGCATCATGCCGGCGCGCTACAACGTGGCGCGCTGGGTCACCTGTGATGCCGCCGACGGCGGCGAGAAGGAACTGCAGCGCTTCATCGACGGCAACAGCCACCGCGTGGCGCTGGACGCCGTGGACGCGCCCACCGTGCTGCTGGAATACGCCGGCGAGCTGCGCGCGATGCAGGAGAACTGGCCGAAGATCAAGTTCCACGCGCTGCGCGAGCACGCGGGGCTGGTGTTCCAGAAGCAGCTGGAAGGCTGAAGCGCGCGCGACGTCGCCGCGCCAGCAGCACCAGCCCGCCGACGAGCAGCGCCCCTGCGGCGGGCTCGGGCACCGCACTCACCCGCACGTTGTCGAACTGGTTCAGCAACTCGTCGCTGCCGGTGTTCTGCCAGGACACGCTGGCCAAGCCGTGGCGCTCGAAGCTGAAGGTCTGCAGGTCCGATGCAAAGGTGACGGGCCTCACCGTGGCCGTGCTCACCTCGCCGGCCAGCGTGGTGAAGGTGAAGCGCACGAGGAAGTCGGTGGCACCACCGAAGGCGCCGCCGAGGTCGATGCCGAGGAAATCGAAGCCGCCACCGTCGTCACGCCGCAGCGTCGTGACCGTGGGCTGCAGCGCCGGCGAAAACTGCTGCGCGGTGTACACGGCCGCCCCGCCGGGGTCGGCCTGGAAGGGCGAGTTCGCGCCCCACACGCCGAAGCAGGCGCCGGGCGCTTCGCAGTCGTTGCTGAAGCGCCAGCCGCCGAGCGAAAAGTCGCCGAAGGTGATGCTGTTGCCGGCGTGCGTGAAAGCGTCGAAGTCGAGCGTCTCGGCACCGGCCGGGCCGGCGAGCAGCACCGCCGCGACAGCGGCCGGCATCAGGGCGAAGCGTGTGGCCATGCGGTCCCCCGGGTCTCGTGCCGGCGGCCTTCAGCGGACGGCGAAAGCCACCGCCACCTGCGCCGCCAGCCTTGCATTGTTCAGCACCAGCTGGATGTTGGCCGCCAGGCTCTGGCCGCCCGTCAGTTCGGCCACACGGGCCAGCAGGAAGGGCGTGCTGGCCTTGCCGACGATGCCCTGCGCAGCAGCTTCGGCCAGCGCCTGCGCGATGGCGGCATCGATGCGTTCGCGTGGCATCGCGTGTTCTTCCGGCACCGGGTTGGCGATGACCAAGCCGCCCGGGTAGCCCAGCGCCCACTGCGCGCGCATGACGGCAGCCACCTCGGCCGGCGAGTCCAGGCGCACGTCCACACCGTGGCCGCTGTCGCGGCTGTAGAACGCAGGCAGCTGGTCGGTGCCGAAGCCGATGAGCGGCACGCCGTGCGTTTCGAGGTATTCGCGCGTCAGCGCCAGGTCCAGGATGCTCTTGATGCCGGCGCACACCACGGCCACGGGCGAGTGCGCCAGCTCCTGCAGGTCGGCCGAGATGTCGAAGCTGGTGGGCGCGCCGCGGTGCACGCCGCCGATGCCGCCGGTGGCGAAGACGCGGATCCCGGCCAGCGCGGCCACGATCATGGTGGCGGCCACCGTCGTGGCGCCATGGGCCCCCTGGGCCACCAGCACCGGCAGGTCGCGCCGGCTGGCCTTGGCGACGGCCGGGCCGGCACGGCCCAGGGTCTCGATCTCCTCGGCCGACAGGCCCGCCTTCAGCCGCCCGCCCAGCACGGCGATGGTGGCCGGCACGGCGCCGTGGGCGCGCACCTTGGCCTCGACGGCGCGCGCGGTCTCCACGTTCTGCGGCCAGGGCATGCCGTGGCTGATGATGGTGCTTTCCAGCGCCACCACCGCGCGGCCGGCCGCCAGCGCGGCGGCCACGTCGGGGTGGATGTCCAGGTGGGGGTGGGGGGCGGCCGGCATGCCCGGATTCTGGCGTCAGGACGGCTGCTGATAATGGCCGCGTGAACGCCTCGGCCTCTGCCCCCGCACCTTCGCGCCTGGCGCTGTACCTGAACCTCATCCGCTGGGACCGCCCCGCGGGCTGGCTGTTGCTGCTGTGGCCCACGCTGTCGGCGCTGTGGATCGCCGCCGACGGCTTCCCCGGCTGGCACCTGCTCATCGTGTTCACCGCCGGCACGGTGCTGATGCGCAGCGCCGGCTGCTGCGCCAACGACGTGGCCGACCGCGACTTCGACCGCCACGTCAAGCGCACCGCGCACCGGCCGGTGACCAGCGGCGCGGTCTCGGTGCCCGAGGCGCTGGCCGTGGGCGCCGTGCTGGCCTTCGCCGCCTTCCTGCTCGTGCTGACCACCAACGCGGCAACGGTGATGCTGTCCTTCCCCGCGCTGGCCGTGACGCTGGCCTACCCCTACGCCAAGCGCTGGGTGGCCATGCCCCAGGCCGTGCTGGGCGTGGCCTTCAGCTTCGGCATCCCCATGGCCTTCGCCGCGGCGCAGGGTGGCGCGGATTGGGGGCTGTCGGCCGTCGCTGCGGCCGTGCCGCCGCAGGCCTGGTGGCTGCTGCTGGGCAACCTGTTCTGGGTGCTGGCCTACGACACCGAGTACGCCATGGTCGACCGCGACGACGACCTGCGCATCGGCATGAAGACCTCGGCCATCACGCTGGGGCGGCTGGACGTGCCGGCGGTGATGACCTTCTACGCCGTCTACCTCGTCAGCTGGGCGCTGCTGGGCCGCGCACTGGGGCTGGGGCCGCTGTTCCTGCTGGGCATCGCCGCGGCGGCGATGCAGGCGGCGTGGCACTACACGCTGATCCGCGCCCGTTCGCGCGAGGGCTGCTTCCACGCCTTCAGGCAGAACCACTGGCTGGGCTTCGCCGTGTTCTGCGGCGTGGCCGCCGACCTGGCTCTGCGCTAGGTCGCCGGCGAACCCGGGCACCGCCCGGGCCCCGGGGGTCGACCTCACACGCAGCTGTAGCTGTAGGTCGACGAGGTCTCGATGATGTTCAGGCTGCGGCCGTTGTTGCACTTGAAGATGGCAATCTTGGAGCCCGTGGTCGAGGTGCCTTCGAAGACCCCGCCGACGGTGACGCCCTTGTCGACGAGGTCGGCGTTGGTGTTGACGCTGAGGCCGGTGAGCACCTTGTTGTCCTGCATCGAGATCACCGCGCGGTCGCTGCGGCGCACGGCGAAGCGGTCGTTGTTCCAGTCGAGGATGACGGTGTCGTTGGCGTTGTTGATCCAGGTGACGTAGGTCGGCGTGTCGACGAGGTCGGTGCCGTCGCCGCCGCCGCAGGCCGCCAGCGAGGCGGCGGCGACAGCCCCGATCAGCAGGGCGCGCGGCGTGGCAAGGAGATGGCGGATGTGGGCGTGCATGATGGGTTCCTCCGGAGTGGGCCCCGGGCCTTCTCGAACACCGCGCCATGCGGTGTCGAGCCCGGTGAAGCCATCCTAGGAAGCCCGGCCAGCACACGAATCCGCAGGGCGGTGTACGCGCCGCAAGCGGCTTCAGCAGTCTTGCGGAAGCGCGCCTTCAGCCGCCCAGCGCGTCACCCAGTTCCCTGGCACGCGCGGCCGCGGCGCCCAATGCCCGCACGAAAGCCGCCTGCACCTGCGCTTCGTCCAGCGTGGTGATGGCCGCGTGCGTGGTGCCGCCCTTGCTGGTGACCTGCGCGCGCAGCGTCTGTGGTGTCTCGGGCGAAGCCGCGGCCAGCGCGGCGGCGCCGTCGAAGGTGGCGATGGCCAGGCGCCGGGCGTCGTCGGGCGCGAGGCCGAGGTCGGTGCCGGCCTGCATCATGGCTTCCAGCACGTAGAAGACGTAGGCCGGGCCGGAACCGGAGAGCGCCGTCACGGCGTCCAGCAATTCCTCTCTTGCCACCCACAGCGTGGCGCCGGTGGGCGCGAACAGCGCGGCGACCTCGGCACGTTCGGCCTCGCCGACGCTGGCGCTGGCGTAGAGCCCGGCGATGCCGCGGCCGATGAGCGCCGGCGTGTTGGGCATGCTGCGCACGATGCGGCCGCTGCCGCTGGCGTTCTCGATGGCGGCGCAGCGCACGCCGGCCATCACGCTGACCTGCAGCGCGGCGCCGATGAAGGGCGCACACGGCGCCGCGGCCTCGGCGAAGAGCTGCGGCTTCACCGCCCACACCACCGTCGCGGCCGCGCCCAGCCGCGCGTCGGCGGCCGGCTGCGCCTGCACGCCGAAGGCCTGCGCCAGCTTTTCGCGCTGGGCCTCGAAGGGTTCGACGACGAGGATCTGCGGCGCCGGCCGCCCGGCCCGCACCAGCCCGCCGATGAGGGCGCCGGCCATGTTGCCGCCGCCGATGAAGGCCACAGGTCTTGCTGTCATGCGCGGCAGTTTAGCCAGGGGGGCGATGAATGCCAGGCGCAGCCCGCATGCAAAGCTGGCATGGGTCGGGCCGACAAAACCGGTGCGCTCGCGCCTACATTGCGCACCCATGCCGCGGCGTGCGGCCGGCCCACGAGGCCCGCCAGCCCGCCGCGCAGTTCGCGAACCCACAACGGAGACACCGATGACCGCACCGCTTTCCTTCGTCCACCCCACGCCCGACAGCCCCTGGGGCACCTACCTGATGCAGGTGGACCGCGTCGTGCCCTACCTGGGCCACCTGGCGCGCTGGGCCGACACGCTGCGCCGCCCCAAGCGCGCGCTGATCGTCGACATTCCCATCGAGCTGGACAACGGCGAGGTCACGCACTTCGAGGGTTACCGCGTGCAGCACAACCTGAGCCGCGGCCCGGGCAAGGGCGGCGTGCGCTACCACCCGGACGTGACGCTGGAAGAGGTGATGGCGC
>CAZBUU010000322.1:0-4971 GCA_964495125.1 uncultured Rubrivivax sp.
CCACCTCGGTCTTGCCGAAGCCGACGTCGCCGCACACCAGGCGGTCCATGGGCTTGGGGCTGACCATGTCCTGGATCACCGCGTGGATGGCAGCGCGCTGGTCGGCCGTTTCCTCGAAGCCGAAACTGGTGGCGAAGGCCTCGTAGTCCTGCGGGCTGAAGCGGTGGCTGAAGCCCTCGCGCGCGGCGCGGCGGGCATACAGATTCAGCAGTTCGGCGGCCGTGTCGCGCACCTGCTCGGCAGCTTTGCGGCGCGCTTTCTCCCACTGCGGGCTGCCCAGCTTGTGCAGCGGGGCCTCTTCGGCGCTGACGCCGGTGTAGCGGCTGATCAGGTGCAGCTGGCTCACCGGCACGTACAGCGTGGCCTTGTCGGCGTACTCCAGGTGCAGGAACTCGCTCGTGCCTTCGCCCAGGTCGATGTTCTTGAGCCCCTGGTAGCGGCCGATGCCGTGGTTCAGGTGCACCACGGGGTCGCCCACCTTGAGCTCGGAGAGGTCCTTGATCAGCGCGTCGACGCTGGACACCTGCTCCTGCTTGCGCCGCTTGCGCGCTTGCGGCGTGGTGGCGAAGAGTTCGGTCTCGGTGACGAACTGCAGCTCGACCTTCGCCTCGGGCTCGTGCCAGTGGAAGCCTTCGGCCAGCGGCGTGGTGGCGATGGCGATCTTCTCGTCGCCGTCGACGAACTCCTGCAGCGAAGCCACGGCCGGCACCGGCAGGCCGTGATCACGCAACAAGTCCAGCAGGCTCTCGCGGCGGCCGTCGCTTTCGGCCACCAGCAGCACGCGCGACGGCGTGGCCTTGAGGTGGCGTTCCAGCCGACCCAGCGGCTCGGGCGCCCCACGGTCCACCGAGAGGTCCGGCAGCGGCCGCGCCCAGGGCACGGGCTCGCTGCCGCGCAGCGACAGCGTGGCATGCGGCTGCGTCTTGGCGAAGAACTCCTCGGCCGGCATGAACAGCGTGGCTGGCGGCAGGATGGGGCGCTCGGGGTCATGCTGCAGGAAGCGGTGGCGCTCACGCGTATCGGTCCACCAGCGCTCCAGCGCCTCGTCCACCCTGCCGTGCAGCACCAGCGCGGCGGCCCCGCCCACGTAGTCGAAGAGGGTGCCGGGCGTGTCGAAGAAGAGCGGCAGGTAGTACTCGATGCCGCCCGCGGCGATGCCCTGGTCGATGTCCTTGTAGACGCGGCTCTTCGTCGGGTCGCCTTCGATCTTCTCCCGCCAGCGCGCGCGGAAGCCCTTGCGCGCCGCCTCGTCCATCGGGAACTCGCGGCCGGGCAGCAGGCGCACCTCGGGTACCGGGTAGAGGCTGCGCTGCGAATCGGGGTCGAAGGTGCGGATGGAATCCACCTCGTCGCCGAAGAGGTCCACCCGGTAGGGCACCAGGCTGCCCATGGGGAAGAGATCGATCAGGCCGCCGCGCACGGCGTACTCGCCCGGGCTCACCACCTGGCTCACGTGCTGGTAGCCCGCCAGCGTGAGCTGCGACTTCAGCTTCGCTTCATCCAACCTCGACTTCTGCTTGAAATTGAAGGTGGTGCCGGCCAGGAAGGACGGCGGCGAGATGCGCGTGAGCGCCGTGGTGGCGGGCAGCAAGAGCACGTCGAGCTCGCCGCTGTGGATGCGCCACAGCGTGGCCAGGCGCTCGGAGATCAGGTCCTGGTGCGGGCTGAAGGTGTCGTAGGGCAGGGTCTCCCAGTCGGGGAAGACCGCCACGCGCAACGACGGGTCGAAGAAGGGAATCTCGTCGGCCAGGCGCTGGCTGTCGGCAGGCTCGGCGGTGAACACCGCCAGCAGGCGTTTTTCCGCCGCGTGGTGGCGCCCGAGGCGGGCGAGCAGCAGCGCGTCGGACGAGCCGATGGGGCGCGGCAGCGCGAAGCGCTTGCCGGGCGCGATGTGGGGGAGGTCCATCCGATCCGTCGGAGTGTGGATGCAAAGGCTGCAAAGCACGCCGCCCCGGCGTGGGCACGGCGGGGCGGACACGAAGGTGGATTCTAGAATCCACGGCATGTCCTCGCCCCGCTGCTACGCCGTCGTTCCCTGTGCGGGGGTGGGCCAACGTGCAGGCGCCGGGGGGCCCAAGCAGTACGCGCCGCTGCTGGGGCAAAGTGTCGTCGCCCACACGCTGCAGGCGCTGGCCGCCGTCAAACGGATCCGTCGCACGGCGGTGGTGCTGGCACCGGACGACCAGATCTTCGAGAAGCATGTCGAGGGTTTCACCGGCTGGGTGGTGCGCAGCGGCGGCGCCACGCGTGCCGACAGCGTGGCGGCCGGCCTGCGCGCCCTGCGGCTGCATGGCGCCAGCGACGGTGACTGGGTGCTGGTGCATGACGCCGCACGCTGCCTGGTACGGCCGGAACTGATCGACAAGCTCATCGACGCCTGCCTGCCCGACGAAGTGGGTGGCTTGCTGGCACTGCCGCTGGCCGACACGCTGAAGCAGGCCGAAGGCCAGCGCGTGGCGCAGACGCTGGACCGTCGCGACAAGTGGCTGGCGCAGACCCCTCAGATGTTCCGGCTGGGCATGCTGCAGCTGGCGCTGGCGGCGGCCGCGGGTCAGGTCACCGACGAGGCCAGCGCCATCGAATCGCTGGGGCACTCGCCGCTGCTGGTGCCGGGCGAGATCGAGAACCTGAAGCTCACCTGGCCTCCCGATTTCGCGCTGGCGCGACGCCTGCTGGAAACACGATGAACCTGACTGCCCTCCGCATCGGTGAAGGCTGGGACACGCACCAGCTCGTCGCCGGCCGCCCGCTGGTGCTGGGCGGCGTGACCATTCCGCACACCCACGGCCTGCTGGGCCATTCCGATGCCGACGCGCTGCTGCACGCCATCACCGATGCGCTCTTCGGCGCGGCCGGCCTGGGCGACATCGGCCGCCACTTTCCCGACACCGACGCGCAGTTCAAGGGCGCCGATTCCGTGGTGCTGCTGCAGGAAGCCGCGCGCCGCGTGGTGGCGGCCGGCTGGGCCATCTTGAACGTGGACAGCACCATCGTCGCTCAGGCCCCGAAGATGGCTCCGCACATCCCGGCCATGCGCGAACGCATCGCTGCCGCCCTGGGCCTGGCAGCGGACTGCGTCAACGTGAAGGCCAAGACGGCCGAGAGGATAGGCCCGGTGGGCGAGGGCCGCGCCATCGAGGCGCGTGCGGTCTGCCTCCTGGCCCGCTCAGGCTGAACGCCGCAGGCGCAGGTGCGCCACCAGCCCGCCTTCGGGCGCGTTGGCCAGTTCCAGGCTGCCGCCCATGCGGTTCATCGCCTTGTCGACGATGGCCAGCCCCAGGCCGGCGCCCGTGGCGGCGGTGCGCGCCGCGTCGCCGCGGAAGAAGGGCGTGGTGAGCTGCGGCAGCTTTTCGGGCGCCACGCCGGGCCCGTTGTCGCGCACGCTGATGATGGCCCAGGGCCCGGTCTTCTGGAATGTCACCTGCACCTCGGCCAGGCCCGTGTAGGTGCCGCGGCCATAGCGTCGCGCGTTCTCGAACAGGTTCAGGAACACGCGGCCGAGTTCGGTCTCGTCGGCCATCACCAGGAGCTCGGGGTCGATGCGGGTGCTGATCCTGATCTGCGTCGGGTCGCGGAAGAGGGCCGCCTGGCGCTCCACCAGCGGACCCACGGCCACCGGCTTCAGCAGCGTGTCCCCGGGGCGGGCGTAGTCCATGAACTTGTCGATGATCGCGTCGAGCTGGTCGATGTCGAGCGCCATGTTGTGCTTGGCCTCGTCGTCCTCCACGCTCATCTCGGTTTCCAGCCGCAGCCGTGCCAGCGGCGTGCGCAGGTCGTGGCTGATGCCGGCCAGCATCACGGCGCGGTCTTCCTCCACGCGCGCCAGCTCGCGCGCCATGCGGTTGAAGCCCATGTTGACCTCGCGGATCTCGCTGGTCAGCGTGTTCTCGTCCAGGCGCGAGTCGTACTCGCCTTCGCGGATGCGGCTGGCCGCGAAGGACAGCTGCTTCAGCGGCTTGTTGATGAGCCGCGCGATGGCCACCGAGCCCACCAGCGTGGCCAGCAGCGCGATGCCCGTCCACGTGAGCCAGGTCTCGCGGTTGATGCTGGCGTTGTGGTCCACCTCGGTGCGCAGCCAGTAGGTGTCGCGGTCGATGGAGAAGCCCACCCACAGGCCGCCCTGGCCGTTGACGCTGCGCGCCACCACGGCGTCCGGGCCCAGCGCGCTGCGCAGTTCCTGGCCGACGCGGCGTGTGAAGCGGTCGACCTCGAAGCTTTCCCAGCGGTCGGTGCTTTCGCGCGGCGTCACGCGTGTGCCTTCCTGCACCGTCAGTCCCTTGAGCAGGGCCACGCGGTTGATGCCGTCGGCCGTCTTCAGCGCTGCACGCGCCAGGTTCACCAGGCCCGCCGTCTGCTGGGCCGACAGCACGGCGCGCGGCTCGAACTCCAGCGCACGAAGCGTCTGCGTCCAGGCCACCACGCCGCCGGCCAGCAGCAGAGCCAGCAGGAAGAAGGTGCGCCAGAAGAGGCTGAAGCCCAGGCCGTTTTTCAGGAAGGAACGGCGGCGCTTGGGCTTGGCCCGGGGCCTTGCGCGGCCGCTGGATGCGGCGGCGGCTTTGGGGGACACCGGTTCAGTTCGCGCCGTCGGGCACGAAGACGTAGCCCACACCCCATACGGTCTGGATGTAGCGCGGCTGCGCCGGGTCGGGTTCCAGCATCTTGCGCAGGCGCGAGATCTGCACGTCCAGGCTGCGGTCGAAGGGTTCGAACTCGCGGCCGCGCGCCAGCTGCGCCAGTTTGTCGCGTGAGAGCGGCTGGCGCGGGTGGCGCACCAGGGCCTTGAGCATGCTGAATTCGCCCGTGGTCAGCGCGATCTGTTCGCCATTCTTGGACAGGCGGCGCAGCGAGAGGTCGAACTCGAAGGGCCCGAAGCTGACGACCTGCGCTTCCTTGCTGGGCGCACCAGGCGCTTCCGGTGCGGGGCGGCGGCGCAGCACGGCGTGGATGCGGGCCAGCAGTTCGCGGGGGTTG
>CAZBUU010000323.1:0-4953 GCA_964495125.1 uncultured Rubrivivax sp.
CCGTCCATCACGAAGGCGTCGGCGCGGCCGGTTTCCAGCAGCAGGAAGCTGTCGGCGTGGTCCTTGCCGAAGACTTCCTTGAAGTCGATGCCGTTGGCCCGCTCGTGCTTGCGCAGCAGCTGGACGCTGGTGGTGCCGGTGGTGGTGGCCACGTTCTTGCCGGCGAGCTGGGCGATGCTGGTGATGCCCGAGTTCGCCTTCACGGCGATGCGCACTTCCTCGACGTAGGTGGTGAAGGCGAAAGCCACGTCCTTCTGGCGGCCGGCCGTGTTGGTGGTGCTGCCGCACTCGATGTCCACGGTGCCGTTCTGCACCAGCGGGATGCGGTTCTGCGAGGTCACGGCCTGGTACTTGATGTCCAGCTTGGCCAGGCCCAGCTTCTTCTGCACGTCGGCCAGCACGCGCTGGCAGACCTCGACGTGGAAGCCGGCGTACTTGCCGTCGCCCAACGTGTAGCTCAGGGCTCCGGAGCTCTCGCGCACGCCCATGGTGGCGCTGGCGGTCTCCTTGATCTTGGTGAGGGTGTCCGCGGCTTGCGCGGCACCGGTGGCCAGCGCCAGCGCGCTGAACAGCATCGTCATCTTCTTCACGGGGTTCTCCTGCAGGGCACGAAAGCCGGGGATTCTAGGAACCCGGCGGCAGCGCCGACCGGGTGGAAGCCCGCGCCGGCCTGCGCGGGTTGAATGCAAGCCCCGGGCCAGGGTCGGGGCATGGGCGCGCAATGTAGCGAAGGCGGGGCGGTCGCGGCCAATGCCGAATCAGGCGGGACCCATGCCGGCGCTGCATTCCGGCTCAGGGTTCACCCTGGGCCCCGATGAACTCCCACAGCGCCTCGACGCCCGGCTTGACATGGCGCGCAGGGGCCGCGCGCTCGCGGAAGATGCGCACCTCCATCGTCAGCTCGAGCGGCACCGGCTGGGCCACGGCGGCCAGGCGGCCGGCGCGCAGTTCGTTGTGCACGCTGCTGAAGGGCAGAAAGGCCACGCCATGGCCTTCCAGCGCCATGGCCTTCAGGCCTTCGGCCATGTCGGTCTCGTAGATGGCTTCCAGGTGCAGGGGCTCGCGCGCCTGCTTGAGGATCAGCTCCACCAGGCGTGCCATGTAGGCCCCTGACGCATAGCTGAGGAAAGGCACCGGGTCGCGGGGCCGGCCTGGCAGGCGGAAGAGCGGCTGGCCGTCGTCCCCGGCCTTGGCATAGGGCGCCAGGCTTTCGTGGCCCAGGCTGAGGCTTTCGTAGCGATCGGCCGACAGCTGCAGCGGCTGCGAGGGGTGGTGGTAGGCGATGAGCAGGTCGCAGCCGCCCTCGGTGAGGCGCAGCACGGCGTCGTGAACGTTGGAAGCGGTCAGGCGCGTCTTCAACTCACCGGGGCCCGCGCGCAGCCGCGTCTTCACGTCCATCAGCCAGTGCGGGAAGAAGGTGAAGGCCAGCGTGTGCGGCACGGCGAACTCCACCATGTCCTGCCCCGCCGACTGGTGGCTGCCCATGAGATTGCGCGTGGCCTGCAGCGCGTCCAGGATCTCCAGCGCCTGGGCGAGGAAGGTCTCGCCGGCGGCGGTGAGCCGCGTGGGGTAGGACGAACGGTCGACGAGGTCGACGCCGGCCCAGGCCTCCAGCGCCTGGATGCGCCGGCTGAAGGCCGGCTGGGTGACGTGCCGCAGCTGCGCCGAGCGCGAGAAGCTTCGCGTCTCCGCGAGGCTCACGAAGTCCTCGAGCCACTTGGTATCCACCGGGGCAGTGTATCGAGCGCGACGCGCCCCGGTTCCCGGGCCTTCCCCGGGGCCGCTTCAGCAGTCCCGTCCAGCCTCGGTGCCGATGCACGACGTGAAGTTGGCCTGCAGGCGCAGCCGGTCGGGCCCGCCACCGTGCAGCGACAGCATGCGCCAGGCACCCAGCGCCGCCTCGCCGTTGCGCAGCGTCAGCGTGGCCGCCGCGAGCGCGGGCGAGACGTTGCGCTGGCCGATGCGGCCGGCCTCGCCGTCGCCGCAGGCGCCTTCCAGGGTGCACAGGCTCATCTCGCCGATGCCGGCGCGGCCGTGCGCGAAGGTCCAGGCCACCGGCAGTTCGCCCCCTGCGCCGGGGGCCAGGGCGAGCGTCGACAAGGCCGAGGCCGAGGCGGCCGTGAGCTCAGGCCAGGGCAGCGAGGCCATGGCCGACCACACCGGCGGCACGCCGTCGATCTCGACGACGAACTCGCTGCGGCCATCGACCGTCCAGGGCGTGCTGCACGCGGCATCGGCGAAGGTGCTGATCTTCAGCAGGCGGCCGCCGCGGAAGAAGTTCCGAACCACGGTGTCGCCTTCGCTGCCGGCCGGCAGCATCAGCCAGGTGTCGTCGCTGCCGCGCAGCTGGCCGCTGGCGGGGTCCAGCGAGCGTTCGCCGTTGCCGTTGCGCCAGGCCGAGAGCCGCTCGGCATCGCCGCCGAAGGGCTTGAAGTAGGCCACCGTGACCTCGGCACCGGCGGCATCGCGCTGCGACACGCGAGCGCAGGCCAGGCCGGACGCGGCCTGGATGTCCAGCGCGATGGCACGCTCGTAGCGGTCCACGGGTGCATCACCGTCGACGCGGCGCGTGCGCTGCGCGCGCGACGAGGCTTCGATCTGCAAGGGGTGCAGGTCGCCCAGGAACTGCCAGCCGGCGGCCTGGCGCAGCACGCCCATGCCGTTGCTGACGGTCATGCGCGCGCCGTCGGGCGTCTCGATGGCGAAGGCCACGCCGCAGCGTGCCGGCGTCTGATCGGTCTCGCAACGGCCCAGCGTGGGGCTGACGAAGCGAGCGCCCCACAGGCCCTGCTCGGCGAACATCGCGCACAGGGCGCCGGCCACTTCGGCCGGCCCGGCGAGGCCACGGCCACCGAAGCCGAGGCGGGCATTGCTGGCCAGCGTGGCGGCCAGGCCGCCTT
Organism: uncultured Rubrivivax sp.; assembly: GCA_964495125.1. GTDB lineage: Bacteria > Pseudomonadota > Gammaproteobacteria > Burkholderiales > Burkholderiaceae_C > Rubrivivax. The sequence continues at coordinate 2,901 of CAZBUU010000323.1, forward strand.
CGCCGCTGGCGCCGCACGCCGTGGCGCTGACCACCGCGCTGGTCATGCGCACGAAGAGCGCGTCCAGGCCGTCCAGCGACAGGGCGGCCGCGCTGCTGTCGATGGTGACGCTGCCGCTGCTGCTGCCGGGCTGAAGGAAGAGGTTGCCGCTGCCCATGCGCGGCGTGATCTGCACGAACGTGCCGCCGTCCACGCCGGTGGCCACGCCCACGGTGTCGAGCAGGCGGTCGTAGCCCGTGCGCGAACCCGCGTCCAGCGCGCCCGTGACGAAGTCGAAGCCGGCCGGCACGTTGCCGGCCATCGCCCCGGCCAGGCCGCTGCGCAGCTGGGCCTGGGCTTCGGACAGGGCCGTGGCCGTCAGTGCCGCGGCGCTGCCTTCCATCAGCGTGCCGGGCGCGGCGCCGCCGGCCAGCAGCGCTGCCGCCTCGGTGAGCGGCGTGACGTTCGCCGTGCCGAGTGCCGTGGCCACCGAGTGCAGGCACACGTAGTCGCCACCGGCATAGCCGCAGGCCTCGATGCGGAAGGGCGCGCGCCCGCTGACCGTGGGCACGCTGTAGCTGCCGTCGGCGGCCACCGGCACGTCGCGCGCGATCTCGTTGCCGTCGGCGTCGACGATGCGCAGCCGCGCCTGTTGCAGCACCACGCCCACGGCCACCTTGCCGGCCAGGCCGGTGGCCGCCGGGACCGCAGGGGCCGCAGCCGGCGGGGCCGCCGCCTCGTCGTTGCCGCCGCTGCAGGCGGCCAGGGCGGCCAGCAAGGCCGTGAGGGCGAAGTTGCGGTGGGCGGACATGGGCGGGCGTCTCCGGCGGCAGTGGGGTCCCGGCGACTTCGGCTCTCGCCCGCCGTCCCTTGACACCGCCTGACGCCTTGTTACTTCGGCCGCTGCCCGGCCGTGACGCGCCTCACGCGCCGGGGTCGTCGCCCGCCTGCTGCAAGCGCCACATGCGCGCATAGGCGCCGCCACGCGCCAGCAGTTCGGCATGCGGCCCGCGCTCCACCACGTGGCCGGCTTCCAGCACCACGATCTCGTGCGCGTCCACCACCGTGGACAGCCGGTGCGCGATGACCAGCGTCGTCTTGCCCTGCGACACGCTCTTCAGTTCGGCCTGGATGGCGCGCTCGTTGGCGGAGTCCAGCGCCGAAGTGGCCTCGTCGAAGATCAGCACCGGCGGGTTCTTCAGCAGCGTGCGCGCGATGGCCACGCGCTGCTTCTCTCCACCCGACAGCTTCAGCCCGCGCTCGCCCACCATCGTGCCGTAGCCCAGCGGCTGCGCGGCGATGAAATCGTGGATGTGGGCCGAACGTGCCGCCGCCTCCACTTCTTCCTGCGTGGCCCCGGGGCGACCGTAGGCGATGTTGTAGGCCACGGTGTCGTTGAAGAGCACGGTGTCCTGCGGCACGATGCCGATGGCCGCGCGCAGGCTGGTCTGCGTGACCGAGCGCAGTTCCTGGCCGTCGATGCTGAGGGCCCCGCCCTGGATGTCGTAGAAGCGGTAGAGCAGCCGCGCCAGCGTGCTCTTGCCTGCGCCCGAGGGGCCGACCACGGCCACCGTCTTGCCCGGCGGGATCTCGAAACTCACGCCGTGCAGGATGGGCCGGTCGGGGCTGTAGGCGAAGTGCACCTCGTCGAAGCGCACGTGGCCCTGGGTGACGACGAGCGCCTGCGCGCCGGGCTGGTCGTCCACCTCGCGGTTGCGGTCCAGCAGGCCGAACATCTTGTCCAGGTCGGTCAGCGACTGCTTGATCTCGCGGTACATGACGCCCAGGAAGTTCAGCGGGATGTAGAGCTGGATCATGAAGGCATTGACCATCACCAGGTCACCCAGCGTCAGGCGCCCTTCGGCCACGCCCAGCGTGGCGCGCCACAGCATGGCCACCAGCGCGACGGCGATGATGGTCTGCTGCCCGGTGTTGAGCACGCTCAGCGTCGTCTGGCTCTTCAGGCTGGCTTTGCGCAGGCGCTCCAGGTTCTCGTCGTAGCGCCTGGATTCGAAGTCCTCGTTGTTGAAGTACTTCACCGTCTCGTAGTTCAGCAGCGAGTCGATGGCGCGGC
>CAZBUU010000324.1:0-4912 GCA_964495125.1 uncultured Rubrivivax sp.
GCCCACCGGCAACCTGGACAGCCAGCGCAGCCGCGAGATCATGGACCTGCTGGTGCAGCTGAACCGCGAGCACGGCATCACCATCGTGATGGTGACGCACGAACCCGACATGGCCGCCTTCGCGCGGCGCGTGGTGCGCTTCGTCGACGGGCGCGTGGAGAGCGACCAGGCGAACGCGCCCATGGCCGAGGAAGTGCACTGACATGTGGTGGAACACCCTGCTGCTGTCGCTGCGCGAGATCCGCCGCAACCTGCTGCGCAGCTTCCTCACCATGCTGGGCATCGTCATCGGCGTGGCGGCGGTGATCACCATGGTCACGCTGGGCAAGGGCGCCACGCGCGCGGTGTCCGACCAGATCTCCAGCCTGGGCAGCAACCTGCTGATGGTGCGGCCCGGCCAGCGCATGATGGGCCCACCGTCGCTGGGCAGCGGCGCGCCGCCCTTCAAGGAGGCCGATGCCGATGCCATCGCCGCGCAGGTGGGCGGCGTGCGGGCCGTGGCGCCGGCGGTGAGCCGCAGCGCCACCGTGGTCTACAACGGCCGCAACTGGTCGACCATCGCCACCGGCACCGCGCCGGCCTACTTCAGCACCAACAACTGGACGCTGGCCTCGGGCCGCGCCTTCACCGAGGCCGAGACACTCGCCGGTGCGAGCGTGTGCGTCATCGGCGCCACCGTGCGCCGCGAACTCTTCGCCAGCCAGGACCCGCTGGGCGCGCAACTGCGCGTGGCGCAGTTCAGCTGCCAGGTGGTGGGCCTGCTGGCCGCCAAGGGCCAGGCGGCGATGGGCCAGGACCAGGACGACACCGTGGTCCTGCCCCTGCACACGGTGCAGCGCCGACTCACCGGCAATACCTCGGTGGGCACGCTGCTGGTCTCGGTGGCCGACGACGCCGACACGGCGGTGGTGTCGCGCCGCATCGAAACCCTGCTGCGCGAGCGCCGCAAGCTCAGCGACGCCGACGAAAACAACTTCAACGTGCTGGACACCAAGCAGATCGCCGAGACGTTGTCCGGCACCACGCGCGTGATGACGGCGCTGCTGGGCGCCGTGGCCGCCGTCAGCCTGATGGTGGGCGGCATCGGCATCATGAACATCATGCTGGTCAGTGTCACCGAGCGCACGCGCGAGATCGGCGTGCGGCTGGCCATCGGCGCGCTGGAGCACGAGGTGCTGCTGCAGTTCCTCATCGAAGCCGTGGTGCTGGCGGCGATCGGCGGGCTCATCGGCATCGCGCTGGCCGCCGGCGCCTCCTGGGGACTGGCGGCGTTGATGTCGCTGCAGATCGAGTTCGACCCGGGCATCAACGGCCTGAGCTTCGCCTTCGCGGCATTGATCGGCGTGGTCTTCGGCTACTTCCCGGCACGGCGCGCCGCCCGCCTGGACCCGATCGAGGCCCTGCGCCACGAATAGACCGGGTCGCGACAGGGGCCGGCGAAGCGCGCAAGATGACGGTCATGAAGCCGATGTCTGCCCCGCTGCTGCTGGCCGCCCTGCTGGCGGGCTGCGCCGGGCTGCCGCAGTCGCTGCAGGCCGGCGACGACGCGGCGGCCGTGGTCGCCCGGCTCGGCCCGCCGACGGCCGAGTTCCCGCTGCCCGGCGGGGGCCGCCGCCTGCAGTACGCCAGCGGGCCCTTCGGCAAGCACACCTGGCTGGTGGACCTGGACGCCGCCGGCCGTTTCGTGCGCTGGGAAGAGGCCCTGACCGAAGCCAACTTCGCCCGCATCGAACGCGGCCTGACGACAGCGCAATTGCGCGAACGCCTGGGACCGCCGGCCCGCGTGTGGGCCGTGCGCTACCGCGATCAGACGGTGTGGACCTACCGCTTCGAGAACTTCCAGTGCCTGGTCTTCCACGTCGGCGTCACACCGCAAGGCGTGGTGGAGGACACCAGCTACGGCCCCGACCCGGCCTGCGAGCGCGACCGGCGCCTGGGCTTCGGCGACTGACCGGCACTCTGACGCAGGCTTCTTGAGCCAGGACAAGCCGACGGGCGCGACAGGCGCCCCCGGCGCGCATAGACTGCCGGCCAACAAGACAACGGTCCGGCCTGCGCACGTGGCTGCGTGGGGCCTGCGCCCTGCTAGGAGACAGCCACCGTGCGAGCCACCGACGTGGGCAACCCGGCCTACTTCCACAAGGTCGTCGATTGCCAATGGGCCTGCCCGGCCCACACCCCCGTGCCGGAGTACATCCGGCTCATCGCTCACGGGCGCCACGATGACGCTTACCTGGTCAACTGGGCCAGCAACGTCTTCCCCGGCGTGCTGGGCCGCACCTGCGACCGCCCCTGCGAACCCGCCTGCCGGCGTGGGCGCGTGGAGGAGCACAACGCGCCCAAGGCCGAGCCGGTGGCCATCTGTCGGCTCAAGCGCGTGGCGGCTGACTTCAAGAGCGCCGAACGCGTGCAGGCGCGCCTGCCGCAGCCGCTGCCGAAGAACGGCAAGCGCGTGGCCTGCGTGGGCGCCGGGCCGTCGTCGCTGACGGTGGCGCGTGACCTCGCCGCCCAGGGCTATGCCGTCACCGTGTTCGACGGCGAGGCCAAGGCCGGCGGCTTCATCCGCTCTCAGATCCCGCGCTTCCGGCTGCCGGAATCGGTGATCGACGAGGAAACGGGCTACATCTTCGGCCTCGGCGTGGAGTTCCGCAGCGGCCAGCGCATCGATTCGATGAAGGCGCTGATGGCCGAAGGCTGGGACGCCATCTTCGTGGGCTGCGGCGCACCGCGCGGGCGCGACCTGCCGATCCCCGGCCGCACGGAAGCCGCGGCCAGGATCCACCTCGGCATCGACTGGCTGGCCAGCGTGTCCTTCGGCCATGTCACCAGCGTCGGCAAGCGCGTGCTCGTGCTGGGCGGCGGCAACACCGCCATGGACTGCTGCCGTTCCGCACGCCGCCTGGGCGCGAAGGACGTGAAGGTGGTGGTGCGCTCGGGCTTCGACGAGATGAAGGCCAGCCCCTGGGAGAAGGAAGACGCCATCCACGAAGGCATTCCCATCCTCAACTACCACGTGCCCGTGGCCTTCCTGCACGAAGGCGGCAAGCTCACCGGCATGAGCTTCCAGATCGTGCAGGCCGTCTACGACGACAAGGGCCGGCGCAGCCTGGTGCCCACCGGCGAGCCCGACGTGGTGCTGGACTGCGACGACGTGCTGGTGGCCGTGGGCCAGGAGAACGCCTTCCCCTGGATCGAGCGCGACTCCGGCATCGAGTTCGACAAGTGGGGCCTGCCGGTGCTGGACGCCGCCACGCTGCAGAGCACGGTGAAGACCGTCTTCTTCGGCGGCGACGCGGCCTTCGGCCCCAAGAACATCATCACCGCCGTGGCCCACGGCCACGAGGCGGCGGTGAGCATCGACCGCCTGCTGCACGGCGAGCCCGTGACGAACCGGCCGCCGCCGCTGGTGAACCTGGTGTCCCAGAAGATGGGCATCCACGAGTGGAGCTACGACAACGCACCCAGCGACGACACGCGCCACAAGGTGCCCTGGGCCGAGGCCGAGAAGGCGCTCGCCAGCATCCGCGTCGAGGTGGAACTGGGCTTCGACGCCGCCACCGCCTTCAAGGAGGCCGAGCGCTGCCTGAACTGCGACGTGCAGACCGTGTTCACCGACAAGCTGTGCATCGAGTGCGACGCCTGCGTGGACATCTGCCCCACCGACTGCATCACCTTCACCGTGCCCGGGCCTGAAGAGGAACTGCGCACGCGGCTGAAGGCGCCTTCGAAGAACAAGGCGCAGGACCTCTTCGTCAGCCACGCGCTGAAGACGGCCCGCGTGCTGGTGAAGGACGAGGACGTCTGCCTGCACTGCGGCCTGTGCGCCGAGCGCTGCCCCACCGGTGCCTGGGACATGCAGAAGTTCCTGTTCCTCACGGCCAAGGCCGGGCCCGGATGTCGTGGCGCCAAGCCCGACGGCCAAGGCGCCGAAAAACACAACGTCCAGCGTCTGGGGGTGTCGGCATGAGCGGCAAGAACAAGCGCATCGAAGCCGTCAACGACTTCGTCATCAAGTTCGCCAACGTCAACGGCTCGGGTTCCGCGTCGGCCAACGAGCTGTTCGTCAAGGCCATCATGCGCATGGGCGTGCCGGTGAGCCCGCGCAACATCTTCCCCAGCAACATCCAGGGCATGCCGACCTGGTACGAGGCGCGGGTGTGCGAGCAGGGCTACCACGGCAGGCGCGGCGGCGTGGACATGATGGTGGCCATGAACGCCCAGACCTGGGCGCAGGACGTGGCCGAGATCGAGCCCGGCGGCTACCTGTTCTACGACAGCACGCGCGCCCTGCCGCCCGGCAGCCTGCGTGACGACGTGACGGTGATTCCCGTGCCCCTGACGGCCATCGCCAACGAACACTACACCGACCCGCGCCAGCGCACGCTCTTCAAGAACATCATCTACGTGGGCGCACTGTCGGTGCTGCTCGACGTGGAAGCGAACGTGTTCGAGAAGCTCTTTGCCGAGCAGTACAAGGGCAAGGAAAGGCTGCTGGACAGCAACGTCCAGGCGCTGCACCTGGGCCGCGACTACGTGAAGGCGAACCTGCCGCACCCGCTGGGGCTGCGCGTGCACCGCTCCGACAAGGTGGGCAACCAGATCTTCACCGACGGCAACAGCGCCGCCGCCCTGGGCTGCCTGTACGGTGGCGCCACGGTCTGCGCCTGGTACCCCATCACGCCCAGTTCCTCGGTGCCCGAGGCCTTCCAGAAGTACTGCGACAAGTTCCGCGTGGATCCGGCCACGGGTACGCACCGCCACGCCATCATCCAGGCCGAGGACGAACTCGCCTCCATCGGCATGGTGGTCGGCGCGGGCTGGAACGGCGCACGCGCCTTCACGGCCACCTCGGGCCCCGGCATCAGCCTGATGCAGGAGTTCATCGGCCTGGCCTACTTCGCCGAGATCCCGG
>CAZBUU010000325.1:0-4906 GCA_964495125.1 uncultured Rubrivivax sp.
GCGCTGGCTATAAGTTCCGCTTATCGACCATCCTCGTTGGACCCGCGCCATGGACATGCGCCAGCTTCGTTATTTCGTGCAGATCGTCGAGAGCGGCAGCCTCGCCAAGGCCTCGCGCCAGCTCTTCATCGCCCAGCCTGCGCTGAGCCAGCAGATGGCGCGGCTGGAAGACGAAGTCGGCAAGCCGCTCCTGGTGCGCAGCTCGCGCGGCGTGGTGCCCACCGAGAACGGCGAGGCGCTCTACCACCACGCCAAGTTCATGCTGCGCCAGCTGGACCAGGCGGTGTCGGTGGCGCGGCAGGACACCGCTGCGCTGAGCGGCCGCGTCACGCTGGGTCTGGCGCCCACCACGGTGTGCCGGCTGGGCCTGCCGCTGATGCAGCAGCTGCGGCAGCGCTTGCCAGGGGTGTCGCTGAACATCGTCGAAGGGCTCAGTGGCCACCTGGAACACATGACACGCGTCGGAGAACTGGACCTCGCCGTGCTCTTTCACCCCAAGGCCGCGGCCGAGCTGAGCGTGGAACCGCTGCTGGAGGAAGAGCTCTTCGTCATCCTCCCCGCCGACAGCCCGCTCGTGCCGCGCGACAGGCTCTCGCTGACGCTGAAGGAAGTGGCCGCGCTGCCGCTCATCCTGCCCAGCCCCGGCCATGGCCTGCGGCGTCGCATCGCGCTGGAATTCGAACGTGCCAATCTGCCGCTGGACGCGGTGGCCGAGGTCGATTCCCTGCCGCTGCTGATGCACTGCGTGGGCGACGGCGCCGGCGCCACCATCAAGCCGATGGCCGCCATCCACGCCCTGGGCAACACGCCCGAGCGCTGGCGCGCGCTGCGCATCGCCGACGCGCAGATGACGCGCATGAACTACCTCTACGCGCTGCCGCCGCAGAAGCTGTCGCCCTGCGCGGCCGTGGTGCGCGACGAACTGCGCCGCGTGGTGCGCGCGCTGGCCGACGGGGGCGACTGGCAGGGCGTGACGCTGTGCGACCCCGCCGCGCCCGCGGTGCCACCGGAAGTGGCCGAAGCCGCCGCTTGAAGCGCGTCAGCCGCGCAGCAGGTGCTGCGCGGCGCGGCAGCCGAAGACCAGCGCCGGCCCCAACGTGATGCCCGGGCCGGGATAGGCACCGTTCATCGGCGACTGCATGTCGTTGCCGCAGGCGTACAGGCCCGGGATGGGCCGGCCGCCTTCGCCCAGCACGCGTGCGTGGGCATCGGTGCTCAGGCCCGCGGCCATGCCCAGGTCGGCCGGTTCCACCCGCACTGCGAAGAAGGGCCCGTGCTCGATGGGCGCCAGGCAGGGGTTGGGCCGGTGCTCGGCGTCGCCCAGGTGGCGCTGGTAGATGTCGTTGCCACGGCCGAACTGCGTGTCGGTGCCGCGTCGTGCATCGGCGTTGAAGGCGGCCACGGTCTGTGCAAGCACTTCGGGCATCAGGTTCAGCCGCGTTGCCAGCTCTGGCAGCGTGCGGCCTGTCTTGAGGTAGCCGCTGGCGACGTGCCGAGACACCGAGATGGCAAAGGGCTGGATGGCGCCCAGGCCGTAGCGCCACAGGAAGGCCCGATCACACAGCAGCCAGGCCGGCAGCGCGCGCGGCCCCGCGCGCAGCTGGCCCTTCACGAACTCGTGGTACGACAAGGCCTCGTTGACGAAGCGGCGGCCGTCCTGGTTCACCGCGATGAGCCCCGGCTTGCCGCGGTCCGTCACCGTGTGCGGGAAGATGCCGGCGCTGCCGTCGCGCCGCGTGAAGCGCGAGGCCGGCACCCAGAAGGCCTGGCGCGCACCACCGGCGACTTTCGCGCCCAGCGCAAGGGCCAGCGCTGGGCCGGAACAACGCGCGCCGCTGGGCACGGTGGCCGACAGCGTGCCGGCCCCGGGCGGCACGAAGGCGGGGCGCAGCTGCGCGTCCTGCGAGAGGCCGCCGCTGGCCAGCACCACGGCGCGGTGCACGTGCAGCGTCTGCGTGCGGCCTTCCATCGACAGCTCGGCCTTGCCGAAACCCTCACCTTCGAGCTGCAGGCTCGTCACCTCGGTCGACGTGCGGATGTCGACACCCGCCTGCAACGCCGAGTGCAGCAACCAGCCCACCAGCGCATTGCCCAGGTGCAGCGTGCTGCCGCGCGGCGCCGAGAGCCGTTCGCGCGCGTGGCGCGCCAGCAGCTGCGCCACGCGCCAGGCCGAGGCAGGCGAACGCGCCATGCGGCGCAGGTGCGGGATGTCGCTGCGGTGGACCATCATGCCGCCGAAGACGGTGAACTCCGGCAGCGGCGGGCGCAGCCTGGCGAACCACGGGCCCAGCCGCCTGGCGTCGAAGGGATGTGGCTCCAGCACGCGGCCGCCTTCGGTGGCGCCGGGCAGGTCGGGGTGGTAGTCGGGGTAGCGCAGCACCGGCCGCAGGCGCAGCGCAGTCACCGCTTCGATGTGCCGCAGCGCGGCGTCGCCGCCTTCGACGAAGGCTTCCAGCAGCGCCGGGTCGGCGCCCGCGGGCACCGAGTGGGCGAGGTACAGGCGTGCGGCCTCCGCGCTGTCCGGCCGGCCGGCTTCGGCCATGTGGTGGTTGTTCGGGATCCACACCATGCCGCCCGAGATGGCCGTGGTGCCGCCGACGAAGGGCGTGGCCTCGGCCAGCAGCACGCGCAGGCCGCTGGCGGCAGCCACGCAGGCGGCGGTGAGGCCGGCCGCGCCGCTGCCGACGACGAGCACGTCGCAGTGCGGCGCGGCCATGGCGCGCGTCAGACCATGAAGCCGTTGGGCTGCACCACCTGCCCGTGCACCCAGGACGCCTTCGCCGACAGCACGAAGCTCACCACTTCGGCCACCTCGGCCGGCTGGCCGACACGGTTGAAGGGGCTCAGTGCGGCCGAGCGGGCCTTCATCTCGTCGGTCTTGCCGGCGCGGAAGAGGTCGGTGTCCACAGGCCCGGGCGCCACGGCATTGACGCGGATGCCGCGCGGCGCCAGCTCCTTGGCCATCGAGCGGATGAGCCCTTCCACCGCCGCCTTGCTGGCCGTGTAGGGGCCGCCGCCGGGCACGGCGAAGCGCACCATGGACGTGGTGAGCGCGACGATGGCGCCGCCGTCGGCCACCTGCCGCGCGGCTTCGCGCAGCACGTTGAAGGCGCCGACGATGTTCACCTCCACCAGCTGGCGGAAGGACTCGTCGCTGAACTGCGCCAAGGGGCCGGGCGGCACGTTGATGCCGGCGTTGGCGACCACGGCGCTGACGGGCGCGCCGAAGTCGCGTGCCGCGTCGGCGAAGGCCTTCGCCACGGCAGCGGGGTCGCGCACGTCGGCGGCATAGGCCGCGGCGCGACCCGCGCCCCGCGCGGCCAGTGGCGCGGTGGCGGTGGTGGCCGTGTAGGCGACGTCGAAGCCGTCACGCAGCAGCGTGTCGACGCAGGCGGCGCCGATGCCGCGCGAACCGCCGAAGACCAGGGCGAGGGGGCGTTGTGAGCTCATGGGTGCGATCCGTTCGTCAGGCCTTGTGCGGCTTGCCGAAGAGGGGTTCCTTGTAGGGGATGGGCGGGAGTTGCCAGGTGCCGGTGGAAGGCGGGCGGACCTCGGCATCGACATGCACGTCGATGACGCAGGGGCGGCGGTTCTTCAGTGCCTGCTCGACGGCGGGGCCCAGCTCCTGCGGCCGCGTGACGGTGTAGCCGTCGGCGCCACAGGCGCGCGCCCAGGCCGCGAAGTCGGGGTTGTAGCGCTCGCCGGTCTGGCCCTTGTAGAAGGCGGTGCCGATTTCGCGGCCATCGAACAGGCCGTATTGCAGGTCGCGGATGGCGCCCCAGGCGAAGTTGTTCCAGACGATCCACACCACCGGCAGGTTGTATTCGACGGCGGTGCAGAGCACATAGGGCGCCATGGTGAAGCCGCCGTCGCCGACCACGGCCACGCAGGGGCGGTCGGGCGCGGCGAGTTGCGCGCCCATCACGCCGCAGACGCCGAAGCCCATGCTGCTGTAGCCCCAACTGTTGAGCATGCTCTGCGGCCGCCGCGCCTGCCAGAACTGCATGAACCAGTTGTGGTGCACGCCGCTGTCCAGCGCCAGGATCACGTCCTCCGGCAGCAGCTTCTGCAGCGTGCCGACCACGAACTCCGGGCGCAGCGGGCTGGTGCTGTCGCCGAAGTGCGGGCGCACGAAGGCTTCCCACTCGGCCTGCCAGCCGCGCACCTGCTCGCCCCAGGGCGCGTAGCGCTCGGCCGTGATCTCGGGGCGGCCGGGCAGGGCCTGAAGCAGCTGCTGCGCGAAGGTCTTCACGTCGGCGATGACACCCAGCGTGGGCGGGTAGTTGCGGCCGAGTTCCTGGGGGTCGATGTCGACGTGCACGAGCTTCGTGCTCGGGAAGTTCCACGAATAGCCTGGGTGCCAGCTGGACGAGCTGCGGTCGTCGAAGCGCGTGCCCAGCGTGATCACCAGGTCGGCGAAGCGCCCGGCCTGGTTCGCGGGGTAGGCGCCGTTGCGGCCGATGAAGCCCAGGGCCAGCGGGTGGTCACCGCGGATGCAGCCCATGCCGTTGGGCGATGTGATGACGGGGATGCCCCAGCGTTCCGCCAGCGCGGTGATCTCTGGGCCGGCCTCGGCCAGCGTGGCGCCGTGGCCGATGAAGAACACGGGCTTGTGCGCGGCGGCCAGCAGTTCCAGCGTGGCTGCCAGGTCCATGTCGCTGGCACCGGGGCGGTGTGGGCGGCCGACATGCGACAGCGCCGGCAGTTCGACGTCGGCCTCTTCCTGGTACACGTCGTACGGAATGTCCAGGTTCACCGGCCCGGGCCGCCCGGTGACCATGGTGTCGAAGCCCTGGCGCAGCGCCAGCGGCAGCATCTCCACGCGCGTGGGCTGGAAGGCGCGCTTGACCACCGGCCGCAGCACCTGCGCGAAGTCGGCCTGGTTGTGCTTGTAGAGCTCCTGGAA
>CAZBUU010000326.1:0-4891 GCA_964495125.1 uncultured Rubrivivax sp.
GGGCACGCCCGACTCCACGAGCCAGCGGATGGCGGCCTCGCTGTGCTCGGCGATGAAACGCGCGGTGTGCTCGTCGACGATGCCGCCGCCGGCGTCCTGCGTGTCGCGCACGTGGGACTCGATGCTGTCGTCGCGCCCCAGCACGCCGACGATGCCGCCCTGAGCCCAGGCCGTGGCGCCCTCGCCCAGCCCGCGCTTGGCCAGCACCACCACGGGCACCTGCTCGGCCAGTTGCAGGGCCACCGCCAGGCCACCCAGGCCGGCCCCGATGACGACGACGGGCAAGGGCCCGGCGGGGCGCGACTGGGGTTCGTTCACAGGTTCTCTCCTCGGAGGGAAGGGATTCTACGGAGCCGACCATGACTCACCGACACGCCACGAAGCGGCCTGACTCCTATCATGCGCTGATGAATCCCCGCAACGACGACCAGCACTGGCAGGAGACGGCGATCAACCCCAGCCGCGACGAGCTGCTGGCTCCACGCACGCAGATCGTCGCCGATCGCGAGGCCTACCTCGGCCAGGGCCGGCACGACGTCGGCCGCCGCATCAGCGACGACCAGGTCGAGCTGTTCATCAGCGCCGACGTCGCCGGCTCGCTGCAGCGCGAGTTCGTGCAGCACACGCCGGAGTTCATCGCGCTGCACGACGTGGGCATGAGCGCCAGCCTGCGCCTGCTCACCAGCCTGGCCGGTGCGGCGGGCGCCCGGGTGCAGCGCCTGTCCATCCGCCGCCAGGGCCATGGCGTGGCCCTGGCCGTGCTGCAGTTCGTCGAGATGCCGCTGGCCGACGGCGCCTCGCTGCGCGTCTACGCGACGGACATCAACGCCGACACCGTCACGCGCACGCACGTGGCGCGCACCCTGCTCGGCTACAGCCGCCTGGGCGTGTTGCTGACGGGCGACCTGCCGCCGGCCACCTTCGCTTCGCAACTTCACCCCTTCCACGAGGCCATGGTGCGCGGCCCCTGGCCCAACCGCGAACTGCTGATGGTGCCGCTGGGTGGCAGCTCGGCGCTGGCCGCCGCTGCCACGCAGCTGGCCGGCAGCACCGGGGTGGCCGTCGTCGTCACGCCGCAGGCCACCAAGCCGCGCCAGGCCTGGTCTTACATCGGTGGCGCCTGGAACCGCATGCATGCCGCGTCCACGCACGCACTGCCCACCGACATGGCCAAGGCGGTGCGCAAGCCGCGCCCGCTGCGCGCCGAGGTCACCACCGAGCCCATGCCGCTGCAGCCAGCGCCTGCGCCCGCGGTCCTGCCGCCGGTGGCCATGCCCACGCCCGGCGGCACCAGCTGGCAGGGCTACGCCGACCGCTGCATCGCGCTGAAGGGCTGCGTCGCCGCCTGCGTGTTCGACCTGCACTCCCTGCAGGTGCTGGCCGGTCGCGGCGAAGCGCCCGCCGCGGAACGCCTGGCGCAGCAGGGCGCGATGCTGCTGTCCCAGATGAACGACGCCTCGCGCGCCCTGGGGCTCGGTCCGGCGCTGCCCGAAGCCAGCATCAGCACCAGCACGCACCACCTCGTGCTGCGGCCGGTGCCGGGGCACCCGGGCGTGGCCGTGCACCTCGTTTTGCAGGCCAGCCAGAGCAATCTGACGCTGGCGCGCATGCAACTGGAGCGCATCGAAGCGCCCCAGTGATCGCGAGTTTCGCGGAACTCCCGGATAACCCCGAAAAACCCCGGGCAGGGGTTTTCCGTCGCGACCCTGCATAACCCGCAAACTGGCCCTTCGGGGGTTTTCGTCCGAGTTTGAGGAAGCTTGAGCGGGAAGCGCGCCGTTCGTGGATTTGTTCACTGAATCGCGCCAGAAGCGCGCGCATGGCCTCCGAACGGGCCCAGGAGGCCCGGTCGAGCCCCTGAGACAAGGGCTTGACGCAACGCAGGCGCACGGCGTGAATAAATGTGGCTGGCCGGGATTTGTCGAACCCGTCTCAGCAACATTTTGAATCATCCCAAGTAACAATTCGGTACCGGCCCGCTTGGGCCACTGCGAATGCCGACGATGACCGCTCCGAAAGCCCGTCTCCTGAGTTTCTGGCGACAGAAGGTGTTGCCGACGGCCCTGTCGATGGCGGTGGTGTTCAGCGGCCTCGTGGCCGTGGCGGCGCCGATGCCGGTGTTCGCGGCCCCGCACGCGCACCGCAACGCCGATGGCACCAAGGCCCTGAAGAAGTCCAAGGGCCATGTGTCCAGGAAGCTGACGGACGAACTGTCCGGCCACGGCGGCCCGAGGAAGAAGGAGCGCTGGTCGCGCGACCACAAGGGCGAGCATTGGGTGCAGGTCATCGTGCTGCACGACGCCGACGACCCGAAAGCCCCGCAACTGGTGGCCGACGTCAGCCGCCTGGGCGGCAACGTGCAGTCGGTGCGGCCGGCGCTGAAGACCCTGCTGGTCTCGCTGCCGGCAAGAAAGGTGCACCGCCTCGCGAAGCACGACGACGTCGTCTCGGTGACCCCCAACACCGACACGCAGAGTACCAGCAGCACGCTGGAGAACATCGCCGGCGCCATGACGAGCGCCGTGCGCACCTACAGCAGCAGCACGGCCTATACGGGCTTCGACGGCAGCGGCGTCGGCATCGCCATCCTCGACTCCGGCGTGATGAAGGCGCACAAGAGCTTCCTCAACGCCACCGGGGCCACGCGCGTCAAGCGCAGCGTCTCGATGCTCAAGGCCACTTCGACCAGCTGGTCGGACCCCTGGGTGTACGGCCTGACCTCGCTGACACCGGGCAGTGCCGAACTGGCGGCCTACGAGGCGCTGGTGGCTGCCGACAACGACGTGACGCAGGACGGCTATGGCCACGGCACGCACGTGGCCAGCGTGGCCGCCGGCCGCGGTTTCTACCAGTCGCCCGATTCCACCGGCGTGGCACCCAACGCCAACCTCTACGACGTCCGCGTCCTGAATGCCCAGGGCACCGGCACGGTGGACCACGCGCTGGCCGGCATCGAGTGGGTGATGTACCACGCCCGCGAATACAACATCAAGGTCATGAACCTGAGCCTGGCGGCGGCGTCGCAGGACTCCTGGGACATCGACCCCCTGTGCAACGCCGTGCGCACCGCCACGTCGATGGGCATCACCGTGGTCGTGGCTGCCGGCAACTTCGGCCTCAATGCGCAGAACAAGACGGTCTACGGCGCCATCTCCTCGCCCGGCCATGCGCCTTCGGCGCTGACGGTCGGCGCCGTCAACTACAAGGCCACGAACGGCCGCGGTGACGACGTCGTCAACAACTTCAGCTCGCGCGGCCCGACCCGGTCCTTCCTGGACATGGGCACCCACAAGTGGTACGACAACGTCATCAAGCCCGATCTGGTGGCGCCCGGCAACAAGATCATCGGCGCGCTGGCCACTTCGGCCACGCCGACCGGCGCTGCGGCGGCTCTGGCCACCCAGGCGCCGGGCCTCGTGACGGCCGCCGGCGGCCCCACGACCTACGGCCAGCGCCTCATCCAGCTCAGCGGCACCTCGGTGGCCGCACCGGCCGTGGCCGGCGCCGCGGCCGTGCTGCTGCAGGTGAACCCCGGCCTCACGCCGGCCCTGGTGAAGGCCATCCTGCAGTACACGGCGCAGCCCTTGCCGGGCTACGGCCTGGTCGAGCAGGGCGCCGGCTACCTGAACCTGGAAGGCGCCATCCGCCTGGCCCAACGGCTGCGCACGGACCTCGCCGCGTCGGCGCAGAGCGGGCTGCTCATCCATGGCGTCAGCGGCATGCTGGCGCCAGGCAAGTCGCTGCCTGCGCAGCGCAGCTCCACCGTGGCTGGCACCAGTTTCAACTGGTCGCGCGTGGTCACCGTCGGCGGCAACCACCTTGCCTCGGGTGACAAGCTGTTCACCACCTGGCAAGCCATCTGGGATCCGAAGCTGGTGTGGGCTTCCAACTTCGCCGTTCGCACCGAGCCCAGCTTCCACTGGGGCCTGACTTTCGCGGCCAACACCTTCCCGAAGTCCTTCGCCTCGGTCTACGTGTCGGACAGCGGGCTGGTCAGCAGCGGCGTGGTGCTGGCCGACGGCCTGCTGGGCATCAGTTCCATCAACGGCAAGACGGGCCTGTTCACGCCCACGCCCACGCTGGCCGCCTGGCTGGGCTCGGGCAGCGGCCAGGTGCTGGGCAGCGGCGTCAGCCTGTCGCAGGGCCTGATCCTCAGCGAAGGCCTAATCCTCAGCGAAGGCCTCATCCTCAGCGAGGGCCTGATCCTGAGCGAGGGCTTGATCCTCAGCGAAGGCCTCATCCTCAGCGAAGGCCTGATCCTCAGCGAGACCGGCGCCTCGGCGGCGGGCTTCAACACCAGCGGCGCCGTCGTCGGGGAGTGAAAGCCATGAAGACCCTCCATATCCTCCGCCAGGCCCTCGCCCACGGGCTGCGGCCGCTGCTCACCGGCTTCATCGTGCTGATCGACCGCCGCGCCCTGGGCGCCTGAACGGCGCCCGGCAGGCTCAGTGCACCACGCGTGAGAAGGCGAACTCGCCGCCTTCCACGTCCACCGGGATGACGTCCTTGGGCCCGAAGCGGCCCTGCAGGATGAGCTTGCTCACCGGGTTCTCGATGCGCTGCTGGATGGCGCGCTTGAGCGGCCTGGCGCCGAACACCGGGTCGAAGCCCACCTTGGCCAGTTCGGCCAGCGCCGCGGGGCTCACCTCGAGCTTCATCTCCAGCTTCTCCAGCCGCGCTTCCAGCAGCTTGAGCTGGATCCTCGCGATGCTCTCGATGTTCGCCTGGTCGAGCGCGTGGAAGACCACGGTCTCGTCGATCCGGTTCAGGAACTCGGGGCGGAAGTGCGCCTTGACCTCGGCCCAGACGGCGTCGCGGATCTCGACCGCAGGCTGCCCCGCCATCTGCATGATCATCTGCGAGCCCAGGTTGCTGGTCATCACGATGACGG
>CAZBUU010000327.1:0-4890 GCA_964495125.1 uncultured Rubrivivax sp.
TGCAGTTCCCGCACCACGAGAACGAGATCGCGCAGAGCGAAGGCGCCAGCGGGGCCGAGTTCGTGCGCACCTGGATGCACAACGGCTTCCTGAACATCGACGACACCAAGATGTCGAAGTCGCTGGGCAATTTCTTCACCATCCAGGATGTTCTGAACAAGTTCGACGGCGAGACCGTCCGCTTCTTCATGCTGCGCACGCACTACCGCAGCCCGTTCAATTTCAGCGACCAGCTGCTGGATGAGACGCGGACTTCGCTGAAGCGGCTGTACACGGCGCTGCAGGCCGCAGGCGACTTGCCCCCTCTGGCGGCCATCGACTGGGCCGAGCCACGCGCCGCCGCCTTCAAGGCAGCGATGGACGACGACTTCAACACGCC
This sequence comes from uncultured Rubrivivax sp., assembly GCA_964495125.1. Lineage (GTDB taxonomy): Bacteria > Pseudomonadota > Gammaproteobacteria > Burkholderiales > Burkholderiaceae_C > Rubrivivax. The sequence continues at coordinate 380 of CAZBUU010000327.1, forward strand.
CGGCGCCATCGCCGTACTTTTCGACCTTGCCGGCGAGGTGAACCGGGGTCGCCGCGAAGATGCGGCCCTGCTCAAGGCGTTGGGCGCCACGCTCAATCTGTTGCAGCAGCCGCCGGCGGACTTCCTGCAAGGCGGTGACGGACTGGACGCAGCGGCCATCGAAGCGCGCATCGCCGCCCGTGCAGCCGCGAAGCTGGCGAAGAACTTCGCGCTGGCCGACGGCATCCGCCGCGAACTGGCCGAGCAGGGCGTCGAACTGAAGGACGGGCCCACTGGCACGACCTGGGTGAAGGCCTGAGCACGATGTCCAAGAATCCTGCGGCCGTGTCGGCCGAGGCCACCCCGGGGTACTGGGACGAGGCCTGCAGGCACCTGGGCAAGCGCGACCGGGTGATGAAGAAGCTGATCCCCAAGTTCGGCGAGGCTCGTTTGAAGAGCCGCGGTGATGCTTTCACCACCCTGGCACGATCCATCGTCGGCCAGCAGATCTCGGTCAAGGCGGCGCAGTCGGTGTGGGACCGGTTCGCCGCCGTGGTGGGAGGCCCCTCAACGCAACTCGAGCCGGGTCACGTCAAGGCGCTGGCCGTGGCACAGATGCGCGAAGCCGGCCTGTCGGCGCGCAAGTGCGAGTACCTGCTGGACCTGGCCGGCCACTTCGGCGATGGTCGCGTGCGCCCGGTGCAGTGGGCCTCGATGGACGATGAGGCCATCATCACCGAGCTGGTGGCCATCCGGGGCATCGGTCGCTGGACGGCCGAGATGTTCCTCATCTTCCACCTCATGCGGCCCGATGTCCTGCCGCTGGACGACCTGGGCCTGCTCAAGGGCATCAGCCTGAACTATTTCAGTGGCGAGCCGGTGTCGCGTGCCGAGGCGCGCGAGGTCGGCGAAGCGTGGGCGCCGTTCCGCTCGGTGGCCACTTGGTACATTTGGCGCAGCCTCGATCCGCTGCCGGTGGAGTACTGATTTGTCAAAGCGACATTTTCTCGATTTCGAGCAGCCCATCGCCGATCTCGAATCCAAGATCGACGAACTGCGCTACGTGCAGAACGAGTCGGCCGTCGACATCAGCGACGAGATCGACCGCCTCAGCCAGAAGAGCCAGCAGCTCACGCGCGACATCTACGCCAGCCTGTCGCCCTGGCAGGTGACGCAGATCGCGCGCCACCCGCAGCGGCCGTACACGCTCGACTACGTCAACGAGATCTTCACGGACTTCCAGGAACTGCACGGCGACCGTCACTACGCGGACGATCTGTCCATCGTCGGTGGCCTGGCGCGATTCAACGGCCAGGCCTGCATGGTGGTGGGCCATCAGAAGGGCAAGGACACCAAGGAGCGCACGCTGCGCAACTTCGGAATGAGCCGGCCCGAGGGCTACCGCAAGGCGCTGCGCCTGATGAAGTTGGCCGAAAAGTTCGGCCTGCCCGTGTTCACTTTCGTCGACACGCCCGGCGCCTATCCCGGCATCGGCGCCGAGGAGCGCGGGCAGAGCGAAGCCATCGGCCGCAACATCTTCGAGATGGCGCAGCTCGAGGTGCCCATCGTCAGCACGATCATTGGCGAAGGCGGGTCCGGCGGCGCCCTGGCCATCGCGGTGTGCGACCAGTTGCTGATGCTGCAGTACAGCGTGTACTCGGTGATCTCGCCCGAGGGCTGCGCCGGCATCCTGTGGCGCACCTCGGAACGGGCTTCGGAAGCGGCCGAGGCGCTGGGCATCACGGCGCACCGGCTGAAGGCGCTGGGCGTCATCGACAAGATCGTCAACGAACCCGTCGGCGGCGCGCACCGCGACGTGCCCTGGATGGCCGCGCAACTCAAGCGTGCCCTCGGCGAAGCCCTGCGCCAATGCGCCGACCTGAAGCCCAAGGAACTGCTGCAGCGCCGCTACGAGCGCCTGCGCGCCTACGGCCGCTTCACCGACACCAAGGAACGGTAAGTGGCGATCCGCCGGGTCGCGGTGGCCGCCAGCGGCGGCCGCGATTCGACGGCGCTGCTGCATGCCACGGCGCGCGCCGGGCGCGAGTTGGGCATCGAGGTCCTGGCCCTGCATGTGCACCACGGCCTTCAGGCCGCAGCCGACGCCTGGCAGGCCCAGGTGAAGGCCCAGGCGAAGCGATGGGGCGTCCGCTTCGACACCTTCCGGCTGGAAGGCATGCCGGGGCGAGGCGAGAGCGTCGAAGCCTGGGCGCGCAGAGGCCGCTATCGTGCGCTGGCGGCGATGGCCCGAGCCGATGACTGCGGCTTGGTGCTGCTGGCCCATCACCGACGCGACCAGGCCGAGACCTTCCTGCTGCAGGCCTTGCGTGGGGGCGGCCCGCGCGGCCTGTCGGCCATGCCGGCGACGGTGCTGCGCGATGGGATCGTCTGGGCCCGCCCCTGGCTGGACCGTCCACGTGAAGCCATCGAGGCCTATGTCCGGCGCCACCGCCTGTCCTTCGTGGACGACGCCAGCAACGGCGACCCGCGCTTCGCGCGCAGTGCGCTGCGCGCCGCCGTGTGGCCCGCCTTGACCGCCGCGTTCCCGCAGGCGGAGGCGGCGCTGGCCGATGCCGCCTCGCACGCGCAGCAAGCCGCAGCCCTGGCGGCGGAGACGGCCGCCGCGGACCTGGAGGGCTGCCTGGAACAGGGCGCCCTGGCACTCGCACCCTGGCTGAGCCTGACCCTGGCACGCCGGCGCAATGCCCTGGCGGCCTGGCTGACCGGCTTGCCACCGCCGGTGCCGGGCACGCTGCTGGATCGCCTGCTGCTCGAACTGCCCGGCGCGCGCCAGGGGCGCTGGCCGGGCGGCGCGATGGAGTTGCGGCTGTACCGAGGCCAGCTATGCCCGGCGCCGCTGACGGGCGCTGCGTTGCCAGCCAGCGGCTCCTGCGCACTGGATCTCAGCCGCCCTGGCACGCAGCCTGTGCCTGCCTTCGAAGGGCGCTTCGTCGTCGAGGCGGCGCGCGCCAGTGGCGCAGCGGCCGAAGTGCTGCGCAGCGTCGTCGCCCGGTCCCGCCAGGGAGGCGAGCGGTTTCGCCTCAGCCCCCGGGGCAGCGCGCGCAGCCTCAAGAAGCAGTTCCAGGCGCGTGGCATCCCGGCGTGGGAGCGCGAGGGCCCGCTGCTCTTCACGGCCGAGGGCCGGCTGCTCTTCGTGCCCGGTCTGGGCATCGACGCGGCCTTGCAGGCCGCGCCCGGTGACCCGCAGTTCACGCTGCGCTGGGTGCCAGGGCCGCGTCAGCCCCCGAAGTAGAATTGCAGGCTTTGCACAGTGGGGTTCTCCCGCTGTCGAGGCACCTTCCGCAGACGCAGCCGCTTCCGCAGGCGGACATCCACGATGGCTTTGATCGTTCACAAGTACGGCGGCACCTCCATGGGGTCGACCGAGCGCATCCGCAGCGTCGCCCAGCGCGTCGCCAAGTGGGTGCGGGCCGGCCACCAGCTGGTGGTGGTGCCTTCCGCCATGTCCGGCGAAACCAACCGGTTGCTGGGCCTGGCCAAGGAACTGATGCCCAACGCCAGCACGCCCGAGGCGCTGCGCGAACTGGACGCCATCGCGGCCACGGGCGAGCAGGTTTCGGTCGGCCTGCTGGCGCTGGCGCTGCAGGCGCAAGGCCTGCAGGCCGTCAGCTACGGCGGCTGGCAGGTGCCGGTGAAGACCGACTCGGCCTTCACCAAGGCGCGCATCGAGAGCATCGACGACGCCCGCGTGCGCGCCGACCTGGCCGCCGGCAAGGTGGTCATCATCACCGGCTTCCAGGGCATCGACCCCGAGGGCAACGTCACCACGCTCGGCCGTGGTGGCAGCGACACCTCGGCCGTGGCCGTGGCCGCGGCGATGAAGGCCGACGAGTGCCTCATCTACACCGACGTGGACGGCGTCTACACCACCGACCCGCGCATCGTGCCCGAGGCGCGCCGGCTCAAGACCGTCTCCTTCGAGGAGATGCTGGAGATGGCCAGCCTGGGCAGCAAGGTGCTGCAGATCCGCTCGGTGGAGTTCGCCGGCAAGTACCGCGTGCCGACGCGCGTGCTGTCGAGCTTCACGCCCTGGGACATCCCGATCGAGGAAGAAGCCAAGTCGGGCACCCTGATCACCTTCGAGGAAGACGAGAACATGGAACAAGCCGTGGTGGCCGGCATCGCGTTCAACCGCGACGAGGCGAAGATCAGCGTCATCGGCGTGCCCGACAAGCCGGGCATCGCCTACCAGATCCTGGGCCCGGTGGCGGCGGCCAACATCGACATCGACGTGATCATCCAGAACATGTCGCACGACGGGAAGACCGACTTCAGCTTCACCGTCCACCGCAACGACTACCAGCGCACGATGGGCGTGCTGGAGCAGCAGGTGCAGCCGGCGATCGGTGCGGCCAGGCTCATCGGCGACACCAAGATCTGCAAGGTGTCCATCGTCGGCATCGGCATGCGCAGCCACGTCGGCGTGGCCAGCACGATGTTCCGCACGCTCAGCGAAGAGGGCATCAACATCCAGATGATCACCACCAGCGAGATCAAGACCAGCGTGGTGA
>CAZBUU010000328.1:0-4838 GCA_964495125.1 uncultured Rubrivivax sp.
TCGCCATGGAGATGGCCGAGCAGCTGATCGGCGTGACCATGCAGGAGCAGGGCGTGAGCCGCATCGTGGCGGTGGACATGGAGTCCGCCATCGGGCTGGTCGAAGCCGCATGAAGCTGACCCTGGGCACCGCGCTCGCCCTGCTGGGCGTGTGCGTGCTCGTGGCGCTGGCCCTGCATGGCTGGTGGACGACGCGCCGCGCCCGCGCCCGCCGTGCGCCGGTGTCGGTGCTGCCGACCGAGCGTGTGGAGCCGGCCTTGGCCCACGAGGTGCCCGCCGACCTGCCGCCGCCGCTGCGCACCACGCCGCGCCGGCAGGCCCGCCTGGACGCGCTGATCGACGCCATCGTGCCGCTGGCCCTGGAGGCGCCCATCACCGGCGAGCACGCGCTGCAGCACCTGCCGCCCTCGCGGCGCGCCGGCAGCAAGCCCTTCTACATCGAAGGCCTGGATGCGGAGACCGGTGAGTGGGAAGCCCTGTCTCCCGGCCGCCGCTACGGCGAACTGCAGGCCGGCGTGCAGATGGCCAGCCGCAGCGGGCCGCTCAACGAGATCGAGTACTCCGAGTTCGTGCAGAAGGTGCAGACCTTCGCCGAAGCCGTGGGCGCGCGCGCCGATGCGCCCGACATGCTGGAGGTGGTGGCCCGCGCGCGCGAACTGGACCAGCTCACCAGCCCGCTGGACGCCCAGCTCACCGTCACCCTGCGCGCCAACGGCGTGGCCTGGTCGGTGGGCTTCCTGCAGCAGATCGCCGCACGGCAGGGCCTGGTGCCGGGTGCCGTGCCCGGGCGCCTGGTGCTGCCCTCGGCCGAGGAAGGGGCCCCGCCGATGCTGGTGCTCTCGATGGACGCGCAAGCCGCACTGGCCGAGCAGCCCCAGGACGCCGTGGTGCGCGAATGCGCCCTGACCCTGGACGTGCCGCAGACGCCGGCCGAAGCCGAGCCCTTCCCCGCGTGGCACCTGGTCGGCAAGAAGCTGTGCGACGACCTGGACGCCACGGTCGTCGACGACCAGGGGCAGCCCGTGGCGCTGCACGCCTTCGACCACATCGGGCGCGAGCTGGACGAGCTCTACCGCCAGCTCGAGGCCCTGGACCTCGCCGCAGGGTCGGCCGCGGCGCGGCGGCTCTTCAGCTGAAACGGCACTCAAGTTTCCCGGCCGGCGGCCGAAGGAGGTTCTGATGGCCGACCTTCTTGCCCGCACAGACAGACCCGGCGCCGGCATGCGCCTGTCGCGCATCGCCATCGTCTTCATCGCCGTGCTCCTGGTCATGGCCTGGGCCGTGGTGGCCGGCGTGCTGCACGTGCAGCGCCGGGACGCGCAGGACGGCGAAGCGCGCCAGAACCTCAACGTGGCGCGCGCGCTGGAAGAGCAGACGTTGCGCGTGCTGTCGGCCACCGACCAGGCCACGATGCGGCTGCGCGATGTCGTGCTGGCGCATCCGGGTGAGCTGCCGGAGATGGTGTCCATCGCCAACGAAACGGGCCTGGCGCCGCGCATCCTGGTGCAGCTGTCGCTGGTGGGGGCCGACGGCCGCTTCGTGGCCAGCAACCTCGACCCGGACGGCAGCAAGACCGGCCACGTGGACCTCTCCGAGCGCGAGCACGTGCGCGTGCACCTGGCGCCGCAGGCGGTGGGCAAGGACACGCCGCCGGTGTCGGTGGGCGGCCTCTTCATCGGCAAGCCGGTGCTCGGCAAGGTGTCCAAGAAGTGGACCATCCAGGTGTCTCGTCGCATCGCCGCGGCCGACGGTCGCGTCGCGGGGGTGGTGGTGGCTTCACTGGACCCGGCCTACTTCGACGGCGTGTTCCGTCGAGTGGCCGCAGGCCGGCAAGGCAGCGTGGCGCTCGCCGGCACCGACCGCGTGCTGCGGGCGCGCGTGCTGGGCGGCGAGGCCGTCGGCATGGGTTCCACCGTGTCCGAAGCCAGCCCCGTGGCTGCCGCCTCGCCGCCGGCCGAAGGCCGCTACACCTCGCTCAGCGGCGTGGACGGCATCGAGCGCATCGTCGCCTTCCGCCGCGTCGCCGACTACCCGCTGTACGTGATGGTGAGCACGGGCGTGGAAGAGGCCCTCACGCCCTGGCGCGCCACGCGCAACCTCACCCTGGGGCTGATGGGCCTGCTGAGCCTGGCGGCCGTGGTTTCGGCCAGCGGCTTCGTCGTCGGCCTGCGACGCCTGGAGATGGCCAACGAGGCCCTGCGCATCAGCGAGGCCCAGGCGCAGGCCGCCAACCAGGCGAAGACCGAGTTCCTGGCCGCCATCTCGCACGAGCTGCGCACGCCGCTGACCAGCATCCGCGGGTTCGCCGAGCTGATGGAGCACCGGCTGGGCGACCCCAAGTACCGCGAGCTGTCAGGACTGATCCGCAAGGGCGCCGAGCACCTCAACGACCTGCTGACCGAGATCCTGGACTTCGCCAAGACCGAGGCCGGCGCCATGGTGCTGTCCCCCGGCCGCGTGGAGGTGCAGCCGCTGGTGCAGGAGGCCGCCGAGTTCTTCCGCCTGGCGGCCGAGAACAAGGGGCTGGCGCTGACCGTCGCCACGCAGCCCGGTGTGCCTGAGGCGCTGCTGGGGGACGGCCAGCGGCTGCGGCAGATCCTGCACAACCTGCTGTCCAACGCCGTGAAGTTCACGGCGGAAGGCAGCGTCACGCTGGCGGTGGAAGGCGCCGGGTCCCGCGTCCGCTTCCATGTGCGCGACACCGGCCCGGGCATCGCGCCCGAGAAGCAGGCCCTGGTGTTCGAGAAGTTCCGCCAGGGCGACGCGCGCACGAGCTACGAGCACGGCGGCACAGGCCTGGGCCTGGCGCTGTCGCGCGGGCTGGCCGAACTGATGGGCGGCACGCTGACGGTGGTGTCGACGCCGGGGCAGGGCGCCTGCTTCACGCTGGAAGTCCCGCGGGGCGACGTGCCCGCCGCCTGAGCGGCACAATGGCGGCATGACGCACGTGCTTTCCGCCTTCCCCATCACCGCCAAGTGGCCGCCGCAGCACCCCGAGCGGCTGCAGCTGTACTCGCTGCCCACGCCCAACGGCGTCAAGGTGTCCATCCTGCTGGAGGAGCTGGGCCTGCCCTACGAGGTGCACCGCGTCTCGTTCGACACGAACGACCAGCTGACGCCGGAGTTCCTGTCGCTGAACCCGAACAACAAGATCCCGGCCATCCTGGACCCCGACGGCCCGGGCGGCCGCCCGCTGGCGCTGTTCGAGAGCGGCGCCATCCTGGTCTACCTGGCCGAGAAGACCGGCCGCTTCATCCCCGCCGACGCTGCCGGCCGCTACCAGGCCCTGCAGTGGGTGATGTTCCAGATGGGGGGCGTCGGGCCCATGTTCGGCCAGCTCGGCTTCTTCCACAAGTTCGCCGGCAAGGACTTCGAGGACAAGCGCCCGCGCGACCGCTACGTGGCCGAATCCAGACGGCTGCTGAAGGTGCTGGACCAGCACCTGGAGGGCAAGGCCTGGATGCTGGGCGATGGGTACTCCGTCGCCGACATCGCGATCTTCCCCTGGGTGCGCAACCTGGTGGGCTTCTACGAGGCCGGCGGGCTGGTGGGCTTCGACGACTTCGCCGAGGTGAAGCGCGTGCTGGAAGCCTTCGTCGCGCGGCCCGCCGTGCAGCGCGGCCTGAACATCCCGCCTCGCAGCTGACTCAGCCCGGCAGCGCCGCCAGCAGCGCGCTGGACGGCGCCGCCCAGCCGATGATCGCGCCCTGCGCCACGATCATCTCCAGCGCCACGCGCTTGAAGGCCGGGAAGTAGCTCTCGGTGCCGTCCTCGACGATGAGGCAGGTGTAGCCGCGGTCGTTGGCTTCGCGCATGCTGGTCTGCACGCACACTTCCGTCGTCACGCCGGTGAAGACGAGGTGCGTGACGCCCGCGGCGTGCAGCTGCTCGTGCAGGCCGGTGTTCCAGAACATGCCCTTGCCGGGCTTGTCGATGACCCATTCGCCCGGGGTGGGGTAGAGCGCCGGGATGATGTCGGCGCCCGGCTCCCCGGCCACCAGCAGGCGGCCCATGGGGCCGGGGTCGCCGATGCGCAGCGTGGGCTCGCCGCGCTCGCGCTTGGCCGGCGGGCAGTCGGACAGATCGGGCCGGTGGCATTCGCGCGTGTGCAGCACCGGCCAGCCGCGCGCGCGCCAGGCGGCCAGCAGCGCGGCGATGGGCGGGATGGCGGCGTGCAGCCGCGTCACGTCGTTGCCCAGGCTGGCGCCGAAACCGCCGGGCTCGACGAAGTCGCGCTGCATGTCGATGACCACCAGCGCCGTGCGGCCGGGCTCGAAGGGAAAGGGAAAGGGCCGGGCCGGGATCTCGATCATGCGGCCTCCGCGTGGCCGTGGCCGCCCATGTACGCACCGAGTGTGCGGCGGTCGGCGCCGGCGGCCGGGCACTCGAAGACGATGCGGCCTTCGCTCATCACGACGATGCGGTCCGACAGCGCCAGCAGCTCGTCCAGGTCTTCGCTGACCAGCAGCACCGCGGTGCCGCGGTTGCGCGCGGCCACGAGACGGCCGTGGATCTCGGCCACGGCGGCGAAGTCCAGGCCGAACACCGGGTTGCTGACGAGCAGCAGGTCGGCGTCCTCGGCCAGTTCGCGCGCCAGCACGGCGCGCTGCACGTTGCCACCGGACAGGGTGCGGATCTGCGCGCCTTCGCCCTGCGTCTTCACGCCGTATTCGCGGATCAGCGCGCGGGCCTTGTCGCGCAGCACGCCGAAGTGCATCCAGCCGCTGCGGGCGGCGGGTGGGGCGTCGAACACGCGCAGGCCCATGTTGTGGCCCACGCTCAGCTCGCCGACGCAGGCGTTGCGCAGCGGTTCCTCGGGCAGGCTGCGCACCTTCAGGC
>CAZBUU010000329.1:0-4810 GCA_964495125.1 uncultured Rubrivivax sp.
CGCGGTGGGCCGGTCGTCGAAGCCGCTGGGCATGAAGCCGCTGTCGCGCTCCACGCCCAGGTAGGGTGCAGGCGTCGTGCTGCTGAACTCGCCACCGTCGGACAGCGGCAGCAGCAGGTCGACGTTGCCCGTTTCCACGGCTTCGCGGTCGAGCAGGTCGCGCGCCATCGCGTACAGCATCAGCACGTCGCGGTAGGCAGGCAGCTCGAAGAGGTCGCCGCGCGACTTGCGGAACAGCAGCGCCTCCAGTTCGGCCATGGCGTCCAGCGGCCGCGGCCACACCTGCTGCAGGCGCGGCACGACGCCGGGGTAGCTCTCCAGCGTGCGGCCGTGGGTGAGATCCACGTCCCAGTCGGGTGCGTAGGCATTGAAGCGCTGGTTGAAGCGCACGCGCGTGCGCTCGTATTCTTCGCGCTCGCCGCGGCGGCGGTAGATCTCCAGCAGCTTCAGGTAGGGCAGCGGGCTGCTGCCCCCGGTGTGGCGCAGGTGCTCCACGAGCAGGTCGATGGCGGCTTCGTCCTGGCCCAGCACGACGAAGAACTCGGCCTGCTGTTCGAGGTCGATGAGCTCCTCGATCGTCAGGTCGCGCGGTGGTGCATCGGGCTCCGCCGACGCCGGCAGGATCTGGGTGCGCGCCATCGCGGCGTCGTAGGGATACTCCGGCGCCACGGTCTTGGCGACCGGCATCGGCGCCAGGGGCCGCGTGACCTCGGCGTCGCCGTACTCTGAGGCGGGCGCCGGCGGCGGCCAGGCCGGCACGCTGCCCCGCGGCCTCGGCGTTTCCGGCACGCGCAACTCGGAGGTGACGAACGGGATCGGTGCCGTCGGTTGCTTGCTGGGCGTGACCTCGGCCAGCGTGGTGGGCGCGATCGACGGCCCGCGCTGCGCCGGCACGCTGACGGGCGCCCAGGCCTGCTGTCGCAGACGCTGCGCCGAGTTCAGCCTCCAGGCCAGCCAGGCCGCCAGCGCCGTCATGAACAGCACGGCCGCCAGCAGCGGCCAGGTCCAGCGGCCAGCGTCCTCGGCGCGCACAAGGCGGTCGCGCAGTTGCGCGACGAGGTCGCGGCTGGCTCGCGCTTCGCCACGCAGGCTTTCGACGGTGCGCTCCAGACCGGCGATGCGCTCGCTGGCGGCCGAAGCCGCCGAAGCCGCTGCCTGGGCCGCACTGGCGGCGTTGGCCACGGCCAGCAGGGCCTCTTCGACGGCCGACGAAGCGGCCGGCGCGGGCGCCGCCGCCACGGCTTCAGGCGCCTCGAGCTTCAGGCGGGGGACGGCCGGCCGCGGCGTGGTTCGCCGAACGGCGGCCACGCGCTCGGGCCGGGGGCCGCTGCGGGCGGCGCGACGGGCCGGCCGCGGCGGCTTCGCCGCGGCCTGGGCCTGGGGCGGCGGTGGTGCAGGCGGTGTGGCAACGGAGGCATCGGCGCCTTTGGGCTCTGCGGGTGCGGCCGCGGCGGGAGCCTCCGGTGCGGCATCGACGGCGGGCGCCACGCTGGCCGCCGCAGCGGCCTGGGCCAGGTGGGGCGGATCGGCGAAAAGCACGAAGCGCCTGGCGATGCGCGAGGCACAGCCGGCCTGCACGACCACGCCCACCACGGGCTCGTCGATGGACAGCAGCGTGCGCACGCGCACCCGCGCCATGTCGGGGCCGACCATCTCGAACGCCGTCCTCACGGCGCCGGCAGCGAGTCGCCGCTCGCCCATCGTCACTTCAGCGCTCAGGCACTCCGGCGTCAGCGAGTCGCCGGGCTCCAGGCGCAAGGGCACGACGAAATCCAGCGGCTGGCCCAGCACCGCACCGGCACCCACCGGCCCGAAGCCGGCAGCCACGGCCACCCCGCGCCAAGCCAGGGCGCCAACGATGAACACGAGCGGCCAGAGCCGCGTATTGCGCATGCGGTGAAGGGGAGCGGAGCTGCCGAAGAGGTATCCAAATGACTCTAGCACGCAGGGTGGAGGGCACCCTGTTGCAACAGCGCCCGGTTCGCCGCGCAATTCCTGCTCAGGCGCCGCCGGGTGTGTCAGAAGTCATGACCCGGCCCGGATGACACCGACGTGCGGGCTGCGGGTTCTTCTGGACGGCGCCCGCCAGGCCCGGAGGCCGCGGCGGCGGGACAATGGTCTCGTCGCCGCCCTGTCGCCCCAGAGACAAGCCATGAACGCCCCGGTTCTTACACTCGAAGAGCAGCAAAACATCGACTCGGGCGCATGGTTCAGCAAGCTCTCTCTTCCCCTGCGCAGCGCCATCCTGGCCCGGGCCCGCGTGCGTCGGCTGGCCGACGGCGAGTCGCTGGCCACGCGCGGCACGCCGGCCGAGGAGTGGAGCGGGGTCGCCAAGGGCGCAGTCAGGGTCAGCAGCAGTTCGCTGGCCGGCAAGCAGATCACGCTCACCTACGTGGAGCCGGGCACCTGGTTCGGCGACATCGCGCTCTTCGACGGCCTGCCGCGCACGCACGATGCCGATGCCCATGGGCCCACCACGCTGCTCACCGTGCGCAAGGCCGACTTCAAGGAACTGCTGACCCTGCACGTGGAGTTGTACGACGCGCTGCTGCGCCTGAACTGCCGTCGGCTGCGGCTCATGTTCGACCAGATCGAAGACCTCGCCACGCGCCCGCTGCAAGCCCGCCTGGCGCGGCAGGTGCTGCTGCTGGCGCGCCGCTACGGCACGCCGCAGGGCGGGGAGATCCGCATCGGCCTGGCCCTGGCGCAGGAAGACCTGGCGCAGTTGCTGGGCGCGTCGCGGCAGCGCGTGAACCAGGAACTCAAGGGCTTCGAACGCGAAGGCGCGGTGCGCGTGGAACCGGCCCGGCTGGTGGTGCTTTCGCGCGAGAAGCTGATGGCCATTGCCGAAAAGTGAGCGCCGGACGCCCCTGATGGAACACTTCACCGGCACCAAGCCCGTCGCGGCCAGCCATGCCTTCGACGTCGCGGCCCTCGAAGCCTGCCTGCAACGCGATCTGCCCGGCTTCGCGGGGCCGCTTTCGGTCGAGCAGTTCAAGGGCGGGCAGAGCAACCCCACCTACAAGCTCGTCACGCCGCAGCGCGCCTGGGTCATGCGCACCAAGCCCGGCCCGGCGGCGAAGCTGCTGCCTTCGGCGCACGCCATCGAGCGCGAGTTCCGGGTGATGAAGGCGCTGGCCGGCACCGACGTGCCGGTCGCTCGCATGGAACTGCTGTGCGAAGACGAGGCCGTGATCGGCCGCGCCTTCTACGTCATGGAGTTCATGGACGGCCGCGTGCTGTGGGACCAGTCGCTGCCCGGCCTGACCAAGGCCGAGCGCGGTGCGATCTACGACGAGATGAACCGCGTCATCGCGGCGCTGCACCGTGTGGACGTGGCCGCCGTGGGCCTGGCCGATTTCGGCAAGCCCGGCAACTACTTCGAACGCCAGATCGGCCGCTGGAGCAAGCAGTACCTGGCCAGTGTCACCGAAGAGATCACCGAGATGGACCGGCTGATCGACTGGCTGCCGGCGAACCTGCCCGCCGGCGCGCGCGACGTGGGCACGCCGGCCGTGGTGCACGGCGACTACCGGCTCGACAACCTCGTCTTCCACGCCAGCGAGCCGCGCGTCATCGCCGTGCTGGACTGGGAACTCTCCACGCTGGGCCACCCGCTGGCCGACTTCAGCTACCACTGCATGGCCTGGCACATCCCGCCGGGCGTGTTCCGCGGCATCGGCGGGCTGGACCACGCCGCACTGGGCATCCCGGCCGAGCGCGAGTACGTGCGCCGCTACTGCCAGCGCACCGGGCGTGCCGACGTCGACGCCGTCATGGCCGGCTGGAACTTCTACCTCGCCTACAACCTGTTCCGGCTGGCCAGCATCACCCAGGGCATCGCCCGCCGCGTGGTGGACGGCACGGCCTCCAGCGCGCAGGCGCGTGCCACCGGCGCGGCCACGCGCTCACTGGCGCAGATGGCCTGGCAGTTCGCGCAGGCCGCGCCGCGCAGCGACTGAAAGATCACCAGGAGACCCCATGGACTTCGCCTACTCCCAGCGCACGCAGGAACTCGCCGCGCGCCTGAACGCCTTCATGGAAGCGCACGTGTACCCGGCCGAGGCGGCCTGGTTCGCCGAGATCGAAGCCAACACGCAGGCGGGCCGGCGCTGGACGCCGCTGAAGGTGATCGAGGACCTCAAGCCCAAGGCGCGCGCCCTGGGCCTGTGGAACCTGTTCCTGCCGCCTTCAGCCGACGGCTCGCACTCGCGCGGCGTCGCCGACGGCGAATTCGACTTCGGCCTGTCGAACCAGGACTACGCGCCGCTGGCCGAGATCATGGGCGCGGTGCCCTGGAGCAGCGAGGTCTTCAACTGCTCGGCACCCGACACGGGCAACATGGAGACCATCGCGCGCTACGGCAGCGCCGAGCACAAGAAGCGCTGGCTGGAGCCCCTGCTCAATGGCGAGATCCGCAGCGCCTTCGCGATGACGGAGCCGGCCGTGGCGTCGTCGGACGCCACCAACATCGAAGCCGACATCCGCCGCGAGGGTGACGAGTACGTCATCAACGGCCGCAAGTGGTGGACCAGCGGCGCCGGCGACCCGCGCTGCGCCATCTACATCTTCATGGGCAAGACCGACAGGACGGCGCCGCGCCACTCGCAGCAGAGCATGGTGCTGGTGCCGGCCGATGCCCCGGGCGTGAAGGTGCTGCGCCCGCTGTCGGTGTTCGGCTACGACGACGCGCCGCACGGCCACATGGAGGTGGACTTCACCAACGTGCGCGTGCCGGTCAGCAACGTGCTGCTAGGCGAAGGCCGCGGCTTCGAGATCGCCCAGGGCCGCCTCGGCCCCGGCCGCATCC
>CAZBUU010000330.1:0-4781 GCA_964495125.1 uncultured Rubrivivax sp.
GGGCTTCGAGCACGGGCTCCGGCGGCTTCTCGGGCTCCGCGGGCGGCTCCGGCAGCACTTCCGCAGCCGACGCGGCGGGCGCCGCGGGCGCAGCGCGCTGGCGGCGTGGCGCCGCAGGCGGGGCCGGCGCTGCTGGCACGGCTGGCGGCGCGGCCTGGGCCAGTTCGCGCACGAAGGCCACCTCGAAGCGGCGCACGGCCGCCGCGGCACTGCCATCGCCCAGGCGCGCGGGCACGACCTCATCGACGATCCAGAGGTGCGCCGCCAGGACGCCGGCGCCCAGCAGCGCCAGCGGGCGACCGCGCAGCGCGTTCACGGCGGGGCGTTCAGGCGCCGGCGGCGCCGATGAAGCAGGACAGGCTGGCCACCGCCGTGAGGCGGAAGCGAAGCATCAGCCAGCCCGCCGCGCCCTGCAGCGGGTACAGGCGCCGGTCGACCAGGTAGCAGGCGATCAGCAGCAGCGCCTGGATCACCAGCCCGGCCTGCGGCGGCATGATGACCGCCGGCCAGGCGACGAGCGAAGGCACCACGCCCCAGGCCAGCCAGCGCACGGGCGGCTCGGTCTCGCGGAAGGCCAGGCCCCAGTGGATGCCACCCAGGAAGCTGGCGATCAGCCCGGCATAGGCCGACAGGCCGAAGGCCACCTCCAGCCGCACGTCGTCGCGCACCAGCCACACCAGCAGCGCGCCCAGCACGAAGGGCAACAGCCCGGCGTAGCCCAGGCGGCGGGCACTGAGCGGCAGTTCGGTGGCGGTACGGGGCAAGGCGGCAGTGGTCATGCCGCGATTGTCCCCCCGGATCGGTCGCGTTCCGGGGCTTACGGCTTCTTGGTGGCGGCCGCGGCAGCCACCAGCAAGCGCTCGACTTCGGCGCCCGGCAGCGCGCCGGGCTTGCGCGTGCCGTCGACGAAGAACAGCGCCGGCGTGCCGTTGATGCGCTGCGCGCGGCCGAAGGCCAGCACGCGCTCGATGGCCGCGCTGTCGCACTTCATGGCCTTCATCGGTGCCACGCCGTCGAGCATCCAGTTGCGCCAGGCGGCCGCGGGGTCCTTGGAACACCAGATGTCGCGCGACTTGGCGGTGGAGTCCGTGCCCAGGATCGGCAGCAGGAAGGTGTAGACGGTGAGGTCCTTGATGCCCGCCAGGTCGCGCTCGAAACGCTTGCAGTAACCGCAGTTCGGGTCCACGAAGACGGCGATCTTGCGCGCGCCGTTGCCCTGCTTGATGACGATGGCGTCGGCCAGCGGCAGCTTGTCGAAGTCGATGGCCAGCAGCTTGTCGATGCGGGCTTCGGTGAGGTCGGTGCGCGTCCTCGTGTCGATCAGCGAACCCGACAGCACGTACTCGCCCTTCTCGTCGGCGTACAGGATGCTGGCGCCGTTGTAGCGCACCTCGTACAGGCCGTTGATGGGCGTGCGGGTGACCTCGTCGATCTTCAGCTGCGGCAGGCGTTCGGCAAGCACCTTGCGGATGACCGCCTCCTGGGCGAAGGCGCCGCCGGTGAAGGTGGCGAAGACGGCAGCCAGCAGGGCGCCGCGAATGGCGAAGCGTGTCATGGGGTTCCTTCCCGGGATGGGATGTTCAGCCGAGCGCGCCGCCGGTGAGCAGCCGCTTGAGCGGGGGCAATCGGTTGGCCAGACTCAGGCCCCGGTTGCGAAGTTCCTTCACCAGCGGCTGTTCGCTGGCAAACAGGTGCAGCAGGCCGTCCGTCAGCCCGGCCATGGCGCGCACGGCGATGGCGCGGCGGCGTGCGTAGCGGGCCAGCAGGCGCACGTCACCGAGCGGCCGCCATCCTTCACGCTCGGCCAGCACGGCGGCGAGTTCGGCGACATCGCCGAAGCCCAGGTTCAGGCCCTGGCCGGCCAGCGGGTGCACCACGTGGGCGGCATCGCCCACCAGCACCCAGCCCGGGCCGTGCACCTGCGCGGCCCGCGCCAGCGCCAGCGGCCAGGCGGCGCGCCCGCTGGCCAGCGACAACGTGCCGGCGGCACCGCCCGTGGCCTCCTGCAGGCGGGCCAGGAAGTCGGCATCGGGCAGGGCCAGCAGTTCGTCGGCCACGGCGTCGGGCACCGACCACACCAGCGCCAGGCCGCGGCCGGGCTGCGGGCGGTCCAGCGGCAGCAGCGCCAGCACGTCGGGGCTGCGGAACCACTGCTGCGCCAGGCCGCCGTGGGGCTGGTCGCTGGCCAGGCGCGCCGCCACGGCGCGCTGGCCATAGGGGTGGCGCGGCATGGCGATGCCCAACGCCTCGCGCGTGGCCGAGTGCTTGCCTTCGGCCAGCACCTGCAGCGCGGCGGGCACCTCGGCCGCCACCTCGCGCACATGCGGGGCGAAGCGCACGGCTGCGCGAAGCGCGCGTTCCAGTTCGGCGGCATCGACGATCCAGGCCAGTTCGCCCAGCGCCTGCTGCCAGGCCGAGAAATCGATGGCGGCACCCGGCGCGTCGCCTTCCACGTGCATCTCGTGCACGGGCGTGCGTGCATCGGCCGGCAGGGCGTCCCAGACCTTCAGCTGCGTCAGCAGCTTCACCGCGCCGGCGTTGAGGGCATAGGCGCGCAGATCGGGCTGCGCGGGCTCTTCCAGGCTGCCCAGCAGCGCCACCTGCAGGCCCTGGCGTGACAGGGCCAGCGCCGTGGCCAGACCGACGGCGCCGGCGCCACGAACGAGAATGTCGGCCTGCTGCATGACCACGGATTGTAGGGAGCCCCCGTCTTGAACGAAGTGATCGAGTGCCGGCTGGCCGCCGTGCACGTGCACCCCATCAAGTCCTGCGCCGGCATCGCCGTCGACGAGGCACTGCTCATCGAGACCGGCCTGGAGTTCGACCGCGCCTGGATGGTCGTCGACGAGCAGGGAACGATGCTCACGCAGCGCGAGTGGCCGCGCCTGGCGCTGGTGGAGACGAAGCTGCGCCTGGCCGACCTGCTGCTGCGCGCCCCCGGCATGCTGGCGCTGCACCTGCGGCTGGACGCCGTGGAAGCCCCGGCCCATGCGCGCGTGTGGGACGACGTGGTCAAGGCCTACGACATGGGCGACCTGGCCGCGCAGTGGTTCAGCGACTTCCTCGCCCCCGGCGCCGGCCGTCAGCTGCGGCTGGTGCGCTTCGACCCCGAAGAAAAGCGCCTGTCCGACCCGGCCTGGACGGGCGAGATCGCCGCCGAGAACGCCTTCTCGGACGGCTTCCCGCTGCTGGTGGCCAACAGCGCCTCGCTGGCCGACCTGAACGCGCGGCTGGCGGCGCGCGGCGTGGCGCCGGTGACGATGCAGCGCTTCCGCCCCAACCTCGTCATCGACGGCCTGCCGGCCTGGGACGAAGACCACCTTCACGAACTCACCCTCGACACCGACGAGGGCCCCGTCGTGCTGCGCCTGGTCAAGCCCTGCGCCCGCTGCAGCATCCCCAACGTGGATCCCGCCACCGCCGACACCGGCCACGAGCCCGGCGACACGCTGTCGGGCTTCCGTGCCGACGCGCGCGTGAAGGGCGGCATCACCTTCGGCATGAACGCCGTCATCGTCGAAGGCATCGAGCGCATGCTGCGGCCGGGGCTGCGCGGCCGCGCCACCTGGCACTTCGAGTGAGCTAGGGACGGCGCTCGGGCAACGGGATGAACTCCGTCTCGCCCGGCACGGCCGGGAAGCGGCCGGCGGCCCAGTCGTCGGCGGCCTGCACGATGCGTTCCTTGCGCGACGAGACG
Organism: uncultured Rubrivivax sp.; assembly: GCA_964495125.1. GTDB lineage: Bacteria > Pseudomonadota > Gammaproteobacteria > Burkholderiales > Burkholderiaceae_C > Rubrivivax. Next base: position 3,698 of record CAZBUU010000330.1, read on the forward strand.
AAGTTCCACCAGATGTGGCGCGGCCCCAGCGGCGCGCCGCCGATCAGCACCACGCGCGCGTCGGCGTCGGCCGAGAGCATGGGCTCCTCGCCCGGCGCCAGCACCAGCATGCGGCCGGGCGGGATGTCTTCGCCGTCGAGCTGCGCATCGCCTTCCACCACGTAGACGGCACGCTCCTCGGCCAGCGGCAGCGGGAAGCCGTCGCCGGCGGCGAGCGCGATGTCCAGGTACAGCGTGGGCGAGCGCACCGCCACCGGCGACACGGCGCCGAAGGCTTCGCCGATCAGCACCCGCAGCCGCGCACCGCCCACTTCCAGCGCCGGAATGTCGGCGGCCGGCGTGTGCGCGAAGGCGGGCTCGGCCTCTTCGTCGGCCACCGGCAACGCGGCCCACAGCTGCAGGCCGTGGCTGCGGCGCGTCACGGTCTTCAGGTCGGCCGGCGTGCGCTCGGAGTGCACGATGCCGCGGCCGGCCGTCATCCAGTTGATGGCCCCGGGCTCGATGCGCTGCAGCGCGCCCGTCGAGTCGTGGTGCTGCATGGCGCCTTCGAACAGGTAGGTCACGGTGGCCAGCCCGATGTGCGGGTGCGGACGCACGTCGTGCTGGTCGGCCGGCGTGGCCGTCACGGGGCCGAAGTGGTCGAAGAAGAGGAAGGGCCCGACGGCCTGCCGCGCGGCCGACGGCAGCAGCCGGCGCACGACAAAACCACCGCCCAGGTCCTTCTCGTGCGGCTTCAGTTCGAGGCGTTGGCTTTGCATGCGGCCCAGTGTAGGAAAATCGCGGATTGCCCTGTGCCCGGAAAGTCCCTCCATGAGTCTCAAGTGCGGCATCGTCGGTCTGCCCAACGTCGGCAAGTCCACGCTCTTCAATGCCCTCACCAAGGCCGGCATCGCCGCCGAGAACTACCCTTTCTGCACCATCGAGCCCAACGTGGGCATCGTGGAGCTGCCCGACCCGCGGCTGGACAAGCTGTCGGAGATCGTCAAGCCCGAGCGCGTGGTGCCGGCGATCGTCGAGTTCGTGGACATCGCGGGCCTGGTGGCCGGCGCCAGCAAGGGCGAAGGCCTGGGCAACCAGTTCCTCA
>CAZBUU010000331.1:0-4773 GCA_964495125.1 uncultured Rubrivivax sp.
TGTGCGCCTCGCCCAGCAGCAGGCTGTACTTGCCGGCCTGGGTGAGGCCGTCGTCCTTCGTGCTGCCGATGTTGCGCAGGTTCTCCGCGCCCTGGCGCAGCGTGGTGGAGTCCGAGGTGCCGCGGAACTGTTGCGCGCCGGCGCGCAGCTCGATGCGCTGGTCTTCGGTGAAGCGGTTCACCCAGGTCAGGTTCAGGCGCCGGTTCTCCCAGGTGCCGTGCTGCGACTGGTCGTCGTCCAGCACCGGGCTGCCCTGCGTCACCTGCGGCGCGTAGGCGAAGCGATTGTTCCACCAGCCCTTCTGCACAAAAGTGGCCAGCGACAGCGTCTGCTCGTCGCTGAACTTCCAGTTCAGCCGCGGGCCCAGGTTGTAGCCCCAGCCCCAGTTGTCGGCGTCGGTGGTCTGCGTGGCCTGCGCCGTGGCGCCGTCGGTGCCGGGCATGCGGCGCTCGTAGACGACGTGCGTGTCGCGCTTCCACTCGAACACCGACACCGGCAGCGACAGGGCCCAGGGGCCCTTCGACTCGCCGAGCGTGAAGTTGAGGTTGCCCATGGGCCGGTGCTTGCCGTCGGTGAGGCCCAGGCGCAGGTCGCGCTGCGAACGGCGCGGCGCTTCCTTCAGGATGATGTTGATGGTGCCGGCGATGGCCTGCGCGCTCTGCTCGGCCGTGGGCGCGCGCAGCACTTCGATGCGCTCGATCTGCGACGGGTTCAGCTGGTCCAGCGCGAAGCCCGGCGGCATCGGGTCGCCGTTGATGAGGATCTGCGTGTAGCCGGCACCGAGGCCGCGCATGCGCGGGCCGTCGCTGCCGACGTTGACGCCCGGCAGGCGGCGCATCACGTCCAGGGCGTTGTTGTCGCCGAACTTGTCCAGTTCCTCGCGGCCGTAGATCTGCTTGGCCACGCGCGCCGCGCGGCGCAGGTCGGTCGCGCTCTGCCGCGCGGTGACCTCGATGCGCTGCGTGGTGCTGCCGGACGGCGCCGCGCCGTCGGCCTGCACCGGCGGACCAGCATCCTGGGCGAGGGCGGCCTGGTGGGCCAGCAGGGCCAGCGGGACGGCGGCGAGACGCCCGAGGCGGGCTGGGGGACGGCGCATGTCGGACCTTGGTGCAAAGAGGCCGCGATGCTGCCAGAGCCCGCCGCGCGCCGCCGGCCGGCTGCGACCTGTCGCGGGCCCGGCGGCCTGAACGGCAGTTTCCCGGGCTTGAACGACGCCCGGGCGGGCCGGCTCAGCGCACCTTGGCCTGAGCGAGCGCGGGGTCTTGCGCGGCCAGGAAGCGCACGATGGCATCCACCGTCACCACCTGGTAGAGCTGCTTTTCGTACTCCTCCTGCGTGTGGTCGGCGAAGCTCACGTGCGCGCTGAACAGGCGCGCGCCGGCGCGGCGCAGGTTGGGGATGCGGATGGTGCCGGGCTCGAAACCCGCGCGCTGCAGCCAGGCCTGCGCCGCCGCGCGGTCGCGGATGTTGCCGCTGCGGTCCAGCGACAGCGCCAGCATCTCCAGGATCCACTGGTTGGAGTTCTGGAAGCGCGTGTTGAACGGGTGCGCGATCATGTTGTAGGCCGGCTTGTGCAGCGCGCGCGTGGTGGCCGGGTTCATGAACACTTCGCGCATGGCCGACTGCAGCGCGTAGCCGGGCGTGGCCAGCAGCGCCTCGTGGGCGAAGAGGTCGACCTCGAAGAACTGCTCCAGCGGCTGCACCGAGATCTCGGACTCCGCCTTGCCGCAGGGGTTGAACAGGTGCAGCACCTGCCAGCGGCGGCGCACGTGGTCGCGCACCGCCACGCCCATGTGCGTGTAGCGCTGGCCGTACTCGCTGAGGTCGAGGCCCACGCGCGCCACCAGCGCGGCCGAGGCGCCGCTGCGCTCGAGCTGGTCGCGCACGCGCTCGCCCAGCGCCAGGCCCTGGGCCAGGGCCTGCGGTGTCGGTGCGGCACGTTCGCCGCAGGCCTGGCCGGCGTGCGCACCGGCCCACAGGCCCAGCAGGCACAGCGGCAGCCCGATGTGGCGGAGCAGGCTCACTGCACGACCCTCCGTGCTGCGCACTCCGGGATGAGCGATTGGCAGCGGCCCGGCGCGCTCATGGCAGGCCCAGGGTTTCGTCCGCGCCCTGCGCGGTCTGGAGGTGCAGGCGTGGCGCGCCGGCGTCGAAGCGTGCCGCGGCCGAAGGCTTGTCCCACAGCACGGCGCCGCTCCCCACGTCGACGAGGCTGTGGCTCGCGCGGCCGGCGACTTCCATCCTCACCAGCAGCCAGCGGCCGTCGGGCGAGAAGCGCGCCTCGGTGGCCACGGCGCCAGTGCTCCCGGTGCCGGGGAGGCTGGAGGTGCGCACGACGGTCCCGCGCAGGGCGTCGATCCAGTGCACCGTGCCGCCGGTCACGGCGGCCAGGTACAGGCCTTCGGGCGATGAGGCCTGCGCGCTCACGCCCTGGGTGGTGCCGAGTTCCAGCGAGCGTTCGGTGCTGCCCTGCTGCCAGCGCACCGTGCCCTGCCGCGGTGGCGCTGCGGCGGTGGCCGTGGCCGGCGCTTCGGCGGCCGGTGGCGCCACGGCGGCGCGCACGCGTGCCAGCGCGGCGAAGCGCCCTTGCGGGTACTGCTCCAGGTAGGCGCGGTAGTCGGCAGGGTTGCGGCTGTCCTTCACGGCATCCCAGAAGGCCAGTTCCAGCGCCAGTTCGCTGGGCGCGAAGCTCGCGGCCGGGCTGGCCGCCGGCGCGGCGGCCAGCGCGGCGCCGTGGGCGAAGCTGAAGTCGCGACTCAGCGACGAGCTTTCCCAGGGCACCTGGGCGCTCTTGGAACTGGCCACCACGTCCACGCGCACGCGCTTGAACATCTGCTCCACGGCCACGCCGGGCGCGCTGATGTGCTTGAGCAGCGCGCCGGTGTACAGGCCGTTGCCGCCGGCCTCGCCGTCCTGCGCCACCGAGCCGGGCGCGGTGGCGAACGCGATCAGCGTGCCGGCCGGCGCGTCCATCTGCGCCAGGCCCACGCTGCTGGTCTTGAAGGAGCGCGCGAAGGGGTTGTTGCGGCAGGCGTCCAGCACCACCAGGTTCACCGGCGTGCGCGCCGAGTCCATCTTGTCCAGCACCTCGTTGACCTCGAAGCTGCGGTAGGGCACCTCGTCCTCGCGCGCGATGTCGGCATCCACGGGCACCAGGAAATTGCGGCCCCGCACCTGCAGGCCGTGGCCGGCGAAGTAGAAGAGGCCCACCGATGCGCCGCGCAGCCGGTCGCCGAACTCGCGCACCGCGGCGGCGAAGCTCTCGCGCGTGAGGTTCTGGCGCTCGATGACCTCGAAGCCCAGGCCGCGCAGCGCGCGCGCCATGTCTCGGGCGTCGTTGGCCGGGTTCTTCAGCGCCCCGACCTTGTAGCTGGAGTTGCCGATCACCAGGGCCAGGCGGCGCTCGGGCGCGCCGCGCTCCTGCGCCGCGGCAGGCCCCAGGGCCAGCAGGCCCGCGGCGAGCACGAGCCCCACGATCACGAATCTCCGCATTCCACCCCCGTCCGGGCCTTCTGCACCGAGGGTGCCGAGTCTATCCAAGGCCCGCACCGGCACGGTTTTCCGTGCGCCTGCGGGCCGGCAAATCCGGAAACCCGTTCGGAAGGCCCCGGCCCGCGCCGGGTGGTGCGTGCAAGTGCTTGTCGGAGAACGACTTTTCCGGCGTCTGGATTTCCGTTCGGGTGGCACGGCGGATGCGATGGAGAAGGTGACGGCCCCGCAGCTCGCGCGGCCCCGAACCTGAGCAGCAATGAGCATCACCACCTTCTCCGAAGCCCGGCTCGTCGCCGGCACCGGCGCCGCTGAGCGCCCGCGCAAGAGCCGCTGGCCGGCACGCCTGGACCTCGTGCAGAGCGGCTCCGGCCTGTTGCTGGCCCTCTTCATGTGGGGCCACATGTTCTTCGTCTCCACCATCCTCATCAGCAAGGACGCGATGTGGATGGTGACCAAGGGCTTCGAGGGCTACTTCGTCACCGGCCGCACCTACCCGCTGATCGTGGCGGCCGTGGTGGCCGTGGTGCTGGCCCTGGTGGTGGTGCACGCGCTGGTGGCCATGCGAAAGTTCCCCGCCAACTGGCAACAGGTGCAGGTCTTCAACGGCCACCGCCGGTTGCTGGGCCACGAGGACACCACGCTGTGGTGGGTGCAGGCCGTCACCGGTTTCGCGCTGTTCTTCATGGCCACGGTGCACCTGTACCAGATGCTGATGCACCCGGGTGCCATCGGCCCGCATGAGTCGGCCGCGCGCGTGTGGGGCGGCTGGTGGCCGCTGTACCTGGCGCTGCTGTTCGCGGTGGAACTGCACGGCGGCATCGGCCTGTACCGGCTGGCCGTGAAGTGGGGCTGGTTCATGGGCGCCAATCCCGACGCCACGCGGCGCCGCCTGCGCACCGCCAAGTGGGCGCTGACGGCCTTCTTCCTGGTGCTGGGCCTGGTCACGCTGGCGGCCTACCTGGCCATCGGCTTCGGTCTCCAGCACGTCGAGAACCCGGTCTATGTGCCCGGCTGGCTGGCCAACCCGCCCACCGAAGTGGCGCCGGGCTGGTGGCCGTCGTGGCTGGCCGGCCCTTTCCGCCCCTGATGACCGCACCCACAAGCAAGACAGGACAACTCAAATGAACGTGATCTACACCGACGTGCTCGTCATCGGCGGCGGCCTCGCGGGGCTGAGGCTGGCCATCGCCGCGCAGCGCCGCGGGCACGAAGCCATCGTGCTGTCCCTGGTGCCGCCCAAGCGCTCGCACAGCAAGGCCGCGCAGGGCGGCATGCAGGCCA
>CAZBUU010000332.1:0-4768 GCA_964495125.1 uncultured Rubrivivax sp.
GCGCTGAGCGGCCAGGATGCGCGCGACCGTCCGATGGACAAGGCGCAGGCCGCCGACGAGAAGCACAAGCCTTTCGACGACGAGCGCTCGGAGTTCATGGGCACGCTCAAGCTGTGGAAGTGGATCGAGGCCGGCCGCGGTCATGGCGAGGACGCGGCTTCGCACCCGCACAAGCTCACCAACCGCCAGCAGGAGCAGCGCCTGCGCGACGCCTTCATCAGCCCGCGCCGCGTGCGCGAATGGCGCGACATCCACAGCCAGCTGCACACCGTGGTGGCCGAACACGGCTGGCGGCTCAACGAGGCGCCGGCCACCTACGAGCAGCTGCACCAGTCGCTGCTGGCGGGCCTGCTGGGCAACATCGGCTGCAAGGCCGACGATGACGAGTGGTACTTGGGTGCGCGTGGCATCAAGTTCTGGCGCCATCCAGGTGCGAATCTCTCGAAGAAGCCGGGACGCTGGATCGTCGCTGCCGAACTGGTGGAGACGACGCGGCTCTTCGGCCGCGGCCTCGCGGCCATCGAGCCGCAGTGGATCCCGCCGCTGGCCGGCCACCTGCTGAAGACGCAGCTGCTGGAACCGCACTGGGAGAAGAAAGCGGCTGAGGTGGTGGCGCTGGAGCGCGCCACGCTCTACGGCATCGTCGTCTACAACAACCGCAAGGTGAACTACGGCCGCATCGACCCTGCCGCCGCGCGCGAGATCTTCATCCGCGAAGCCCTGGTGGGCGACGTCTGGGAAACGAAGCTGCCCTTCCTGGCCCACAACCGCAAGCTCATCGCGCAGGTGCAGGAGCTGGAGCACAAGGCCAGGCGCCAGGATGTTCTGGTCGACGAAGACCTGATCCACGCCTTCTACGACCAGCAACTGCCACGCGACGTCTTCAGCGGCGCCACGCTGGAGCGCTGGTTCCGCGAGGAAGTGAAGAAGCAGCCCAGGCTTCTGCAGCTCACGCGCGAGGAACTGATGCGGCACGAAGCCGCCGGCATCACCACCGAGTCCTTCCCGCGCAGCCTGCGACTGGGGGGCGTGGACTGCGCCGCCAGCTACCTGCACGAGCCCGGCGATGCCAAGGACGGCCTCACGGTCACCGTGCCCATCTATGCCCTGAACCAGGTCAGCGACGAGCGCTGCGAGTGGTTGGTGCCCGGCATGCTGCACGCCAAGGTGCTGGCCCTGGTGAAGACGCTGCACCAGCGCCCACGCTCGCGCCTCGTGCCCTTGCCGGACTACGCCGCCGAGTTCTGCGAACTGACGCCCTTCGCGCAGGGGCCCTTGATGGACGCGCTGCTGAAGGCCGTGCGCGAGCGCACCCAGCTGGCCGTGCAGCGCAACGACTTCAAGCTGGAGCAATTGAGCCCGCACCTGTTCATGAACTTCCGCGTCGTGGACGAACACGGCCGCCAGCTGGGCCAGGGCCGCGACCTGGCCAGCCTGAAGGCCGAACTCGGTGCCCAGGCGCGTTCGGCCTTCCAGGCGCTGGCCGTGCTGAAGGTGGCCAGCGCGCCAGCGCCCGCACCGGTGGGAGTGCCAGCGGCTTCGAAGGGCGTCACGGCCACCCTTGCAGCGCCGTCGCCTCCAGCTGCCCCGGCCGAACCGGCGAAGTACACGGCCTGGACCTTCGGTGAGCTTCCCGAGTTGATGGAGGTGCGTCGCGGCAGCCAGGTGATGGTGGGTTTCCCGGCGCTCATCGACCGCGGCGCCCATGTCGAAATCGAGGTCTTCGACGAACCCGAACTGGCCGCGGCGCAGCACCGCGCGGGTCTGCGCCGGCTGGTGTCGCTGCAGCTGAAGGAGCCGCTGAAGTACCTGGAGAAGAACATCCCGGGCCTCACCGCCATGGGCGCGGCCTACATGCCGCTGGGCAGCCTGGAAGAGCTTCGGCAGCAGATCGTGGACGTGGCGGTGGACCGCGCCTTCCTCGCCGATCCGCTGCCGGCCGACGAGCGCGCCTTCCGCTCACGCGTCGAGGAAGGCCGTTCGCGGCTGAACCTCATTGCTGCCGAAGTGGCGCGCCAGGCCGGCACGGTGCTGACGGAGCATGCTGCCGCCTTGCGCAAGCTGAAGGACAGCAAGCCGCCCAAGGAAGTGGCCGACGATGTCTCGGCGCAACTTCAGCGGCTGGTGGGCAAGCGTTTCCTGACGCACACATCGTGGTCCGCGCTGCAACATCTGCCGCGCTACCTGAAGGCGGTGGTGTTGCGCCTGGACAAGCTGCGCGCCGACCCCGTTCGCGACGCGCAGCGTCTGTCCGAACTGCGCCCGCTGGAGCAGCGGTGGGTGCGACGGACGGCCGAGCTTCGTGGCACGCAGCATCCCCGCATGGACGAGTACCGCTGGCTGCTGGAGGAGCTTCGTGTCAGCCTGTTCGCCCAGGAGTTGCGCACGCCGCAGCCGGTGAGCGTGAAGCGGCTGGACAAGGCCTGGGCGCAGATCGAGGCTTGATCTGCGTCATTCATTGCGAATGACAATGATTCGCAATTGAGATAGAGTGCAGCGCATCCGAAAGCCCCAGGGACGCCAACGCACCATGAAACGCCTCTCGACCTTTGCCGCCGCGCTCATCGCGCTGACTGCCGCGGCCGCCACCCAGGCCCAGGAGCGCGTGCTGAACCTCTACTCGGCGCGCCACTACCAGACCGACGAGGCGCTGTACGAGAACTTCACGAAGGCCACGGGGATCCGCATCAATCGCGTCGATGCCGACGACGCCGGCATCTTGGCCCGCCTGCAGGCCGAAGGGGCCAGCAGCCCGGCCGACGTGATCCTGCTCGTGGACGCGGCGCGGCTGTGGCGCGGCGAACAGGAAGGCCTGTTCCAGCCTGTGAAATCGGCGCTGCTGGAATCCCGCGTGCCGGCGCAGTTCCGAGGCGGCGTCTCGGCGCAGGGCGCGCAGTGGTGGGGCATGTCGACGCGCGCACGCGTCATCGTCTACGACAAGGCGCGCTTCAAGCCGGCCGATGTGGACAGCTACGAAAAGTTGGCCGGGCCGACCTTGAAGGCCCAGTTCTGCGTGCGCAGTGGCTCCCACCCCTACAACCTCAGCCTCTTCGGCAGCGTGCTGGAGCACCTGGGGCCTGCCGCCACCGAAGGCTGGCTGAAGGGCCTGGTGGCCAACATGGCACGCCCGCCCAAGGGTGGCGACACGGACCAGATCCGGGCCGTGGCCAGCGGGGAGTGCGGCGTGGCGCTCACCAACACCTACTACTTCGCGCGGCTGATGCGCTCGAACAAGCCCGAGGACCGGGCCGTCGTCGAGAAGGTGGGCGTGATGTTCCCGAACCAGTCCAGCTGGGGCACGCACGTGAACATCGCCGGTGCTGCGGTCGCGAAGAACGCGAAGAACCGCGACGCCGCCGTGAAGTTCCTGGAGTACCTGGCCAGCGATGCGGCGCAGAAGTACTTCGCCGACGGCAACAACGAGTACCCCATCGTCCCCGGCGCCGCGATCAACGACGCGCTGCGGGCCCTCGGCAGCTTCAAGGCCGAGACCGTGCCCATCGCCAAGGTTGGCGCCAACACCCCCCTCGTCCAGCAGATGCTCGACCGCGCCGGCTTCCGTTGAGAATGTGCCCGGGCCCGCGACCTCGCCGGGGCCCGGGAGGACGGATCCATGAGAACGATGCTTGCGCGCGCTGGGCTCTTGTTGGCCCTGGCCGTGCCCGTGCAGGCCCAGACGCCCGCCACGCCCCCGCCGCCGGCGGACGTCTTCTTCAGGGTGCCGGACCTGACCTCGGCCAAGCTCTCGCCCTCGGGCGCGTGGCTGGCTGTCTCGGTGGGCTTGCAGGGCAAGCGCCTGGGGCTGGCCGTGTTCGACGTCTCCGGCGCAACACCCCCCAAGGTGCTGGCGAACTTCAACGACATGGACATCGGCGGTTTCCGCTGGGTCAACGACGAGCGGCTCGTGTTCGACCTCGTCGACACCGAGCGCGGCAGCGGTGAGGTGCAGTACGCACCCGGCCTGTTCGCCGTCGAGCGTGCGACCGGGGCCACACGGCAGTTGATCCAGATGCGCGTCATGTCCTTCGGCCGTGTGGCCCGCCCGGGCCCCGGCGTGCTGAGCCTGAGCCACCGGCTGCTGCATGTGCCCGCCGGAGACGGCAACCAGATCATCGTCGGCGAGCACCGCTTCGACCGCAGGGGCGAGCCCACGTCCATCGTCCCCAAGCTGATGGACGTGACCACGGGCTTCATCACCACCATCGCGCGTGGCACGCCCGCCGGCGCACGAGCCTGGTTGTTCGACTCGAAGGGTCGGGCGATGCTGGTGGTGGCTGGCGAGGAGGGGCGCAGGCGGGTCTATTGGCACACCGACCCCGCCAGCGAGGCGGCCGACAGCTGGCTGCTGATCGGCGACCACGAGGCGCTGAACGCACCGTGGGAACCCGTGTCGGTGGACGGCGCGGGCCAGCTGTACGTGACCGTCAGCGACGGCCCGGGCGGCGAAGCGCAGCTCAAGCGCTTCGACTTCAAGACCGGCCAGCCCGAGCGCGAGGCCGTGGTATCGACGCCGGGCTTCGACTTCACGGGCGCGTTGCTGGCCGAGAACGAGGGCGACCGCCTGCTCGGCGTGCGCGCGTTCACCGACGCCGAAACCACGGTCTGGATGGAGCCCGGGCTGAAGGCGCTGCAGGAAGCCATCGACCGGCGCCTGCCTGGTCGCGTGAACCGTATCGCCTGCCGCAAGTGCCAGTCTCCGGACGCCACCTTGCTCGTGCACTCGATGTCGGACCGGGAGCCCGGGCAGTACTGGGTCTGGCGCGGGCCG
>CAZBUU010000333.1:0-4720 GCA_964495125.1 uncultured Rubrivivax sp.
CCAGCAGCGCCAGCAGCGGGCGTTCGCCGGCGTCCAGCGTCACGAAGTCGAAGAAGTCGAAGACGCGCGGCTCGGCCAGTTCGCGCAGCTCGGTGTTGACGTAGCCGCCGCCCAGCACGGTGACGGTCGAGGCATCGGCGGCCTTGATCGCCTGGGCGATGCGGAAGGCGCCGTACACCGAGCCCGGGAAAGGCACCGACAGCAGCACCACGTTCGGCCGGTGGCGCGCGAGCGCTTCGTTCGTCAGGCCGGCCAGCCAAGCGTCCAGCACGTTCGGCGGTGCGGCCAGCGCCTCGGCCAGCGGGTCGAAGCTGGGCTGGCTCATGGCCAGGCGCTCGCCGTAGCGCACGAACTCGAAGCGCGGGTCCACGTGCTCGCGAACGGCGTCGGCGATGTCGTTGAGGTAGAGCGTGGCGATGTGGCGCGCGCGGTCCTGCGTGCCCAGGGCGCCGAAGGCCCAGGCCAGGGTGTCTTCGCCGCCCGCTTCGGTGTAGGCGTCCAGCGCGTCGAAGCGCGGGCCTTCGGGCAGGAAGCCGCGGCTGGCGATGCGGTGCGCCAGCGTGGGGTCGCGGCCTTGCAGGAAGGCGATGGTGCGGTCCACGCTGCTCTCGTAGGCCGCCTGCGCTTCGCCGAACGCACCCGGCAGCGCGGCCTGCAGGCCTTCGCGTGACAGCAGCTTCAGCACCAGGGCCAGCGCCAGGTCTTCCTGCGCCGCGTGAACGCCGCGCGAGCGCAGAAAACCGGTGAGGTAGGCCGTGGACGGGTAGGGCGTGTTGAGCTGCGTCATCGGCGGGATGACGCTCAGCACGCGGGGCGGGCCGTTCAGGCGGGGGGCCGGGGTGGGTGGGGGCACGTCGCGATTGTCGTGGCGCCGGGCCCGGCGCATTGCGGAAAGCCCCGGCCGGCGCGCCTTTCGGCTCGGGTACATTGCGCCTCGCCATGCCCGAGCCCCTGCACGAACACAGCCCGGCGCAGTACCAGGACCGGCTTCTCGATCAGCATCTCGAACGTCTGCTCGGCGCCCTGGACAGCGCGCCACTCGCCGCCCTGAAGGCCGAATTGCAATGGGTGGAACTGGAGGCCGGCGCCACGCTGATGGCGCAGGGCGAACCCGGCGACTGCCTGTACCTGTCGATCAGCGGCCGCCTGCGCGCCTACATCCGCGACGAAGAAGGCACCGAGCGCATGGTGCGCGAGATGGCACGCGGCCAGGTCATCGGCGAGATGGCGCTCTACACCGACGAACCGCGCTCGGCCACCGTGGTGGCCATCCGCGACTCGGTGCTGGTGCGGCTGTCCAAGCCGGCCTTCGAGCGCTTGCTGGTGGCCAGCCCGCAGCTGTCGGTGGCGCTGACTCGGCAGCTCATCCGGCGGCTGCAGACCGTGCAGACGCGTTCCGAGCTGGCCCGCCCGGTGACGCTGGCCTTGCTGCCCATCACCGCCGGCGTGGACGCGGCCGCCTTCACCGCCGCGCTGGCGGAGCATCTGGGGCGCGAGCGCGTGTACACCGTCGATGCGGCCTCGCTCGACCGTTCGCTGGTCACGCCCGGCTTGGCCCAGGCCGCGGCCGACGATGCGGTCGCCAACCGCCGCATCGCGCTGCACCTGGACGAAGTGGAAGCCGCGCACGACTTCGTGCTGCTCCTGGCCGATGCCGAAGCCACGGCCTGGACGGAGCGCTGCACGCGCCGCTGCGACGAACTGCTGCTGCTGGCCGACGCCGCGCAGCCGCCGGCGCTGCACCCCAGCGAGACACGCTTCCTGCTGAACCGCCGTGGCCGCGCCGAGGCCGCCGAGTGGCTGCTGCTGCTGCACCCGGCCGACACGCGCTGTCCGCGCGGCACGCGGCAGTGGTTGGACCGCCGCCCCGTGGCCGGCCACCTGCACGTGCGCCCGGCGCTGGCGCGCGACATGGCGCGGTTGGCGCGCCTGCAGAGTCGCACGGCCATCGGCCTGGTGTTCGCCGGCGGCGGCGCGCGCGGCCTGGCGCACCTGGGCGTGCTGCAGGAACTGGCCGCGCGCGGCATCGAGGTCGACGTGGTGGGCGGCACCAGCATCGGCAGCGTGATGGCCGCGCTGGCCGCCAGCGACCGCCCGCTGGACGAGGTGATGGCCGTCGCCCGGCGGGCCTTCATCGGCAACCCCACGGGCGACTTCAACCTCGTGCCGCTGCTGAGCCTCATCCGCGGCCGCCGGCTCAAGCGCGTGATCGAGACCGCCACGCGCGAGCTGCTGGGCGACGTGGTGGACGCCGAAGACCTGTGGAAGCCCTTCTACGCCGTAGCCAGCAACTACTCGCTGGCGCGCGAGGAGGTGCTCGTGCGCGGGCCGCTGCCGAAGCTGCTGATGGCCAGCACGGCCATCCCCGGCGCGCTGCCGCCGGTGCTGATGAACGGCGAACTGCTGTGCGACGGCGGCAGCTTCAACAACTTTCCCGTCGATGTGATGCACGGCCTGCACGGCGTGGGCCGCGTCATCGGCGTGGACCTCAGCGCGCGGCCGCCACGCCGCTACGAACTGACCGAGGTGCCCGACACCTGGGCCTTGCTGCGCGACCGCCTGCGTCCGCGGGCGCGCCGCCGCTACCGCTTCCCCTCGCTGATGGCCTACCTGATGAACGTGACCGTGATGTACAGCGCCTCGCGCCAGCGCCAGGCGCGGCGCATCACCGACCTGCACCTGAGCCCGCCGCTGGAGCGCGTGGGCATGCTGCAGTGGCACCGCTTCGACGGCATCGTGCAGCAGGGCCGCGAGCATGCCGTGCAGGTGCTGGACGCGCTGGGCCCCGAGGGCCTGGCGCCGTACCGTAACCTCGTGCCATGAGCGAAACCCCGAACGAGAGCTGGCTGGCCCGCGTGGCCGGCGGACTGAAAGCCGCGCTGGGCGGTGGCGACCCGGCCCCGGCCGAGGCACAAACCGCACCGGCCGCCGACCCCCACGCCGGCCTGCACCCGCTGCTGCGCCCCTTCGCCGACAAGGTGTGCACGGCGGCCGAGGCCATCGCCGAGGTGCGCCACGGCGACCACGTCTTCGTCGGCACCGCCTGCGCCACGCCGCGCACGCTGGTGGCGGCGCTGGAGGCGCAGGAGTTCGGCCCGGCGGACGTCGAGCTGGTGCACTTCCTCACCGACCACGCCGTGCCGCACGACGCCCAGGGCCGGCCCGACACGCGATTCCGCCACCGCAGCTTCTTCGTCGGCAACGACATGCGCGCCGCCGTGAAGGCGGGCCTGGCGGACTACGTGCCGCTGTCCATCGCCCGCGTGCCCGAGCTGATGGCCATCGGCCGCATCAAGGTGGACGTCGCGCTGGTGCAGGTGTCCATGCCCGACGCCTTCGGCTACGTGAGCCTGGGCGTCAGCGTGGACGTGGCGCCGGCCGCCGTGGCCCGGGCGCGCGTGGTCATCGCCGAAGTCAACCCGCACATGCCGCGCAGCGCCGGCGACAGCACGCTGCACGTGAACCAGCTGCACAAGCTGGTGCCGGTGGACGTGCCGGTGATCGAGTACAGCCACGCGGCGGCACCGAATGCCGCGATGGAGCAGATCGCGCGCTACATCGGCGGCATCATCGACGACGGTTCGACGCTGCAGATCGGCCTGGGGCGCATCACCAACGAAGCGCTCAAGCACCTGGTCGACCGCCACGACCTGGGCATCCACAGCGACGTCATCACCGACGCCATCATCCCGCTGCTGGAAAAGGGCATCCTCACCGGCGCGAAGAAGACGCAGCAGCGGCGCAAGATCGTCACCAGCTTCGCGATGGGCACGAAGCGCCTGTACGACCTGATCGACGGCAACCCGCTGTTCAGCTTCCAGCCCATCGAGGCCGTCTGCGACCCCTGGACCATCGCCGCGCAGCACAAGATGGTGTCGGTGACACAGGCCTTCGCGGTGGACCTCACCGGCCAGGTCTGCGCCGACCAGTTCAACGGCGAGTTCTACAGCGGCCTGGCGGCGCAGGGCGACTTCCTGCGCGGCGCCTCGCGCAGCCCCGGCGGCAAGCCCATCATCTGCCTGGCGAGCACGGAAGACGATGCCCGCGGGCAGGTGACGGCCTCGCGCATCCGCGCCACGCTCAAGCCCGGCGAGGGCGTCACGGTGGCGCGCACCGACGTGCACTACGTCATCACCGAGTTCGGCATCGCCTACCTGTTCGGCAAGAGCATCCGCGAACGCGCGGTGGCGCTCATCGAAGTGGCGCACCCGCAGTTCCGCGCCGAACTGCTGGAACAGGCCAAGGACCTGGGCTACGTGGCGCCGGAGCAGACGCTGAAGAACCTGCGCGCCTACCCGGTGGAGGAAGAGAAGACCGCCAAGCTCAAGGACGGCCGCGAAGTGCTGCTGCGCCCGGCCGCGGCGGCCGACGCACAGGGCATCCGCGACCTCTTCCACGGCCTGAGCGATCGCGACGTCTACACGCGCTTCTTCCGCAAGATCCGCGGCCTGAGCGACCGCGACGTGCAGCGCCTGTGCAACATGAACTTCGAGAACGAGGTCGCCTTCGTCGCCTGCGTCGGCCCGCGCGAGGCGGCACAGGTGGTGGGCCAGAGCTGCTACTTCGTGGACCCGTCCACCAACCTGGCCGAGACGGCCTTCATGGTGCTCCCGGCGTGGCAGGGCACGGGCCTGGGCGCAGCGCTGCAGCGGCGCATGGCCGAGCACGCGCGCGGCCGCGGCGTGCGCGGCTTCGTGGCCGAGATCATGGCCAGCAACGA
>CAZBUU010000334.1:0-3414 GCA_964495125.1 uncultured Rubrivivax sp.
TCTTCGTCATCAACTGCAACCTGCAGCGCCTGGACGGCCCGGTGCGCGGCAACGGCAAGATCATCCAGGAGCTGGAAGGCGAGTTCCGCGGCTCCGGCTGGAACGTCATCAAGCTGCTGTGGGGCAGCTACTGGGACCCGCTGCTGGCGCGCGACAAGGAAGGCATCCTGCGCAAGGTGATGATGGAAGTCGTCGACGGCGACTACCAGGCCATGAAGGCCAACGACGGCGCCTTCGTGCGCAAGAACTTCTTCGGCCGCCACCCCAAGCTGCTGGAGATGGTGGCCAAGATGAGCGACGAGGACATCTGGCGCCTGCAGCGCGGCGGCCATGACCCACAGAAGGTGTACGCCGCCTTCCACCGCGCCAACAGCCACAAGGGCCAGCCGACTGTGCTGCTGGTGAAGACCGTCAAGGGCTTCGGCATGGGCAAGAGCGGCGAGGGCAAGAACACCGCGCACCAGACCAAGAAGCTCATCGACGAGGACGTGCGCGCCTTCCGCGACCGCTTCGCCGTGCCCATCCCGGACGACCAGCTCGGCGACATCCCCTTCTACAAGCCGGCCGACGACACGCCGGAGATGAAGTACCTGCACGAGCGCCGCCAGGCCCTGGGCGGCTACCTGCCCAAGCGCCGCGCCAAGGCCGACGAGAGCTTCACCGTGCCCAGCCTGGAAACCTTCAAGAGCGTGCTGGAGCCGACGCCCGAGGGCCGCGAGATCAGCACCACGCAGGCCTATGTGCGCTTCCTGACCCAGCTGCTGCGCGACCAGGCCCTGGGCCCGCGCGTCGTGCCCATCCTGGTGGACGAGGCGCGCACCTTCGGCATGGAGGGCCTGTTCCGCCAGATCGGCATCTACAACCCCGAAGGGCAGAAGTACACGCCGGTCGACAAGGACCAGGTCATGTACTACCGCGAGGCGCAGAACGGCCAGATCCTGCAGGAAGGCATCAACGAGGCCGGCGGCATGGCCAGCTGGATCGCCGCGGCCACGTCGTACTCGACGAACAACCGCATCCTGGTGCCCTTCTTCATCTACTACTCGATGTTCGGCTTCCAGCGCATCGGTGACCTCGCCTGGGCGGCCGGCGACATGCAGGCGCGCGGCTTCCTGCTCGGCGGCACCAGCGGCCGCACCACGCTCAACGGCGAGGGCCTGCAGCACGAGGATGGCCACAGCCACATCCTGGCCGGCACCATCCCGAACTGCATCTCCTACGACCCGACCTTCGCGCACGAGGTCGGCGTCATCATCCACCACGGCCTCAAGCGCATGGTGGAGAAGCAGGAGAACGTGTTCTTCTACCTCACGCTGCTCAACGAGAACTACCCGATGCCGGGCCTCAAGGCCGGCACCGAGGAGCAGATCCTCAAGGGCATGTACCTGCTGGAAGAAGGCGCCAAGAAGACGCCGCGCGTCAACCTGCTGGGCAGCGGAACCATCCTGCGCGAGAGCATGGAGGCTAAGGAGCTGCTGGAAGCCGATTGGGGTGTGGCCGCCAACGTGTGGAGCTGCCCCAGCTTCAACGAACTGGCGCGCGACGGCCAGGACTGCGAGCGCTGGAACCTGTTGCACCCCACGGCCGAAGCGCGCGTGCCCTACGTGACGCAGCAGTTGAATGCGCACGCCGGGCCGGTGGTGGCGTCCACCGACTACATGAAGAGCTTCGCCGACCAGATCCGCGCCTTCATCCCCAAGGGCCGCAGCTACAAGGTGCTGGGCACCGACGGCTTCGGCCGCAGCGACTTCCGCAGCAAGCTGCGCGAGCACTTCGAGGTGAACCGCCACTACATCGTCGTCGCGGCGCTGAAGGCGCTGGCCGACGAAGGCACGCTGCCCGCCACCAAGGTGGCCGAGGCGATCCAGAAGTACGGCATCGCGGCGGACAAGCTCAATCCGCTGTACGCGTGACCTTCAGAACGAACGGAGACAGGACATGGCGTTGGTCGAAGTGAAGGTGCCGGACATCGGCGACTTCAAGGACGTGGAAGTGATCGAGCTCATGGTCAAGCCCGGCGACAAGGTCGTCGTGGACCAGAGCCTGCTGACGGTGGAAAGCGACAAGGCGTCGATGGAGATTCCGTCGACGCACGCGGGCGTCGTCAAAGAGATGAAGGTCAAGCTGGGCGACAAGGTCGGCGAAGGCACGCTGGTGCTGCTGCTGGAGGCCGAAGGCGCTGCGGCGCCGGCGCCGGCAGCGCCGGCACCGGCCCCTGTGGCGGCCCCCGCGGGCGCAGCCGCTGCGGCACCTGCTCCCGTGGCGGCAGCGGCAGGGCCGGTGGACATCGTGGTCCCGGACATCGGCGATTTCGACCAGGTGGCCGTGATCGAGATCTTCGTCAAGCCCGGCGACGCCGTGAAGCTGGAGCAGAGCCTCATCACGGTGGAGAGCGACAAGGCCTCGATGGAGATCCCGTCGTCGCACGCTGGCGTGGTGACGCAGTTGCTGGTGAAGGTGGGCGACAAGGTGTCCAAGGGCACGAAGATCGCCGTTCTCCAGGGCGCGGCCACGGCGGCTGCCGCGGCATCGGCGCCGGCGGCGGCCCCGGCCGCCGCTGTCGCTGTGACTGCTGCAACTGCTGCGCCCGCGGCGGTCACGGCGCCGGCCGCGTTGCCGGCCCATGCACCGGGCACGCCCTCGGGCGGCCTGCCGCACGCTTCGCCCACCATCCGCCGTCTGGCGCGTGAACTGGGCGTGCCGCTGGCCGAGGTCAAGGGTTCCGGCCCCAAGGGCCGCATCACGCAGACCGACGTGCAGGGCTTCGTCAAGGCCGTGATGGCCGGCGACGCCCAGACCACGGCGCAGAAGGCCAAGGCACCGGCCGCTGCGGCCGCAGCCGGTGGCAGCTTCCCCGGCCTGCTGGCTTGGCCGCAGGTGGACTTCGCCAAGTTCGGCGCCGTGGAGCGCAAGGACCTGTCGCGCATCAAGAAGATCAGCGGCGCCAATCTGCACCGCAACTGGGTGCTGATCCCGCACGTCACCAACCACGACGATGCCGACATCACCGAGCTGGAAGCCTTCCGCGTGCAGCTCAACAAGGAGAACGAGAAGAGCGGCGTCAAGGTCACGATGCTGGCTTTCCTCATCAAGGCCGCCGTGGCGGCCCTCAAGAAGTTCCCCGAGTTCAACGCCAGCCTGGACGGCGATCAGCTCGTGCTCAAGAAGTACTTCCACATCGGCTTCGCGGCGGACACGCCCAATGGCCTGGTGGTGCCGGTGATCAAGGACGCCGACCAGAAGGGCATCCTGCAGATCAGCAAGGAGATGGGCGAGCTGGCCGCCAAGGCGCGCGAAGGCAAGCTCGGGCCGGCCGACATGAGCGGCGGCTGCTTCAGCATCAGCAGCCTGGGTGGCATCGGCGGGCGCTATTTCACGCCCATCATCAATGCGCCCGAGGTCTCGATCATGGGT
>CAZBUU010000334.1:3424-4671 GCA_964495125.1 uncultured Rubrivivax sp.
GCGTGTGCAAGAGCAGCACCGAGCCGCGCTGGGACGGCAAGGCCTTCCAGCCGCGCCTCATCCTGCCGCTCAGCCTGAGCTGGGACCACCGCGTCATCGACGGCGCCGCCGCGGCGCGCTTCAACGCGTACTTCGGCGCCATCCTGGCCGACTTCCGCAGGATCCTCCTGTAATGAGCACCGTGGTCGTCGCCCGCAAGGGCGGCACCGTCGCCATCGCGTCGGACTCGCTCGTCACCTACGGCGAGACGCGCCTGCCGCCCGGCTACGAGGCCAACGACAAGATGTTCGCGGTGGCCGACAGCATGATCGGCGCCGTGGGCAGCACCGCGCACATGGCGGTGCTGCGCCGCGCGCTGTCGGAGCTGCCGCCCGAAGAGCGCCAGCTGCACACGCGCGACGGCCTCTTCGACACCTTCCTGCGCCTGCACCCGCAGCTCAAGGACCGCTACTTCCTGAACACCAAGGAACACGACAGCGACCCCTACGAGAGCAGCCAGTTCTCCATCCTCCTGGCCAACGCGCATGGCATCTTCGGTGTGGAGAGCTACCGCGAGGTCTTCGAGTACGAACGCTTCTGGGCCGCCGGCTCCGGCCGGCGCTTCGCGCTGGGCGCCATGCACGCGGCCTACGACAAGGCCAAGTCGGCGCGCGAGATCGCCCAGGCCGGCGTGCTGGCGGGCTGCGAGTTCGACACCAGCTCGGCCGGCCCGGTGCGCATCCACACCTACAAACTCAAGAGACAACACTGACATGGCTCTGATCGACATCAGCGTGCCGGACATCGGCGACTTCAAGGACGTGGCCGTCATCGAGGTGCTCGTGAAGCCCGGCGACAGCATCAAGGCCGAGCAGAGCCTGATCACCGTGGAAAGCGACAAGGCGTCGATGGAGATCCCGTCGTCGGCGGCCGGTGTCGTGAAGGCCATCCGGGTCAAGGTGGGCGACAAGGTCAGCCAGGGCACGGTGCTGCTGTCGCTGGAGGCGGCCGGCGCCGCAGCCGTGCCGGCGCCGGCCCCGGTGGCGGCACCCGCGCCCGCCGCGGCCGCGTCGCCAGCGCCCGTAGCGGCCAGCCACGCCGGTGGCGCCGATCTGGAGTGCGACATGCTCGTGCTGGGCGCCGGCCCGGGTGGCTACTCGGCGGCCTTCCGTGCGGCCGACCTGGGCCTGAAGACGGTGCTGGTGGAGCGCTTCCCCACGCTGGGCGGCGTGTGCCTGAACGTGGGCTGCATCCCCAGCAAGGCGCTG
>CAZBUU010000335.1:0-4663 GCA_964495125.1 uncultured Rubrivivax sp.
GCGCGCTGGTGCCGGCGGCGTGCGCGGCGGTCTCGGGCGCCACCACGCCTTCGATGCGGCCCTTGCCGAATTCGTCGGGGTTCTTGGCCATCCGACGCGCCATGCCATAGCTCATGAAGCTGGCGGGCGTGGCGCCGCCGGGCGTGATGCCCATCCAGCACCCGACCAGCACCGAGCGCAGGAAGAGCTTCCAGTGCTTGATGAGCTCGCCCCAGGTCTGCCAGACCACCTTGAAGTTGATCCGGGCACTCTTGCCCTTGAAGGCCAGCCCTTCCTCCATCGTCAGCAGGATCTCGCCGATGCCGAAGAGGCCGATCACGGCGATGAGGAAGTCGAAGCCCTTGAGCAGCGCTGGCTGGTCGAAGGTCAGGCGCAGCTGGCCGGTCACGCTGTCCAGCCCCACCGCGGCCAGCGCGAAGCCGAACATCATGGCGGCCAGGGTCTTGGCGGGCGGCTCCTTGCTCATGCCCACGAAGCTGCAGAAGGTGAGCAGCTGCACCGCGAAGAACTCGGCGGGGCCGAACTTCAGCGCGAAGCTGGCCACCACCGGCGCCAGGAAGGTGATCAGGGCCACCGCGAACATGGCGCCGACGAACGACGAGGTGAAGGCCGCCGTCAGGGCCTGCGCCGCCTTGCCCTGCTGTGCCATCGGGTGGCCGTCGAAGGTGGTGGCCACGCTCCAGGGTTCCCCTGGGATGTTGAACAGGATCGACGTGATGGCCCCGCCGAACAGCGCCCCCCAGTAGATGCAGCTCAGCATGATGATGGCCGAGGTGGGGTTCATGCTGAAGGTCAGCGGCAGCAGGATGGCCACGCCGTTGGCACCGCCCAGCCCGGGCAGCACGCCGATCAGCACGCCCAGCGTGATGCCCACCAGCATGTAGGCCAGGTTCGGCAGCGTCATCGCGATGCCGAAGCCGTGGAAGAGGCTGTTCAGCTCATCCATTCAGAACCCCAGCATCGCTTCGAGCGGGCCCTTGGGCAGCGCCACCAGGAACCAGCGCTCGAACACCGCGAAGCAGGCCAGTGGCACGCCCAGCGACACCGCCGCGGTGAGCAGCCAGCCGTGCTTGCCGTGGCGCAGCATGAAGT
The DNA here is from genome assembly GCA_964495125.1 of uncultured Rubrivivax sp. Lineage (GTDB taxonomy): Bacteria > Pseudomonadota > Gammaproteobacteria > Burkholderiales > Burkholderiaceae_C > Rubrivivax. Next base: position 1,093 of record CAZBUU010000335.1, read on the forward strand.
AGCCGATCAGCGCGAAAGAGGCGACATAGATGCCCAGCCCTGCCACCAGGCCGACGTACACGACCATGGGCCACAGGATGGCCCAGACGCTGGCCAGCTGGCTCTTCTCGGCGAAGGCGGGGTTCCTGCCGCGCCAGGCCAGAAGCTGCTGCAGCGCCACCCAGCCCGAAGAGCCCAGCAGCAGCAGGCCGATGTAGAAGGGGAAGTAGCCTGCCCGCGGCCCGTCGTCGGCCCAGCCGATGCCCACGCGCAGACTGTCCACGATCACCAGCACGCCGGTGGCGGCCAGCATCAGGGCCACGCCCAGTTCCGGCCACCGGGTACTGACCTCGCCAGCCCCGTCCTGATCCTGCTCCATGCCGGCCCCGCTCACTTCGCCAGGAAGCCGGCATCCTTCATCAGCGTACGGTGCATCTGCTCGGTCTTGGCCAGCCAGTCGAAGTAGTCCTTGCCGGTGAGCGCGGTCTGGTTGAACGCACCCTTGGCCATGAAGTCCTTCCACTCGGGCAGCGCACGCACCTTGGCCATCAGGTCGACGTAGTACTTCTGCTGCTCAGGCGTCACGCCCGGGGCCATGAAGATGCCGCGCAGCATGAGGTAGTCCACCGGGATGCCGGCCGACGGGCAGGTGGGGATGTCGCCCCAGCTCTGCGTGGCGGTGAGCTTGTCGTTGTAGGGCATCTTGACCTTGTCGAAGACGCACAGCGGCCGCAGCTTGCCGCTGCGCCAGTGGCTTTCGGCCTCGATCGGGTTGTTGACCGTGGCGTCGATGTGCTTGCCCACCAGCTGCACGGCCACGTCGCCGCCGCCCTTGAAGGGGATGTAGGTCATCTTCTTGCCGGCGGCCTTTTCCAGCAGCACGCTGATGATCTGGTCTTCCTGCTTGCTGCCGGTGCCCCCCATCTTGATGGCCTTGTCGGGGCCGGCCTTCAGCGCGTCGAAGAACTCCTTGGGCGTCTTCCAGGCCGATTCGGCGTTCACCCACAGCACGAACTGGTCCAGCGCCAGCATGCTCACGGGCGTCATGTCGCGCCAGTTGAAGGGCACGGCGGTGGCCAGCGGCGTGGTGAACAGGTTGGAGAGCGTGATGACGATCTTGTGCGGGTTGCCCTTGTCGCCCTTCACGTCGAGGAAGCCCTCGGCACCGGCGCCGCCGCTCTTGTTCACCACCACGATGGGCTGCGGCATCAGCTTGTTCTTGGCCACCACGCCCTGGATGAAGCGCGCCATCTGGTCGGCGCCCCCACCCGTGCCCGCGGGCACGACGAACTCCACCGGCTTGGTCGGTTCCCAGGCCGCGGCCGCCAGGGGCAGGCCGCAGGCGGCCAGGGCGCAGGACGTGAGAGCGAGGCGCTTGAACATCGTGAGGGTCTCCAGCGTAGGTGAAGGAACGGAACTCAGCCCAGGCCCAGCTTCGCCGCCAGCCCGATGCGCTGCAGCTTGCCGGTGGCGCCCTTGGGGATCTCGGGCATGAAGAGGATCTTCTTGGGCACCTTGAACTCGGCGGCACGCTGGCCCACGAAGGCCTGCAGTTCCCGTTCGGTGACCGCGTGGCCTTCGCGCAGCACCACGGCGGCGGCGACTTCCTCGCCCAGCTTGGGGTGCGGCATGCCGAAGCAGACCACCTGGGCCACGGCGGGGTGGTCCATCAGGATCTCGTCCACCTCGCGCGGGCTGACCTTCTCGCCGCCGCGGTTGATGATCTCCTTGAGGCGGCCGGTGAGGCTGACGTAGCCTTCTGCGTCCATCACGCCCTGGTCGCCGGTGCGGAACCAGCCATTCGTGAAGGCCTCGGCGTTGGCCTTGGGGTTGCTCTCGTAGCCGGCGGTGACGTTGGGGCCGCGGATGACGATCTCACCGATCTCGCCGCGGGCCAGCAGCGTGCCGTCTTCGCCCATGATGGCCACTTCGGGCCCGGCGGCCAGGCCCACGCTGCCTGGCTTGCGCACGCCCGGTGGCAGCGGGTTGCTGCACATCTGGTGCGTGGCCTCGGTCATGCCGTAGGCCTCGATCAGCGGCGCCTTGAACACCTCTTCCAGTTCGCGGATGACCTGCGGCGGCATCGAACTGCTGCTGCTGCGGATGAAGCGCAGCGGGTGGCGCGCGATGACCTCGGCGTTCTTCGAGGCGCGGCCGATGATGGCCTGGTGCATGGTCGGCACGGCCGTGTACCAGGTGGGCCGGGCCTCGTCCATCCAGCCGAAGAACTTCAGTGCGTTGAAGCCCGGCGTGCAGAAGACCTGCGAGCCCGCGGCCAGCGGCGCCAGCACGCCGGCGATGAGGCCGTGGATGTGGAACAGCGGCATGATGTTCAGCCCGCGGTCATCGGGGTTGAACTGGAGCGTGCGCGCGATGCTCTGCGCCGAAGCACACAGGTTGCGCTGCGACAGCGGCACGATCTTCGGCCGCGAGGTCGTGCCGCTGGTGTGCAGCACCATGGAGACGTCGTCGCGCTGCGCCGGCCCGCCGTGGGCGGCCGGCGCAGCCGCCGCGGCGCCGTCGCGTGGGCTCAGGGTGAAGTCCCCGGCCTCTTCGCCGGCGCGCAGGTCCAGGATGCGCACGCCCAGCCGGGTGGCCACCTCGATGGCCGGCGAGGTGCTGTCGTGCTCGACGATCAGCGCCTTGGCGTTCAGGTCGGAGAGATAGAACTCGAACTCGTCCGCACGGTAGGCCGGATTCAGCGGCGCCGTGGCCACGCCACAGGCCGCGGTGATGAAGCAGGTGGCCATCTCCGGGCCGTTCGCCAGCACGATGGCCACACGGTCGTTGCGGCCAATGCCCAGCCCGTTCAGCGTGGCCAGCGTGCGCTGCGCCAGCGCGCGCAGGCCGCCGTGGGTGAGGGCGGGCCGGCCCGGCGCGGCGATGGCCACGGCGCCGTCGGCGGCGCGGGACAGGAGTTGGAGCAGCGAGGTTTCCATGCGGCGTTCCGGCGGCGCGGCAGCCCGTCAAAGGACCGGGGCGCGGCAGGCTGTTCGCCTGCGGCGCCCCGGTGGGCCGGCCGTCCGTGAGTAGGGATTGAGAGGCTTTATACGGTAAGTGTGCGGCAGCCGCCCTTCGGGCTTCCACCGCCTCGCCCGCGAGCGCCGCCGCGCGCCCGGCCTTCAGCCTCCGATGTAGTGCATCTCCACCTTGCGCGTGGCGTCCCCGGGAGCGCCGGCGCCACGGCCACGCAACTCGGAGTAACGGTCGTCGCGCCCGGCCCACACTCCGCCGATGGCGGCGGCGATCTGCTCATCGCTCCAGGGCTGGCCGTCGGTTCCGGTGCCGCGCAGCAGGGCGCGCAGGTCATGGCCGCGGTGGGCGAACAGGCACAGGAAGAGCTTGCCCTCGGTGGACAGGCGGGCGCGGTTGCAGTCGCGGCAGAAGGCCTGGGTGACGCTGCTGATGACGCCGACTTCGCCGCCCCCGTCGCGGTAGCGCCAGCGCTGGGCGGTTTCGCCCGGGGCGGCGGCTTCCAGCGGCTCGAGCGGGAAGGCGCACGACAGGTGTTCGATGACCTGCGCCGAGGGCAGCACTTCGTCCATGCGCCAGCCGTTGGTGGCGCCGACGTCCATGTACTCGATGAAGCGCA
>CAZBUU010000336.1:0-4645 GCA_964495125.1 uncultured Rubrivivax sp.
TCGCCGACGCAGGCGTTGCGCAGCGGTTCCTCGGGCAGGCTGCGCACCTTCAGGCGCCGGTTCTGCGCGCGGGTGGCGTGAAAGCGTTCTTCGCTGACGTGGACGTCGCCGCTCTCGACGGGCCGCTGGCCCACCAGCGCCTCCATCAGTTCACGCTGGCCGTTGCCGGACACGCCGGCCACGCCGACGATCTCGCCGCCGCGCACGCTGAGCGACAGCGACTGCACCGCCAGCTCGCCGCGGTCGCCGGCGACCACGAGGTCCTTCACGGCCAGCCGCACGGGGCCGGCCGCGTGGCCTTCGAGCTCTTCGCGCACGAAGGCCGCGGCCTTCGCGCTCGTGCCCTCTCCCACCATCGCGGCGGCCAGCTGTTCCGACGACACCTCGCTCACCGCGTGGCTGGCCACCAGCGCCCCGCGCCGCAGCACGCTCACGTCGTCGGCATGCTCGGCCACCTCGCGGAACTTGTGCGTGATCATCAGCACCGTGCAGTCGCCGGCATGGGCGCGGTCCTTCAGCAGGCCCAGCACCTCGTCGGCCTCCTGCGGCGTGAGCACCGAGGTGGGCTCGTCCAGGATCAGCAGGCGCGGCTTCAGGTACAGCTGTTTCAGGATTTCCAGCTTCTGCTTTTCGCCGGCCGACAGATCCTGCGGCGTGGCGTCCAGGTCCAGTCGGAAGGGCGTGGTCTGGAGGAAGGCGCTCAGCTCGGCGCGAACGGCCTTCCAGTCGATCACCGCCGGCAGCCTGCCGCGCGCCAGCAGCAGGTTCTCGGCCACCGTCATGCCGGGCACCACGGTGAAGTGCTGGTAGACCATGCCGATGCCGAGATCGCGCGCCACGGTGGGCGAGCCGATGGCCTGCTCGCGGCCGTCGATCATCACGGCGCCGCCGTCCGGGTGGTAGTAGCCGACCACGCACTTCACCAGCGTGCTCTTGCCGGCGCCGTTTTCGCCCAGCAGCGCATGCACCGTGCCGGGCCGCACCTTCAGGTTCACCGCGTCCATGGCGGTGAAGGCACCGAAACGCTTGGTGAGGTTGTAGGTCTCGAGCGAGAGGGCGTGCATGGTCACAGCGCTTCGATGAGGGACTTCGAATCGGACACCGCACCGAACACGCCGCCCTGCATGTGGATCATGTGCAGCGCGGCTTCGTGGTTGGCGGGGTCGGTGGCGCCGGTGCAGTCGCTCAGCAGCATGCATTCGAAACCGCGGTCGTTGGCTTCGCGCATGGTGGTGTGCACGCAGACGTCGGTGGTGATGCCCGTCAGCACCAGGTTGCGGATGCCGCGGGTGTGCAGGATCAGTTCGAGATCCGTCGCGCAGAAGCTGCCCTTGCCGGGCTTGTCGATGATGGGCTCGCCGGGCAGCGGGGCCAGCTCGGGGATGATCTCCCAGCCGGGTTCGCCGCGCACGAGGATGCGGCCGCAGGGGCCGGGGTCGCCGATGCCGGCACCGATCTGCCGCGAACGCCAGCGCTTGTTGGCCGGCAGGTCCGACAGATCCGGCCGGTGGCCTTCGCGCGTGTGGATGAGGGTGTAGCCCTTCGCACGCATGACCGCCATCAGGGCCTTGAGCGGCTCGATGGGCTTGCGCGTGAGCGAGATGTCGTAGCCCATCGTGTCGACATAGCCGCCCACGCCGCAGAAGTCGGTCTGCATGTCGATGACGATGAGCGCGGTGTTGGCCGGACGCAGGTCGCCGTCGAAGGGCCAGGCGTAGGGGGTGGAGGCGATGGTCGTCATCGGGTGACTCCCAGTTCCTGTGGCGCCCCCTTGATGCTGCGCTTGGGCGAACAGGTGGCGATGAGGATGGCCAGCGTCAGCACGTAAGGCACCGCATTGAAGAGGTGGTAGTAGCCGCTGACGCCCACGCCCTGCAGCGCCGGGCCCAGGGCGCCCGCGCCGCCGAACAGCAGCGCCGCCCACAGGCAGCGCACGGGACTCCAGCGCGCGAAGATCACCAGCGCCACGGCGATCAGGCCCTGGCCGCTGGAGAGACCTTCGTTCCAGCTGCCGGGGTAGTACAGGCTGAGCGACGCACCGCCCAGGCCGGCGATGAAGCCGCCGGCGGTCGTCGCTGCGATGCGGATGCCGTTCACGCTGTTGCCGAGCGCGCGCGCCGCATCGGCGCTGTCGCCCACCATGCGCACCAGCAGCCCCCAGCGCGTGTTCATGAAGGCCCAGCCCATGCCCACCGCCAGCAGCACGCCCAACGGGAACAGGGCGTTGACCTTCAGCGCCGCCTGCACCTGGCCCGAGGAACTCCAGCTGCCCAGTTCGATGGACGGGATCTGCGGCGCCTGCGGCTGGATCAGCGGCTTGCCGAGGTAGAAGGCCAGCCCGGCGCCCAAGAGCATCAGGGCGATGCCCATGGCGATGTCGTTCACACGCGGCAGCGAGCACACCAGGCCGTGCAGCAATGCCAGCAGCGCACCGCTGGCGCCGGCAGCCAGCACGCCCAGCCAGGGCGAGCCCGTGAGATAGGCGCCGCCGAAGCCGGCCATGGCGCTGAACACCAGCACGCCTTCCAGGCCCAGGTTGATGCGGCCGGACTTCTCCGTGAGGCACTCGCCCAGGCTCACGAAGAGGAAGGGCGTGCCCACGCGGATGGCGCCGCCGAGCACGGCCAGGAGGACGTCGAAGACCGCTTCCATCTCAGGCGGCCTCGACGGTGGGTTTCGGAGAAGGTGCCGGCGTCGGCAGCCAAGAAGCCAGCGGCAGCAGCCGCCCGCGCAGCGTCTCGGTGGCCAGGATCAGCACGAAGGCGAAGCCCAGCAGCACCTGCACCGAAGCATCCGGCAGCCCCATGCGCCGCTGCAGCAGGCTGCCTGCGGCGCCGAAGCCGCCGAACAGCACGGCCACGGGAATGATGGCCAGCGGCTGGTGCCGCGCGACGAAGCTGACCAGGATGCCGGCATAGCCCAGGCCCGCGATCAGCGAGGCGTTGGCCGAGGTGTGCACCGCCGCCACCTCGATGCCGCCCGCCAGCCCCGCCGCGGCACCACCGAGGGCGCAGGCGGTGATGATGAGCCGGTGCGCCGGCAGGCCCACCAGCCGTGCCGCGCGGGCGTTGCCGCCCACCACGCGCGTGGCGAAGCCGTGTGTCGTGCGCCACAGCCACAGCGCGCCGACGAGGCAGGCCACCATGCCGAACGCCAAGCCCCAGTGCACGTCGTAGTCGGCGATGGTCCCGATGCGCAGCGCCTCGGGCAGCGGCAGCGTGGACGGCTTGTTCAGGCTGGCCGGGTCGCGCATCGGCCCTTCGACGAAATGCTTGAAGAGCGCGATGGCGATGTAGCCCAGCAGCAGGCTGCTGATGGTCTCGTTGACGCCGCGGTACTGGCGCAGCGCACCGGCCAGGGCGATCCACATCGCGCCGGCCAGCGCCGATGCCAGCAGCAGCAGCGCCGACCCCACCCAGCCCTGCGGTGGCGTGAAGAGGTAGGGCAACCCGGCGCAGGCCAGCCCGCCCAGCACCAGCGCACCCTCACCACCGATGACGGTGAGGCCCGCGCGCGCCGGCAGCGCCACGCACAGCGCGGTGAGCATCAGCGGCGCCGCGCGCTGCAGCGTGTTCTGGAAGCTGAAAGCGTCGCCGAAGGCGCCGGCGAACAGCAGCGTCCAGGCCTGCGTGGGGCTGTGCCCGCCGAACCAGACCCAGGCGCCGAACAGCCCCAGCGCGCCGGCCAGCGCCAGCAGCGGCAGCAGCACGCTTTCCGCAGCATCGTGCCAGGGCTGGCGGTTCATGCGGGGGCCCCGGTCAGATCTTGCCCATCACGCCTTCGACGAGGTAGTTCATGCCTTCCAGCACCGGGTCGGTCTGCTTGAGCGTCGTGCCCTTGGCGATGACCACCTTGCCGGTGTTGTCCTTGAGCTCACCGCTGAAGATGTCGAAGCCGCCGGCCACCATCTTGGCCTTGATGGCGTCGGCGGCCTTCCTGGCCGCGTCAGGCACCATGGGGCCGTAGGCGCTGGCCTTGACGAAGCCTTCCTTCAGGCCGCCGCGCACGAAGTTCGGGTGCGGCTTGCCGGTGCGCGCGGCGTCCAGGATCAGCTTGTAGGCGGTGAGCCAGTTCCACTCGGCGCCCGTCAGGTAGGCCTGGGGCGCCAGCTTGGCCTGGCTGGCGTGGTAGCCGCAGACCATCTTGCCGCGCTTGGCGGCGGTTTCCACCACCACCTTGGGGCCGTCCACGTGCATGGTGAACACGTCGCAGCCCTGGTCGGCCAGGCTGTTGGTGGCTTCGGCCTCCTTCACGGCCATGCTCCAGTCGCCGGTGAAGATGACGCTGGTGGTGATCTTCGGGTCGACCGAGCGCGCGCCCAGCGTGTAGGCGTTGATGTTGCGCAGCACCTGCGGAATGGGTTTGGCGGCCACGAAGCCGAGCTTCTTGCTCTTGCTCATGTGGCCGGCGATCACGCCGTTGAGGTACTGGCACTCGTCGATGTAGCCGAAGAAGCTGCCGGTGTTGTCCGGGTGCTTGCCCTTGGTCCACATGCCACCGCAGTGGCTGAAGCGCACGTCCTTGTTCTTGCCGGCGATGGCCAGCATGTGGGGGTCGAAGTAGCCGAAGCTGGTGGGGAAGAGCAGCGCCGCGCCGTCCTGCGAGATCATGCCCTGCATGGTCTTCTGCACGGCCTGCGTCTCGG
>CAZBUU010000337.1:0-4633 GCA_964495125.1 uncultured Rubrivivax sp.
TGTCGAAGGGCTCGCCCAGCAGCGCGCAGCTCATGGCCGAGCACTCGATGTGCCAACCGGGGCGGCCCGGGCCCCAGCGGCTGGCCCATCGGGCGTCTTCCGGCTCGTCGGCCTTGGCGCTCTTCCAGAGCACGAAATCCAGCGGGTCTTCCTTGTCGCCCAGCACGGCCACGCGCTCGCCGGCGCGCAGCTCGTCCAGCGACTTGCCCGACAGCTTGCCGTAGCCAGGGAAGCGGCGCACGGCGTAGTTCACGTCGCCGCCAGCGGCCTGGTAGGCCAGGCCCTTGTCCTGCAGTTGATCGATCAGCGACAGCATCTGCGGCACGTACTCCGTGGCGCGCGGCTCGTGCGTGGGCAGCGCAGCACCCAGAGCGGCGAAGTCGCGGTGCATGGCCGCGATCATCTCGTCGGTGAGTGCACGGATGCTCATGCCGCGCTCCAGCGCGCGCTTGATGATCTTGTCCTCGATGTCGGTGATGTTGCGGACATAGGTCACGTCGAATCCGCTGGCCAGCAGCCAGCGGTAGACCATGTCGAAGGCCAGCACCATGCGCGCGTGGCCCAGGTGGCAGAGGTCGTAGACGGTGATGCCACACACGTACATCCGCACCCGGCCGGGTTGCAGGGGCACGAACGTCTCGGGACGCCGCGTCAGCGAATTGAAGATGCGCAGGCTCATGCGGGGATCGGGGGGTGTGGACGACCCCAGGTGGCGGCAGGGCGCCGGGGCGTCGATAGAATCGAAATTCAGTATAGCGGCGGGGCTGGTGCGCCCCGCGCACGCCGCCGCCGGCCAGGCGGCCCTCACAACCTCCTGCACCGCCCATGCCCCGCCTGCCCGCCCTTGCCCGCCGCACGCTTCTGGCGCTGCTCGTTGCACCGCTTCTGGCGTGGGCCGACGAAGTCTCCGACATCCGCGACCTGCTGGCACGCGGCGACAGCAGCGCCGCGATGCAGCGTGCCGAAAGGGCCGTGGCGGCCAATCCGCGTGACGCCCAGTCCCGTTTTCTGCTGGGTGTGGCGTTGATGGACCTGCGGCGCGACGAGGACGCCCTGGCGCACTTCACCCGCATGACGCAGGACTACCCCGACCTGCCCGACCCGCTCAACAACGTGGCGCTGCTGCACGCGCGTGCCGGCCGGCCGGAGATGGCCCGCCTGGCGCTCGAGGCCGCCTTGCGCGCCGACCCCTCGCACCGCCTGGCCCGCACCAACCTCGGCCACGTCCACCTGATGCTGGCCGTGCAGGCCTGGGACCGCGCCGCCGCACTGGGCCCGCTGGACCCTGCCGTGCAACGACGCCTGGAAGCTGCGCGAGCCTTGCTCGACGGCCGCGCTTCGCCGGCTGCCGGCGTCGCCCGCTAGACTGCGTCCTGCCGTTCCATCCCGAAGGATTCCCCGTGTTGAAGACACTGTCCCGTTCGCTACTGCCGCTGCTGGCGGCTGCATGCCTGGCCGCGCCGGCTTGGGCCCAGAAGGTGCGGCTGGCCACGAGCGCCGGCGACATCGTCGTCGAGCTCGACGCCGAGAAGGCGCCGAAGACCACCGACAACTTTCTCCGCTACGTGAAGGCGGGCCACTACGACGGCCTCATCTTCCACCGTGTCATCGAGACCTTCATGATCCAGGCCGGCGGCTACAAGCCTGACCTGGGCGAGAAACCCACCCGGGCGCCCATCCCGCTGGAAAGCGCCAACGGCCTGCCGAACGTGCGAGGCAGCATCGCCATGGCCCGCACCGGTGACCCCGACAGCGCGACTTCCCAGTTCTTCATCAACGTCGTCGACAACCCCGGCCTCGACCAGCCCAATGCGCGCGACGGCCGCGGCTACGCCGTGTTCGGCAAGGTCGTCGAGGGCATGGACGTGGTGGACAAGATCCGCACCGTGCCGACGCGCCCCCAGGGCATGCACCAGAACCTGCCGGTCACGCCCGTGATCATCAAGAAGGCCACCGTGGAGAAATGACATGACCAAGACCGTTCAGATGGAAACCAGCGCCGGCACCCTGCGCATCGAACTCGACGACGAGAAGGCGCCCCTGTCGGTGGCCAACTTCCTGGAGTACGCGCGCGCCGGCCACTACGACGGCACGGTGTTCCACCGCGTCATCAAGGGCTTCATGGTCCAGGGTGGCGGCTTCGAGGCCGGGATGAAGCAGAAGTCCACGCTGGCCCCGATCAAGAACGAGGCCAACAACGGCCTGAAGAACAAGCACTACACGCTGGCCATGGCGCGAACCAACGACCCGCACTCGGCCACGGCGCAGTTCTTCATCAACACCACCAACAACGACTTCCTCGACTTCCGCGCCGAGAGCCCTCAGGGCTGGGGTTACGCCGTGTTCGGCCGCGTGGTGGAAGGCACCGAGGTGGTCGATGCCATCGAAAAGGTGCGCACCGGCCGCAAGGGCTTCCACGACGACGTGCCGCTGGAAGACGTGCTGATCGTCCGCGTGGTCGAGGCCGGCTGATGCGTGAAGGCGAGTCCGCGCCCGCAGCGGCCCGCGACGCCGTCTTCCCGCCGTTCTTCCAGTACGACGCGCCAAACGACTGGCGCGCCATCGACTTCATCTCCGACCTGCATCTGAGCGAGTCCATGCCGCGGACCTTCGCGGCATGGTCGCGCCACCTGCGCACGACCTCCGCCGATGCGGTGGTCATGCTGGGCGACCTGTTCGAGGTGTGGGTCGGCGACGATGCCCGGCAGCGCCCTTTCGAGCGCCAGTGCGTCGAGGTGATCGCCGATGCCGCCACACGCCATGTGGTGGCCTTCATGGCCGGCAATCGCGATTTCCTGCTGGGCCATGCGATGACGCTGGACTGCGGGATGATCTCGCTGCCCGACCCGACGCGCCTGGTCGCCTGGGGCCAGTCTGTGGTGCTGTCGCACGGCGACGCGCTCTGCCTGGACGATGCCCCGTACCAGGCCTTCCGCACCGAGGTCCGCTCGCCCGAGTGGCAGGCCCGCTTCCTGGCCCGCCCGCTGCCCGAACGGCTGATGCTGGCTGCCGAGATGCGCCGCCAGAGCATGGGACGCCGACGCTTCGATGGCGATGCAGAGGCTGACATCAATGCCGCGCAGGCGGTGATGTGGCTGCATGCCCTGGGCAGTGCGGAGCTCGTGCACGGGCACACGCACCGGCCCGGCAGCTCGAGCCTGGCGCCGGGCTTCAAGCGCCATGTGCTGAGCGACTGGGACCTGGACCAGGGCCAACGCGCCGAAGTGCTGCGCCTCACCCGCCAGGGCTTCGAGCGCCTGGCGCCGGCCGGTCTTTGAGTCGCCTGCCGTGGTGGGCCGCTGGTGGCAGCAGTGGCGTGCCCGACGCGAGCAGCTGGCGGTGGCCCGGCGCGCCATTCCCGACGACCTGTGGAAGCGGACGCTGGTGCGTTTTCCGTTCCTGCGCCGCCAGGACCCCGCCGCGGCCGCTGAACTGCGCCGGCTGACGAGCCTGTTTCTCGATCGCAAGGAGTTCACCGCCGTCGGTGGCCTGCGCTTGACGGACGCGGTGGTCGTGTCCATCGCCGCCCAGGCCGTGCTGCCCGTGCTGCGCCTCGGGCTCGAGCTCTACGACGACTTTGTCGGCATCGTCGTGCACCCGGACGAGGTGGTGGCCCACCGCGAAGCCGCCGACGACGAGGGCCTGGTGCACGAATACGACGAGCCGCTGGTGGGCGAGGCCATGCCCGGCGGCCCGGTGATGCTGGCCTGGCGGGCCGTGCGGCAGGCCGGCGCCAGCGAAGGCTTCGCCTACAACGTGGTGATCCACGAGTTCGCGCACAAGCTGGACATGAACGATGGCCTGGCCGACGGCGTGCCGCCGCTGCCGCCCACCCTGCGCCGAGCCGGGTGGGAGAGCCGCTTGAGCGCGTCCTACGAGGCCTTCTGCCAGCGCCTGGACGCCAACCAGCCGAGCGCCCTCGACCCCTACGGCGCCACTTCGCCCGGCGAGTTCTTCGCCGTGGCCAGCGAAGCCTTCTTCGTGTTGCCGGAAAAGCTCAAAGGCGAACACCCCGCGCTGTACGAGATGTTCGCCCTCTACTACCGGCAGGACCCGGCGGCCGAGATGCCCCCGGGGGGCCGGACGCGCTAGGCGGCGGTCGTCTCCGCCTTGGGCTTGTCGCTCTTGCGCGGCGGCTGGATGTCCAGCTGCACTTCGTCCTTGTCGTCCAGGTCCACCGTGAGGCGGCCGCCATCGACCAGGCGCCCGAACAGCAGTTCGTCGGCCAGCGCGCGACGGATCATGTCCTGGATGAGCCGCTGCATCGGCCGTGCGCCCATCAGCGGGTCGAAGCCCTTCTTGGCCAGATGCTTGCGCAGGGCGTCGGTGAAGGTGACCTCGACCTTCTTCTCGGCGAGCTGGCTTTCCAGCTGCAGCAGGAACTTGTCGACCACGCGCAGGATGATCTCCTCGTCGAGCGCGCGGAACGACACGATCGCATCCAGCCGGTTGCGGAACTCCGGGGTGAACAGGCGCTTGATGTCGCCCATCTCGTCGCCGGCCTGGCGCGAGTTGGTGAAGCCGATGGTCGACTTCTGCATGGTCTCGGCACCCGCATTGGTGGTCATGATGATCACGACGTTGCGGAAGTCGGCCTTGCGCCCGTTGTTGTCGGTCAGCGTGCCGTGGTCCA
>CAZBUU010000338.1:0-4629 GCA_964495125.1 uncultured Rubrivivax sp.
TGCGCACGCCGCTGAACAGCATCCTCGGCTACGCGCAGCTGCTCGACGAAGACCCGACGCTGCCCCAGCATCGCAAGCAGGCCGTGGGCGTGATCCGCCGCGGCGGCGAGCACCTGCTGGGGCTGATCGAGGGCACGCTGGACATCGCACGCATCGAAGCCGGCAAGCTGGCGCTGGACCCCAAGCCGCTGCGCCTGCGCGACGTGCTGCAGCAGATCGTGCGGATGTTCGAGCTGCAGGCGCTGGCCAAGGGGCTGCGCTTCGAGCACGACATCGCGCAGGCGCCTGAGCTTGTGCGCGCCGACGAGCGGCGCCTCACGCAGATCCTCATCAACGTGCTGGGCAACGCGGTGAAGTTCACCCCCACCGGCCGCGTGAGCTTCCGCGCCGCGCACGTGCGCGAGATGGCGGTGTTCGAGATCGAGGACACCGGCCCGGGCATCCCGGCCGAGGACCTGGAGCGCATCTTCGAGCCCTTCACGCGGGCTGGTGCTCCCGGCGTGCCCGCCGCCGGCGGCACCGGGCTGGGCCTGACCATCGCCAAGATGCTGACCGACCTGATGGGCGGCGAGATGACGGTGAGCACCACGCTGGGCATGGGCACGCTGTTCCGCGTTCGCCTGTTCCTGCCCGCGCTGCAGGGCCAGCGTGCACCCGTGCTGCCGCTGCCGCGCGGTGCCTACGCCGGCGAGCGCCGCCGCGTGCTGGTGGTGGACAACGAGGAGGTGGACCGCACGCTGCTGGCACGCCGGCTGGAGGCGCTGGGCTTCGACGTGCTGCAGGCCGGCTCCGGCCCCGCCGCGCTGGGCCTGCTGAAGGAGACGCGCTTCGACGCCATCCTGATGGACCTGGCCATGCCCGGCATCGACGGCTGGCAGACCATCCGCCTGCTGCGCCAGCAGGGCCTGAGCGAAGCGCCCGTGGCCATCGTGTCCGCGAACGCCTTCGACAAGACCCTGGACAACGATGTGGGCATCACGCCGGCCGACTTCATCACCAAGCCCGTGCGCTTCGACGACCTGCTGGACTGGCTGGGCGGCCAGCTCGGCCTGCAGTGGCTGGCCGCGCCGCCGCCGCCCGCACCCGGGTTGCCGCGCGGCGATGCCCCCGCGCCCAGCCGCGCCCAGCTGCAGGCGCTGCAGCAGGTGGTGAGCCTGGGCTACCCTCGTGGGGTGCAGCGCGTGCTGGAGGAGATCGCGGCCGCCCGCCCCGACTGCGAAGCCTGGCTCGCGCCGCTGCGCGAACACGCCCAGGCCTTTCAGTTCGACCGCATGACACCGGCCATCGACGATGCCCTCGCCAAGTCCCAACCCGCTTGACCGCTCGCGCTCCGCGGGCCTGGTGCTGATCGTGGACGACGTGCCCGACAACCTGGCCGTGCTGCACGACGCGCTGGACGAAGCCGGCTACACCGTGCTGGTGGCCACCGACGGCACCAGCGCGCTGCAGCGCGCCGCGCAGGCCGACCCCGATATCGTGCTGCTGGACGCGGTGATGCCTGGCATCGACGGCTTCGAGACCGCGCGCCGCCTGAAGGCCGGCCCCGAGACCGCGCACATCCCCATCGTCTTCATGACCGGCCTCACCGACACCGAGCACGTGCTGGCCGCGTTCGAGGCCGGCGGCGTGGACTACGTCACCAAGCCCATCCGCCCGCCCGAGGTGCTGGCGCGCATGGCCGCACACATGCAGGCGGCGCGGCAGGCGCGTGCCGCGCGCAACGCGCTGGACGCCTACGGCCACGCCACCATCGCCGTCCGCCTGGAAGCCGCCGGCGCGCGCCTGGTCTGGCAGACCCCGCTGGCGCGGCGCTGGCTGCCCGGCTACTTCGACGCCGCGCCCGGCGAGGTGCCCGCCCCGTTGCTGGCCTGGCTGCGCGATGCCGAGGCGGGACGCGACATCCGGCCTCTGGCCACCGCGCGCGGCGCCAGCCAGCTGGTGGCGGCGCTGCAGGGCCGCACGGTCGACGAGGACTGGCTGGTCGTGCTGCGCGAAGTGAGCGATGCCGCCACCGTGGAAGCCACCATGAACGCCTTCGGCCTCACGCTGCGCGAGAGCGAGGTGCTGTACTGGGTGGCCAAGGGCAAGACCAACCGCGACATCGGCGACATCCTGGGCTCCAGCCCGGCGACGGTGAAGAAGCACCTGGAGCGCATCTACGAGAAGCTGGGCGTGGAGACGCGCACCGCCGCGGCGGCCATGGCCATGCAGCGCGTGCGTGAACTGAACCCGGCCTGACGACGGCCGCTCACCAGATGTTGCCTGCGCCCGGCGTGTAGTTGGAGGCGACGACGTTGACGGCCTGCAGGGTGTCGGCCTTCAGCACGTTGCTGCACCTGACCATGCTGCTGTTCAGCACGGTCATGGAGGCCGAGATGTCGGCGGTGCTGGTCACCACGATGACCTTGTTGCTGTTGTTCAGCTCCAGGCGGCCGGCGCCGCGCAGCACGATGCCCGAGCTGTCCACGACCAGCGTGTTGACACCGACCTTGATCTCCACCTTGCGGTTGGAATTGAGCGTGATGCTGCCGTCGGGCTGCACCAGCGCGGCCAGCTGTGCTTCAAGCTTTCGCACCCGTTCCTCCAGCAGCTGGAACGGCGCAGTGCTGGCCTGGGTGCCGATGGGGGGCTTCTGCATGGACATGGTCTCCCTTGAAGTGCGACATCCGTCATCATCCGACAGCCCGACCGGCGCCGCGATGCCCTGGTTGGAGGAGCGCCGCGCCGGCGCCTTGTCCTGACGCAAACCCGCCGCCGGGGCGCCACGGCGATACTGCCAGCCCCGCCGCCCTTGCGGCCCTTGCCCCTGCCTGCCATGGCCGCTCTGACCTGGTCCGACGCGCTGGCCGTCGGTCACGCCCGCATCGACGACACGCACCGCGAGTTCGTGGCACTGCTGGGCGAGGTCGAGGCGGCCCTGCAGGCCCCGCAGGCGCAGCTGGTCGAGCGCCTGGCCGCCTTTGCCGCACACACGGCCGCGCATTTCGCGCAGGAAGAGGCCTGGATGCTGGAACTGGGCTTCCCGCCGGAGACCTGCCACTTCTTCCAGCACCGCCAGGTGCTGGAGGTGGTGACGCTGGTGCAGAAGCGCCTGGCCGAGCAGTCCGACATCGACTCGGTGAGCCTGCTGGTGCGCGGCCTGGTGCCCTGGTTCACCACGCACGCCGCCAGCCTGGACGCACCGCTGGCCGAGGCGCTGGCGCTGCGCGACGGTACGGCCGTCGCTGTCCAGGCCGGCTGAGCCAGCGTCCGGCCCACCGCCCCCCGGGCTCCGGGGGGCCGGCAGTGATGCCATCGGACGCCCTGCCGGGCACCCGGTCACACCGGGGTCATGGGGCGGTCCAAGACTCCCGCTCACCGTTGTCACCCGTCAATGGCCTTTCGTCGCCCGGCCCCTTGCCGTGGCGACGCCACAAACGATTCGTGAGTGAGGAGTGAACCCGATGACCCGATTGACCCCGCTGGCCGCCGCCGCTGGCCTGCTTTTCCTGGCCAGCCCTGCCATGGCCCAGCTCAGCTTCTTCAGCACGTTCACGCCGCTGCCCGCCTCGGCCGGCCCCATCCCCATCGGCGGCGCTGGCGAAGCCCTGCCGCTGACGCTGTCGAGCCCGCTCTTCTCGCACAAGAGCATCGCTGACCGCACGACCCAGAACACCCTGGTGCCCGGCTCCAACTCGGGCGCCTGGGACATGATCGACACCAACCGTACCGGCCCTGACGCCGGCCGCTACCTGTTCATGCCCTTCGAGACCGCCACCGGCGGCGTGCAGCGCGTGGACCTGTGGGACGCCAACTACAACACCCGCACCGTGACCATCGTGGCGCCGGGCACGCAGGGCTTCGTGGCAGGTGACGCCTCGCGCTGGACGCCTTACGGAACCTATCTCACGGCCGAGGAGTCCTGGGGCGCCGGCAGCACCAAGGGCCGCCTGTTCGAGGTGGACAACGCCACCACCGCGGCGGCCAACGGCGGCAACTTCATCCAGCGCAGCATCATCCCGCGCGTCTCGCACGAGGGCCTGGCCTTCGACAGCGCCAAGGCGATGTACTTCGTCGATGAACTGAACGGCGGCTCGGTCTACAAGTACGTGCCGACGAACGCGAACGCCACCAACGGCAACGACTACTTTGCGTCGGGCCAGACCTTCGTGCTGCGCGTCGGCGCCGGTGGTCAGTTCGAGGGCACCAACACCGCCCCCATCGTCGGCGCCACGACCTGGCAGCCCATCACCGATGCCACCGGCGGCGCCATCGCCGGTGTGTCCACCGTGCTGGCCGACGGCACCATCGACGGCCGCGTCACGGCCGACCATGCGTCGGTGCTGGGCACCGGGTTCAACCGGCCCGAGGACATGGAGATCCAGACCGTCGGCGGCACGCAGCGGCTGTATTTCGCGACCACCGACTCCGACTCCGACAGCAACGGCGCCACGGGCACGAGCCGTGTTTACAACCTGGACGTGGACACCGGCGAGCTGAAGCTCTTCGCCGATGCCAACACCATCGACCTGGCCACCGGTGCGCCTGTCGGTGCCGGCCTGCGCAGCGCGGACAACCTGGCCATGGACGCCGACGGCAACATCTACATCATCGAAGACCGCAACGGCGGCGTCGACAACGACGTCTGGT
>CAZBUU010000339.1:0-4588 GCA_964495125.1 uncultured Rubrivivax sp.
GCTGCCGGGCTGGCGCGCGGCGTGCGTCACGTGGTTGAACTGGCGGCGGTTGAAGTCGAAGCCGCCCACCAGCGCTCGGATGCGGCCGGTGGCCGGGTCCATCGCCACGAAGGCGGCTTCGGCTTGCGGCCACTGCGCGATCGTCCACTCCACGGCCTTGCCACGTGGCAGGGCCTGCAGCCGCAGCACGGAGCCGCGCCGGATGGCCAGCGCATCGCGGGCCTGCGGCTGCAGCGCCGCCTGCACCCACTTGAGCGCCTCGCCCTTGACCACCACGGTCTCGCCGCTGGCCAGCTTGGCCGTCACTTCCCGCGGGGCGGCGGCCAGCACCACGGCGGCGCGCAGGTCCTCGTCGTCGCTCACTTCCTTGAGCACCAGCGAAGCGGCGCGGTCGGCTTCGGCGGCATCGTCGGGCAGCGGGTTCTGCTCTTCCGGGCCACGCCAGGGCTGGCGCCGTTCGTGGGCCAGCACGGCGCGCCGCAGGGCGGCGTGGGCGGCGCGCTGGTCGTCGGCGCGCAGGCTGGTGATGACGCGGATGCCCTCGGTGTAGGCCTTCTCGCCCAGGTGGTCCACCACGGCGCGGCGCGCCATCTCGGCCACGTACGCGGCATTGACGTCCACCGCGCCGGCGTTGCGCAGCACGATCTTCTCGGCCTGCGCCTGCGCCAGCTGGGCGTCGTCGATGAGGCCGGTCTTGCGCATGCGCTGCAGCACCCAGCGCTGGCGCTTGGTGGCGGCGTTGAAGTTGGCCACCGGGTTGGCGTAGATCGGGTTGTTGGGCAGGCCGGCGACGAGCGCGGTCTCGGCGACGCTCAGCTGGTCCAGCGTCTTGCCCAGGTAGACCTGCGCCGCGGCGGCGAAGCCATAGGCGCGCTGGCCCATGTAGACCTGGTTCATGTAGAGCTCCAGGATCTGGTCTTTCGTGAGCTGGCTCTCCAGCTGCCAGGCCAGCAGCGCCTCCTTGATCTTGCGTTCGGCCGTGCGGCGCGTGGACAGGAAGAAGGTGCGCGCCACCTGCTGCGTGATGGTGGACGCGCCCTGCGGCGTGCCGCCGGGCGTGAGGTTGGCCACCGTGGCGCGCGCCAGGCCGCGCCAGCTGATGGCGCCGTGTTCGTAGAAGCCCGTGTCTTCCACCGCCAGCAGGGCCTCGATGACACGCTTCGGCGTCTGCGCGATGGGCACGAAGATGCGCCGCTCGGTGCCGAACTTGGCGATCTCCACGCCGTCGGCCGTCAGCACCTGCAGGTGCTGGCGCGGGCGGTAGTCGGTGGCCTTGTCCAGCGGCGGCAGCTCGTTCCAGTACCAGGCGGCCGCGAGGCCCAGCAGCAACAGGGCCAGCAGCGCCAACGCCACCAGGCTGGCCAGGATCAGGCCGATGAGGACGAAGCCCCGCTGCCGCAAGGCGCTCAAGGCGTTTCCGCCAGTTCGTACAGCGCCGTGCCGTCGCCTTGGTCCTTCACCAGCTTCACCTGCGGCGTGCCGGCCAGGTGGCGGATGCCGGCGCTGCCGCTGACGAAGCGCAGCTTCACGCCGGGCACGGGCTGGATGCGCCAGTTGCCGTCGGCGCTGGGCGTCACGGTCTTCGCGGCCTGCAGGTAGGCCATCAGCGCCTGGCGGTTCTCGTCGGGGGCGTCCATCACGGTGGTGGTGCCGTCCAGCGCGGGGAAGTTCCCGCCGCCCGAGGCGCGGTAGTTGTTGGTGACGACGGCGAACTCGGCCTGGTCGTCGACAGGGCGGCCTTCGTGGCGCAGGTCGACGATGCGGCGCGCCGACGGCGCCACGAGCTTGCCGCCGCGTTCATAGCGGGCGGGCTGGGTGACGTCGATGCGGTAGCTCACGCCGTCCAGCGTGTCGAAGTTGAAGCTGGGGAAGGCGGGGTTGATGAGGTTCTGCTCGGGCGGGCCTGCGGGGTCGATGCGCTGGAAGGCCCCGGCGGCGAACTCCAGCCACTCGCGCACCTGGGCGCCGGTGAGTTTCACCACCTTCACGGTGTTGGGGTAGACGTAGAGGTCGGCCACGTTGCGCGTGGCGATGGGGCCGGCCGGGATGTCGGTGTAGTAGTTGGCGCCGCCGCGGCCGCCGGTCTTGAAGGGCGCGGCGGCCGACAGCAGCGGCAGCTTCGCGAAGGGCGTGCCGGCCAGCAGCTGGCGGCCGTAGGCCAGCTGCGCGTTGCCGACGAGCTGCACGCTGGGGTCGTCGGCCACCTGCGCGAAGTAGCTGTGGATGGGCACCGTGCTGCGCGCCACTTCGGCGCGCATGGCGGCCAGCGTGGCCTCGTGCTCGGGCTTCACGAGCTCGGCGATGCGCGGGTCGGGCGCCACCAGGGCCTTGCGCGTATTGCGGTCGAAGATGGGCCGCAGTTCGGCGCGCGCGCCGCTGCGCTTCCAGGTGGCGCCGTCCTTCTGCAGCTGCAGGTCGATCACGCCCAGGTGGCTGCCCCAGAAGCCGGGCATGGTGGCGGGCACGCCGTTGATGGTGCCTTGCGCGAGGTCCACCTTGGGGTGCTGGTTGAAGAAGCGGCCCGGGAACTCGCCGTGCGAGTGGCCGAAGAGGATGGCGTCCACGCCGGGGATCTCGGCGAGTTTCGCGACGGCGTTCTCGGCGAAGAACACGGTCTCGCCGCGCTCGAAGCCGCTGTGCGCGATGACGACGATGACATCGGCACCTTCGGCCTTCATCCGCGGGATGAAGCGGCGCGCCGTTTCCGGGATGTCCAGCGCCGCCACCTTGCCCAGCAGGTTCTGGCGGTCCCAGTTCATCACCTGCGGCGGCACGAAGCCGATGACGCCGATCTTGAGCTTGTGCGTGGCGCCGGCCTCGTCGGTGAAGCTGCGCTCCAGGATGACGTAAGGCGTGAACGCGTTCTTCGCGTCGGCCGCCTTGTTGCCGCCTTCGTCGATGACGATGTTGGCGTTGACCATCGGGAAGGCCGGGCCCTGCAGCGAGCGCATCAGGAAAGGCAGCCCGAAGTTGAACTCGTGGTTGCCGATGTTGCCGGCGTCGTAGCCCAGCGCGTTCATCACGCGGTAGGCCGGATGAATATCGCCCGGCTGCAGCGGGCGGATGCGTGCCACCGTGTCGCCCAGCGGGCTACCCTGCAGCAGGTCGCCGTTGTCGAAGAGCATCGAGTTCTTCGCTTCGGCGCGCGCGGCCTTGATCAGCGTGGCCGTGCGGTCCAAGCCGAAGTCCTCGGCCGGCTTGTCCTGGTAGTAGTCCCAGCCGACCAGGTTCATGTGCAGGTCGGTGGTTTCCAGCAGACGCAGTTTCAGCGTCTGCGCCCAGGTGGCGGGTAGCAGCAGGCACAGCGCGATCAGCGCAAAGAGTCTTTTCATGGCGACGGAGCGTAGCAAGAACCGGCGAGCCGGCCGCCCGCCCGAGGGCCGGGCTTCAGGCGAACCAGGCCTGGCGCAACTCGGCCGGGATGGCCTGCGTCGGCGCGGCGCGGTGCGCGCGCTCGATGACGTGCCAGAAGTAGCGGTAGCTGGCGCGGTCGTGAAGCGTGTGGTCGTGCTGGATGGGCGCCCAGCCGGCGGCCTGCGCGGCGGTGATGATCTCGATGGCCTGCTCCACCTCGGCCACCGTAGGCGAGAAGGCGGCGATGATGGGCTTGATCTGCGCCGGGTGGATGCTCCACATGCGCGTGTAGCCCAGGCGACGGCAGGCCTGCTCGGCCGCGGCCTGCAGCGCGCCGGCGTTCTTGAACTCGGTGACCACGCAGTGCGAAGGCGTCTTCGCCGCGGCGTGGCAGGCGGCGGCGATCTCCAGCTTGGCGCGCAGCACCAGCGGGTGATCGAACTGGCCCTGCACCGTCATCGCGCTCTGCGGCAAGGCGCCGCGGTGCGCGGAGACGAAGTCCATCAGCCCGAAGGACAGTGACTCGATGCGCGGGTGCGCGGCGATGGCGAACACGTCGCGCAGCGCGCCGTGCGTTTCCACCAGGGCCTGCAGCGGGATGGCCGCGCCGCCCAGGGCGTCGATCTCGCGCGCGGCGCGCTGCACGTCGGCCAAGCGCTCCGGCTTGGGCAGCATGAGGTAGGCCGGGGCCTTTGCGCTCCTGAGGACGATGGTGGCCACGTCCGCGAAGCGCGGATGCTCCACCGGCAGCAGCCGCACGCCGACGCGGCCGAAGCGGTTGTCCGGCCCGTTCAGCAGGCTGACGATGAGGTGGGCCTGGTCGACCTCGCCCCCCACCGGCGCGCCGTCTTCGTTGTCCAGCGTGACATCGAAGACGGGGCCCAGTTCGGCCTGCAGCTGCAGGCTCTTGGTCATGCGCGGTTCGACGCCGGCGTAGTGGTCGCACACCGGCAGGGCCGGCAGCGCCTCACCAGCGCCGAACAGAACCGCGCGTGGGGACGTCACAGCAAGTGCTTGACGCCGTCCTGCTCGCCCGTCAGTTCGGCCAGGGTCTTGTCGATGCAGCCCTGGCTGAACTCGTCGATGGGCAGGCCTTCGACGATCTTGTACTTGCCGCCTTCGGTGGTGACCGGGTAGCCGAACATCACGTCCTTGGGGATGCCGTACTCGCCGTTGCTGGGCACGCCCATCGTCACCCAGCCGCCGTTGGTGCCCAGCGCCCAGTCGCGCATGT
>CAZBUU010000340.1:0-4576 GCA_964495125.1 uncultured Rubrivivax sp.
GCGCGCGGCGGCCGCTGCGGCGGCCGCTGGCGCCGCCGGCGCGGCAGGGTTCGTCGCGCGCCGGCTGGCATTGCGCTCGGCTTCCTTGCGCGCCCTGGCCTCGGCGGCGGCGCGTGCGCGTTCCTGGCGTTCCTTCAAGGCCGGCGGCAGGTCGGTGGCTACGGCGTCCTGCGCGGCCACCGGCAGCGCCAGCGAGAGGGCCAGGCCGGCAAGGAAGAAGGCGGACAGCGGCGGCATGTTCATCCCGGCTTCAGCCGCGCAGCAGCGCCAGCCGCTCCTTGGCGGTGGCGGCGGCTTCGCTGTTCGGGTACTGGCGCATCACGTCCTCCAGGGCCTTGCGAGCCGCCGGCAGGTTCTTGAGCTCGACCTGGCAGTTGGCGATGGCCAGCCCGGCGGCCGGCGCGCGC
This sequence comes from uncultured Rubrivivax sp., assembly GCA_964495125.1. Classification (GTDB taxonomy): domain Bacteria; phylum Pseudomonadota; class Gammaproteobacteria; order Burkholderiales; family Burkholderiaceae_C; genus Rubrivivax. Next base: position 408 of record CAZBUU010000340.1, read on the forward strand.
GGGTGTTCGGGCGCGGCCGCGACCATGGCGCGGAAGACGCCCAGCGCCTCGTTGAAGTTCTTCAGCGCGTACTGCGCGTTGCCCAGCCAGAAACGCACCGAGGGCAGCACCTCGCTGCCGGGGAAGCGGCGTGCGAAGCCGCCCAGCGCGGCGGCCGCGCGCTCGTAGTCGGCGGCCTTCATGAGCTTCATGGCCTCCTCGTGCTGGCGCGCCTCTTCGGGCGCGAGCAGGAAGTCGCCGGCCTCGGTGCTGACGGTCACGGGTTCCAGCGCCGCCAGGCGTGCGGTGAAGCTCTTCTGTTCATCGTCCAGCTGCGTGCGCAGGCCTGCCACGCGGGTCACGGTCTCGGCGCGTCCGGCGCGCATGCGCACGGCTTCCTCCTGCAGCTTGCCGATCTCGGCGGCGATCTCGGCGATGGACTTGCGCAATTGCGTCAGCTGCTCGTTGAGCTGGTCGGCCTCGGCCTTGCGGGCGGCGGCGCGCGCTTCGGTGTCGGCGGCGCCGGCCTTGAACTGGGCGTCCAGGTCGGCGATGGCCTTGCGTGCCTCGGTGTCCTTGATCAGCTGCGCCTGCGTGGCGCCGCAGCCGCACGCCAGCACCAGGGCGAACGCGAGTGCGCGGGTTGCGGTGGTCATCCAGGTCCCTCCGAAGGCCTCCGTCGATGGACCCCATTCTAGGGACGGGGGACGGCGGCGCGTCGACCAGGTTGAGGACGAACCCCCGGAGTCCGGGTCTACATGGGCTTGAAGCGCCAGGCCCAGGCCTGGCTCACGGCCAGCTTCTCGCCGTGGTTCTTCAGGCTCAGCGTGAAGCGGCCGAGTTCGTCGCGCTGCGCGCGCGCGATGGCGCTGGCGCGCACCACCACGCCGCGGTGCACCTGCCAGAACTCTTCCGGATCCAGGCCGTCGGCGATCTCGCGCAGCGGCTTGCGCACATGCGCCTCGTCGGTGGCCGTGACGACGCGCGTGTACTTCTCGTCGCTCTGGAAGAACAGCACCTCGTCGATGCCGAACATCTTGATCGTGTCACCCACGCTCGCGCTCAGCCAGCGCAGGCGCGTGCCGCCGCGCTGCTCGTGCTGCTGCTGCAGTTGCGCCGCCAGCTTCTCCACCAGGCCGTCCAGCGCCGGCGCGGCAGTGCGGGCGGCCAGGCGCTCCTGCAGGCGCTGCACGGCCTGCTGCAGGCGCTCGACGGCGATGGGCTTGAGCAGGTAGTCCACCGCGCCGGCCTCGAAGGCGGCCACGGCGTGGCTGTCGTAGGCCGTGGTGAACACGGTGTGGCAGCGGCCGCTGGCGGCCCGGGCCACGTCCAGGCCGCTGAGGCCGGGCATGCGGATGTCCAGGAAGGCGATGTCGGGTTCGTGCTGGTCGATGGCCTCGACCGCGGCAGCGCCATGCTCGCACTCGGCCAGCACGCGCAGCGCCGGCCAGGCGGCGGCCAGCATGCGGCGCAGCTCGGCGCGCGGCAGGTCTTCGTCGTCGGCGATCACGGCGGTGGCGTTCACGGCGGCTTCCTCAGGCAACGGGGACGGTGAGCGTGGCGGCGACGCCGCCTTCCGGCCGGGCCCGCAGCGTCAGCGCGGCGCGGCCCTGGAACATCTGGTGCAGCCGCTCGCGGATGTTGACCAGCCCCAGGCCGCTGCCCGCGGCGCTGGCGCCGAAGCCGGCACCGTCGTCGGCCACGGTCACTTCCAGCCGGCCTTCTTCGTCGCGGCGTGCCGCGATGTCGATGTGCACCGGCCCGATCTTGGGCTCGGCGCCGTGCTTGACGGCGTTCTCGGCCAAGGAGATCAGCATCAGCGGCGGGCAGGTGAGGGGCAGCAGTTCGGGGCTGGCGCGCACCTCCCAGCGCAGCCGCGGCATGCGCGCCGACATCAGCCCCAGGTAGGCGCGAACGATGTCCAGCTGCCCGCCCAGCGTGGCGTCGCTCTCGCCGCTGCTGCGCAGGCGCGGGATGCTGGCGCGCAGGTACTCGACCAGGCGGTCGATCATCTCGCTGGCCCGCCCGGGGTCGGTGGCGATGGCGCTGCGAACGCCGGCCAGCGTGTTGAAGAGGAAGTGCGGCTCCACCTGCGCGGCCAGCACCGAGAGCTTCAGCTCGGCCTCGCGACGCTCGGCCTGCGCGCGTGCCAGCTCGCGCTCGCGCGCCAGTGCGGCCAGCGAGGCGCGCTCGCGGCGCAGGCCCCAGATGCCGGCACCCCCGCCCAGCCAGAAGGTGATGAGCGCGCTGGACAGGCCGTTCATCGCCCGTGCCATCGGCGTCAGCGGTGTCGGCCCGGCGGGCGGGGCGGCCGCCGGCGCCGTGCGGTCCGGCGAGCTGACGACGACGCCGATGGACATGAGCATGCGCTTGCGCTGGCCACGCTCGTCCACCTGCCCGGTCCATTCGGCGATCCGCTGCTTCATGGTTTCGGAGCCGAAATCGTGGAACAGCAGCACGGCCGCCACCAGCGCGCCCATCACGCCGGCCAGCGCCAGCGTCTCGCGGTCGCCGGCAAGCCCGCGGCGCCGCACCCAGCCGCCGAGCCAGGGGCCCAGCAGCAAGGGCACGGCCAGTTGCACCAGCACCTGCGCCAGGCCGCCGAAGGGGATGTCGGCCCAGGGGCTGGCCAGGATGGGCAGCGTCATCAGCGCCAGCAAGGCCAGCAGCACCAGGCCGAAAGCGCGGGTGCGGCCGCGGATCCACATCGGGCTGAACACCGGCCAGCGGCGGTAGCGGTTGAGCCAGCCGTGGCCGCTGCCGGCGAGTTCGGCGGGCAGGGGCTGGTCCAGCGGCTGGAGTTCTGGCGGGTAGGCGACGGTGGACATGGGCTGCAAGCCTAAACCCCGGGCGGTGGGCGGCAGGGCCGGCGCGACCAAGACGGCCGCCTGCGCGACGAAGGCTGCGCAATGCGGCAGCAACATGGCGCGGACCAGAATCCCCGCATGCCTCCTTGCTTCACACGACGTTCCGCGCTGGCCCTGCTGGGCGCCGGCGCCTGGCCGGCTGTTCGGGCCGCGCCGCCGGGGCTGACGGGCGAATGGACCGACGCTGCCCGTGCGCGCCGCGTGCCCTGGCTGTTGCGCCTGCCGGCCGCGGGCGGACCGTGGCCGCTGGTGGTCTACAGCCATGGCCTGGGCGGCAGCCGCGACGGTGGCGCGCTGTGGGGCCAGGCCTGGGCGGACGCGGGCATCGCCGTGTTGCACCTGCAGCACCCCGGCAGCGACTTCGAGACACTCAGGCAGGGCCTGCGCGCCCTGCGTGCGGCGGCCAACGCGCAGCAGTTGCTGGCGCGCGTGGCCGACGTGCGCTTCGCGCTGGATGAAGTGGTGCGGCGCGCGGCGGCGGCCGAAGGCCCCTGGTCCACGCTGCGTGCGGACGCCGTCGGCGTGGCCGGCCACTCCTTCGGCGCGGTGACGACGCAGGCGGTGGCCGGCCAGCGCTACCCCAACGGCCAATCCGTCGACGAGCCCCGGCCGCGCGCCTTCATCGCCTTCAGCCCTTCACCGGCGGCGGGCAGCGCAGTGCGGGCCTTTGCCGGTGTGACGCGGCCCTTCCTGGCCGTGACCGGCTCGCTGGACGGTGACCCCTTCGGCAGCTACACCACCGGCGAGCCCCGCGCCGCCATCCACGACGCGCTGCCCGCGGGCCAGCGGGCGCTGCTCTGGCTGGACGGCGCCGACCACGCCACCTGCGGCGGCGGTGCCCCCTCCGGCGTGCCGGCGCGCGGGCTGATGCGGCGTGCGCCGCTTGCGCTGGAACGCCAGGCGGCGCACCAGGCGCTGGCCGCCCGCGTGTCCGCCGCCTGGTGGCGCTGGCGGCTGGTGGGCGACGAGTCCGCGCGGCAGGCCTTGGCGTCCCCCGAAGACCTGGGCCCCGGTGACCGCTTCAGCCTGGATGGAGCGCGGGGCCGTTAACCTCGCGGCTTCACCAGGAGACAACGATGTTCGACACCGCCATCGCCGGCAGCCTGCCCAAACCCGCCTGGCTGGCCGAGACCGGCAAGCTGTGGCCCCAGTGGCAGGCCGAAGGCGCCGCGCTGGCCCAGGCCAAGCTGGACGCCACGCTGCTGTGGATCAAGGCGCAGGAGGATGCGGGCCTGAGCGTCATCGGTGACGGTGAACAGAGCCGGCAACACTTCGTGCACGGCTTCCTGGAGCAGGTGGCCGGCATCGACTTCGAGCACAAGG
>CAZBUU010000341.1:0-4561 GCA_964495125.1 uncultured Rubrivivax sp.
CCCGCAGCAGGTCAGCGATGTGGCGCAGTATCTGAAGTCCCTGTAGCGCTGACCATCGCCGGAGCTTGGCCCGCTGACGACCAGAACGAGCCCGCATGGCCAGCAACCTGTCGGCCCAACGCCCACCCGCATGCCGGTGCACGGCGCCAGGATCGGTCGACCCCAGTGACAGCGCCGCCAGCACCTGCCTGGCCTGGCGCCGGCGCTTCCATCTGCCTCAGGCGCACCCACCTCGGGCTAAGTACACCCATCGATGTCGCGTGGCCAGATCATCAACGCACCGATTGGTGCGAAAACGAGCAGACCGAACAGCCACGCCGCCGAGGTGGCAAGGTCCATGTCGGCGGTCCGCGCGGTCGTCTCGATCAGGTAGCCGCTCGCAGCAGCACTCATCGTGGTAGCCAGCAGCTGCACGGTCATGATGGCGCCGGACGCCACATCGGCCTCTGAACGCGGCGCGGCGGCCATGATGCGGCTGGCCAGTTGTGGCCATGCGACGCCGACGCCGAGTCCCAGCGCCATCATCGACAGCACGATGGGCAAGGTGGTTTCGACCGTCGGCGATGTGCCAGGTCGTGACATGGTCATGCCCAATACAGCCAGCGCCAGCGCACAGAGCCAAGGAGAAGCCCGAGCGAGGCGAAGTGCCTTGGATGGCGCCATCGAGGCGCTGAGCAAGGCACCCACCGTCCAGCCCGCGGATGCCACAGCGGCGATGTAGCCTGCCGCAAGAGGCGAGTAGCCTTGGTTGCGCTGCAGGAACAGCGGGACGAACAATTCGGTGCAGGTGACCGAGATGGCCATCAGCGCAGCCGTGCCATACAGCGGACCCAGAATGCCGCCGCTCTCGTAGGCCGCCTTTGGCAACAGGCAAGCAGCGGCTGACTGATCGGTACGGCCCAGGCTCACCAGAAGGCCCAGCGCGCCGACCAGACCGAAAGCCCCGAGAAGCGCCGAGCCGGCCAAGCTGCTGCTGGAAGCCGCCAGCACGGCCACGACGAGCAGCGCCAACTGGCGCATCGGCAGCGCCGCCGCAACGGTATCGGACTTCATGCGATCGACCGCCGCTGCGGCACCCACGGCCAGCACCAGCGAAAACAGGATGAGAGCCCCGAAGGCGAGGCGCCAGCTCGCGTACTGCGCCAGCGCGCCGCCGACAGCCGGCCCGAGCAAGGTGGCCACTCCCCACATGCCGGAGAACAGCGCCAGGGCACGAGGCCATAGCCGTGGCGGCAGCGCCTGATGAACCAGCACGTACGGCCATGCCAGAAGCATCCCGCCTGCGAGCCCCTGCAGCAGGCGCCCCAGCAGCATCACGGGCATGCCAGGCGCCAGCGCGCAGACGGTGCTGCCGGCAGCAAAGCTCATAGCGGCGACGATGTAGGCCCACCGGGCATTGACACCTTGCAGTACCGGCACCGCGCCAGTAGCGCCCACGATGGCGGCGACCACAAACGCTGAAGTGTTCCAGGCGTACAGCGGCATGCCGCCAATGTCAGCCACCACCGTGGGCAGGATGCTCGCGGTGATGTACAGCGTGATCGAGTGAAGGGCAACGCCACCCGACAGCACCGCCATCAGCAGGCCCGAAGAGCCGGAGAACAGGTCGCACCAGCGTGCTGCCGGCACGTCGGGTGGGTCGAATGCGTCTCCTCGGGAGTGGCCAGCAATCTCGTTCACACCAGGCCTGCCTTGTCCAGCCCGTAGGCGCGGTCGAGCGAGCCGGGGGGTCTGCGGAAGGCGATGTTCAGGCGGTTCCAACCGTTGATGGCCATCACGCGGAACGTCAGTTCGACAAGATCCGCCTCCGAGAAGTGTTCGCGGGACTGGCGGTACTCGGCATCGGTCACGCCTTCGGTGCCCAGACGCGTCAGCAGTTCGGTCCAGGCCAATGCCGCGCGCTCGCGCGGGCTGAACAACGGCGACTCACGCGAGATCGCCACATGGTGCAGGCGCAGCTCGCGTTCACCGGCCATGCGGGCCTGCTTGACGTGCATGTCCAGGCAGAACGCGCAGCCGTTGAGCTGCGAGGCACGGATGTCCACCAGGAGGGCCAGGCCCTCGTCTAGCGTGAACGTGGTGGCGAATTCGAGGTACTTTTTGAACAGCGCGGGGGCGATGGCGCCGGGGTCCAGGCGCGGCTGCAGGTCGATCGAGCTCATGGGCAGGTCCTTGCGTGAGGTGGCACCCGGCACCGTGCCGGGCACATCGTCAAGACGGACAGCCAGAGAGGTTTGTGACGCGACTGAGCTTGTCGGGGTTGCGCTGCACGTAGATGGCGCCGATGCGTCCCATCTCCGTGGACGACGGGGCCAGGGCCATGGTCTGCACCAGTCGCCCCCCATCGTGGTCGTCGAAGAGCAGGCACCCCGGCAAGCCGTTGACCCGCGCTGGCTCAAGCCGCCAGCCGCTGCTGGTGGGCAGACGGCCAAAACCGATGAGGGCGCCGGCCACGCGCGCGCCGCCGTGCAGTGGCCGCGGGACAGCCGTGACCTTGCCGCCGCCGTCGGCCAGGAGAACGGCGTCCTGCGCCAGGACCTGGGCCAGCGCATCGACGTCGCGGTTGCGCACGGCACTGGCGAACGCGTCGAACAGCCGCTGCCGCTCTTCTTCGGCCACTTCGCGACGCGCATAGTCGGCCTTGACCCGCTTGCGTGCCCGGCTGATCAGCTGGCGGCATGCAGCCTCATTGCGATCGAGGTGACGGGCGATCTCGTCGTAACCGAGATCAAAAACGTCGTGCAGCAGGAAGGCTGCACGCTCCAGCGGTGACAGCCGCTCCAGGGCGAGCAGAAACGCCACCGAGACGTCCTGGGCAAACTCAGCTTGTTGCTCAGGCCCGGGTGACTCGTCGAGGGTGGAGGCGTCGTCCAGCCATGGCTCGGGCAGCCACACGCCGATGTACTGCTCGCGCTGTAGTGAGGCTGAGCGCAGCCGGTCGAGGCAGAGGTGCGTGACAACGCGCGACAGGTAGGCGCCGGCGTTGGCCACCGTACGTTCATCCACTTCGGCCCAGCGCAACCAGGCCTCCTGCACGATGTCTTCCGCCTCGGCCCGAGAACCGAGCATGCGGTAAGCCAGCGCCCGCAACCTGCGCACGTGCTCGCGATCGAAACGTCGGGCGCGCTCGGCGGGGCTGCAGGTCTGGGAAGGACGTTCGATGTGGGTCATGGCAACGCGAGGACAGTGTCCTGCATGACGAACAAACTCGTCAGTTTGTGACACGGCGACGCTTCGACCCGGCCTCGTCAGCCCAGCAGCAACTGCAGACTGTGCTCCCAGCAATGCGTCAGCGCATCCACGCTAACCAGCAAGGCCTCGCCACGGCGCACCAGGGACGCCATCTCCCCAGCCTGCAAGGCCAGCACCATGTCAGCCCAACGCTCGACCGCAGCCTGGTGCGTGGCGGCAGTGTCGGCCGAACCCAGCGGCAGCGCCGCCAACTCCGACAAGGTGCTGGCAAACACCGAGACCAGCGCCGCCGCTTCTGCAGACCCGCCCGCATCAGCCTGGCCAGGCGCCGACACCCCCAGCTGGTTCAGCAAACCGAGCTTCACCAGCCGCTGTGCGCGCATGCGCTGACGCCCGCACAGGTTGACCACCCGCAGGATCGGGCTGCTGGAGCCGGCCTGCAGGCTGCCGGCCAGCGCTTCGGCTTGCGCGAGTGCGAACTCGGCTGTTTCATCGGCCCGCTTCAGGCTGCCCAGGTCCAGCCGCTCGTCAAGACTTGACTTCAACGTGAGCCACGCCTTGTCGGTCTCGTCCAGCGTGTGACGGGTGGCCTCGGGCAGAGGTAATCGACCGAGGCCGTCCAGGATGTCTCGCGCCCGCCGCAGCGCTTCGGCCTGCACGCGGCGGGCCGCGGGCGGATCGATGCGGGCCAGCCTCTGTGCCGCAGCCGCAACGCAGCGTTGCGACAACCAGCGCAGTTGACCTGCGCGGTTCACCGCCTCCGACCAGATGGCCGCATCCACCACCGCGCGCGCCATGTCGGCCATGGGCAGACGGGTCTGCATGGCACCGCTGCGCAGGAACGCAAACGCGTCGTCCTCGGTCATGCCCTGCGCGGCCATCAGCAGCCCCTTCGCGCGCGCGACTACGCGCTGCTCCGCCAACTGGTCCTGCAGGCTGGCAATGCGCTGCCGTTGGGCCTGCTCCCTGCGGTGCGCGGCCTGGGCAAAGGCCAGGGCCAGCACCCAGTCGGCCGGGGCCACGGCGTCCGCATCGGGCAACCAGTGGTGCGCACCGCTGTCCGCCAGGCGCGAGGACAGGGCTTCGGTTGGCTGGTCGTCAGGCTGGCCGACCAGCAGCAAGGGCACATCCCAGGCCGCGGGCGTTTCCAGTTGGAGATCCGCATTCCGACGAGTGCAGGCCCTGAGGTGCCAGATGATGGCCTGTGGTGCGCACCAGGTGCTGCAGTGCACCATTTGAGTGCCATTACCGAGGTGTCGGACCTCGGTCGCGGCATCCCGCAGGGCAGCCCTAAGTGCCAGGGCCGCCTCTTCGTCAGCCACGAGAGCGAGCCAGTTTTCGATGGGCGGTTCGGTGCACACCAGGGCAC
>CAZBUU010000342.1:0-4560 GCA_964495125.1 uncultured Rubrivivax sp.
GGGCATCGCGCTCGCAACGCAGCCCCCCACCCAGCTGCCGCACCACCTGGGCCACGATGGCCAGGCCCAAGCCGCAGTGGCCCAGCTCGCTGCGCGCACGGGTCAGCCGGACGAAGGGCTGCAGGGCGCGTTCGAAGTCGGTCTCGCTCATGCCCGGGCCTTCGTCGGCCACGCGCAGTTCGGCGCCGCCGGGTGCGGCTCGCAGCGTCACTTCGACGGCCCCGCTTCCGTAGGCCAGAGCGTTGTCGATGAGGTTCGACAGGACCCGCCGCACCGCCAGGTCGGGCAGGCACAGGTCGGGCTCCTCGGCCTGCAGACGGACCGGCCTGTCGGCGCCGGCGTAGCGCTGCACGGTGTCGCGCACCGTTTCGGCCAGCGGGGCCGGCAGGCCCAGCGCGGCCTCGCCGTCGCCCTGCACATAGGCCAGGAACTGGTCGACGATGCGCTCCAGGGCCAGCAGGTCCAGGGTCAGGGCCTCGGACAGCGGCGGCTCGGCCTGCGTCTCGGCGCGCAGACGCAGCCGGGCCAGTGGTGTGCGCAGGTCGTGCGACACCCCGGCCAGCAGCGCCTGGCGCGCCTGGGCGGCGGCCTTGACCTGGTGGACCAGCCCGTTGAAGGCGCGCACCAGCGCCTGCAGCTCGGCGCTGGCGTCGCCGTTCAGGGGCAGCGGGCTGAGCGTGCCCCGCTGTGCCGACAGCTGGCTGGCCAGCGTGCCCAGCGGCCGCGCGATCAGCCGCACCGACACCCACAGCGCCGAGGCCGTGGCCACGCCCAGCAGCCCCAGCCAGACCAGCAGGGTGCTCTTCAGGGCGCGCGGCGGCGCGTGCAGGCGGCGCTGCAGCCACCAGGTCTCTTCGCCCACGGGCAGCCGGTAGACGAGCGAATCGCCACCGTCGCCGCGCTGGAAGTGCACGGCAATGCCTTCGCGGCGCAGGATGTCGTCCAGGGCCGCAAGTTCGGGCGGCGGTGGCGGCGGCTCCTCGTCCAGGCCCACTGGCATCTGCTGCGACAGGGCGGCGTTGGCCGTCGACAGCCAGCCCGCCAGGGCCGCCCGCTGCACGGCGGGCACCGCAGCCAGGGCAGCGCGCAGCTGCATGGCCTGTTCAGCGCCGGCGGTGGCGTTCTCGGTCGCCAGCGGCCGCAGCCACTGCATCAGCACCCAGGCCTGGGCGCCGAAGCTCAGCAAGGCCACCAGCACCACGCCACCGGTGAGCCGGTGCACCAGGCTCCAGCTGGCGGGGGTGGCGGTCGTGCGCTGCAAGTCAGCGCCCACACCGTTCACAAGCTCGAGGTCACGTGGTGCGCGCGTGCGGCACAAACATGTAACCGTGGCCACGCACGGTCTGGATGTAGCGCGGCGTGGCGGGGTCGGGCTCGACGATCTTGCGCAGCCGCATCACCGCCACATCCACCGTGCGCGCCAGCAGCGATTCCGAGCGCTCGTGCGACACCGCCAGCAGGCGCTCGCGCGAGATCGGCACGTTGGGGCTCGTCACGAGTTCGGTCAGCATGGCGTACTCCACCGTGCTGAGCACGCGCGTGCCGCCGTCGTTGCCCTGCAGCGTGCGCGTGGCCGGCACGAAGACGAAGCTGCCGATGGGCACCTCGCGGTCGAAGGCGACGGGCACGCCCGGCGTCGTGCTGACGCGACGCAGCACGGCGCGGATGCGGGCCAGCAGTTCACGCGCCGAGAAAGGCTTGCCGAGGTAGTCGTCTGCGCCCATCTCCAGCCCCAGCACGCGGTCGATTTCCTCGGTGCGTGCGGTCAGCAGGATGATGGGCACGCGGTCGCCCTCGGCGCGCAGGCGCTGGCAGGCCTGCAGACCGGATTCGCCGGGCAGCGTGACGTCCAGCACCACCAGGTCGGGGCGCAGGCGGTGGATGCGGCGCATCAGGTCCTCGGCGCTGGGCATGGCCGTCACCGCCATCCCCTGCTTCTCCAGGTAGACGGTGAGCATGTCGCGCATCGCGGCGTCGTCCTCGACGACGAAGAGGTGGTAGGGCTTGGTGGCTTCCATGCCGGCAGGGTAGGCAGCGGGCGTTGCTGGCGGATGTTCGCTGCGATGTCGCTTGATGACAGGATATGACGCCGGCGTTTCCGCCCGGGCGGGGGCCCAGGGCAGGGGCATCACGGCAAGTCATAATCCCAGGCTGGGCAGAAACCGTGCATGGCGCCGCAGGCGATGCAATCCCCCGTCCTGCCCTGGCTTTCCAAGGACTCCCGATGATTTCTGCCTCCCCCTTGGCCGCGCCCGCGGTCAACCTCCTGCGTCGCCTCGCGGTGTTCGCGACCGTCGCGTCCTCGCTGGTGCTGGTCGCCTGCGGCGGCGGCGGCGGCGACGGCAACGGCTCGGCCAGCCTCCGCGCCATCAACCTGACGACCGACCTGCCCAGCGCCGACCTGTACACCGGCGACACCAAGCAGTTCACCGCGCTCACCACGGACTCCCTGGCCACGGCCGTCTCTCTGGAGGCCAACACCTACACGGTGAACGTCAAGGCCAACAACGACGCCGCGGCGCTGTTCACCGGCTCGTACTCGCTGTCCAAGGACCAGAACTACACCGCCATCGTGTGGGGACGGCAGTCCTCGCTGCGCGTGTCGACCATCGGCGAAGCCGAGAACACCGACGACATCGCCACCGGCAACACGCGCATCCGCATGTTCAATGCGACGCTGGACAGCGGCACGGTGGACGTTTACGTGACGACCGCCGACGTCGACCCGGCCGACGTCTCGCCGACGCAGTCGGGCCTGACCGCCGGCACGCTGGGCGGTTTCCGCGAACTCACGGCCAAGGCCTACCGCATCCGCGTCACCGGCAGCGGCGACCCGAGCGATGTGCGCCTGGACATCCCCGAGATCACCCTCGCGGCCAAGACCTACTACACGATGGTCATCACGCAGGCCGGCACCGGCGGCGTGCTGCTCAACGGCACGCTGATCGCCCAGCAGGGCGCCAAGACGACGGTGAAGAACACCAAGGCCCGTGTGCGCGTGGCCGCCAGCGTGGGCAACTTCGGCATCGTGTCGGCCAAGGCCGGCACGGCCACGATCGTGTCGAACTGGCGCTCGCCCAAGGTCGGCCTGAGCGCCGGAGACTACGTCCAGGTGGACGCCGGCTCGACCTCCCTGACGGTGTCCATCAACGGCGTCGTGCAGCCCAGCACCACGTCCACGCTGGAAGCCGGCGGCGACTACACCATGCTCGTCTACGGCACGGCCGCCGCGCCGACCACGGCGCTGATCGCCGACGACAACCGCGTGCCCAACGTCTCTTCGCGCGCCAAGATCCGCGTCGTCAACGGGCTCACCGGCACGGCCACCATCGCCGGCTTGGTGTCGGGCTCGTCGAACGCCAGCACCAAGGACGCCGCCAGCGGCCAGGCCTCCGAGTACGCCTCGGTGCTGGCCTCCGGCACGACCAAGATCGAGGCCATCTCCTCCGACGCCTTCGACCCCATCTTCAGCGAGACCGTGTCCGTCTCCGGCACCAGCCTGCTGGCCGCCCAGGGCGTCTACACGATCTTCATCCTCGACGGCCAGACCACCCCGGTGGGCCGCCTGACGAAGGACCGCTGACGTGTTTCCCGCCAGCGGCCACGGCCGCGTCGGTGCTCCCGCCGACGCAGGCCCGGATGACGCGCTGCCGCTGAGCTTCGACGTCACCGAGGCCGATTTCGAAGCCGCCGTGCTGGCGCGCTCGATGGAGGTCCCGGTCCTGCTGGACTGCTGGGCCCCCTGGTGCGGCCCCTGCCGTTCGCTGGGGCCCGTGCTCGAGAAGCTGGCCGAAGCCTACGGCGGCCGCTTCGTGCTGGCCAAGCTGAACACCGACGAGGCGCCGAACATCAGCGCCGCGCTGCGTATGCGCAGCATCCCGCTGGTGGTGCTGTTCGCCGGCGGCCGGCCGGTGGACCAGTTCGTCGGCGCGCTGCCCGAGGGCCAGATCCGCCAGTTCCTGGACAAGCACATCCCCGCCGGCGACGTCATCGACGCCGAGGCCACGCCGGTCTTCGGTCCGCTGGACGAAGCTGCGCAATTGCTGGACGAAGGCGCGCTGGATGAAGCCCGCGCCGTGCTGGAAGCCGTGCCCGCGCCCGAGCGTGACGAGCCCCATGCGAAGCTGATGGCGCGCCTGAAGCTGGCCAGCGAGGCGCCGGACGGCGACGCCGACGTCTTCGCGGCGCGCATCGCCGCGAACACGAAGGACTTCGAAGCCCGCTTCGGCCTCGCCGCCCTTCTGGCCCATGGCGGCGACTTCCACAACGCTTTCGAGCAGTTGCTCGAAGTGGTGCTGCGCGACAAGGGCGAACAGCGCGAACGGGCGCGCAAGCAGCTCGTCGAGTGGTTCGACGTCTGCCCCGACCCCGAGGCCGTGAGCCACGGCCGACGCTACCTGGGCATGTACCTCAACTGAGCCCGGCCAGCAGCTCGGCGTTGCCGCCGGCCGCCGCGGTGTTGATGGTCAGCGTCTGCTCGGCGCAGAAGCGGTACAGGTAGTGCGGCCCGCCGGCCTTCGGGCCCGTCCCTGAGAGCCCTTCGCCGCCGAAAGGCTGCAC
>CAZBUU010000343.1:0-4547 GCA_964495125.1 uncultured Rubrivivax sp.
GCTGGAGCAGGATCTGCCGCGGCGTGTTGTCGGCCAGGTCCTCGCCGCGCACGACATCGGTGATGCCTTGGGCGGCGTCGTCCACCACCACGGCCAGTTGGTAGGCCCAGGGGCCGTCGGCGCGCTGCAGGATGAAGTCGCCCACGGCCGCGGCCACGTCCTGCCGCTGCGGGCCGGCGCGGCGGTCGTGCCAGTGCACCACGCCCTCGGCGCGAAAACGCATCGCCCGCGCGGCCTTGCCGTTCAAGCCGCCGCGGCAGGTGCCGGGGTAGATGCGTTCGGCGTCCGGCTGATGCGCCACGCCCTGCGCGGCCCAATGGGCTTCGATGTCCTTGCGCGTGCAGCCGCAGGGGTAGGCCAGGCCGGCGGCCTGCAGGCGGGCCAGCGCCTCGGCGTAGGCCGCACTGCGCGTGGACTGCCACAGGGGCGGCTCGTCCGGCAACAGGCCGCACGCATCCAGCTGGCGGAGGATCTCCGCATCGGCGCCCGGCACGTTGCGCGGCGTGTCCACATCCTCGATGCGCACCAGCCAGGCCCCGCGCTGCGCCCGCGTGTCCAGCCAGCTCGCCAGCGCGGCCACCAGAGAGCCGGCGTGCAGCGGCCCCGTGGGCGAAGGCGCAAACCGGCCGCGATGAGCCGCCACGTTCAGCGCAAGGGGCCGGCGTGCCGCTCCAGCAGCGCACGCCGCGTGGTGGGGCTTTCCAGCTGCTTCAGCCACCACTGCAGGCCACGGCCCAGGCCCACCGGGCCGGCGCGGTCGGCACGCCAGGCGTAGTGCATCTCGGCCACGGCGGCCGGGCGCGCGGTGGGCTTGAGCACCAGCGTGCCGGCCTCCAGGTGCGGCCGCGCCAGGGGTTCCGGCAGGAAGCCGCAACCCAGGCAGCGCAGCAGCGCCTCGAGCTTGATGCGCATGCTGGGCACGGTCAGCACGTCCTGCCCGGGCAGCAGGTTGAAGGTCAGCGGCGTCATGCGCTGCGCGGTGTCTGCCACGGCCACGGCGCGGTAGTTCACCAGCTGGGCGTCCGTGAGCGGCTCGGCGGCGCCGGCCAAGGGGTGGTGCGGCGCGACGCAGAACACGAAACCCATGCTGCCGAGCGGCTGCAGTTCGATGCCGCCCGGGTTCTCGTGCAGGTTGGACACGCCGATGGCCAGGTCCACCTGCCCGGTGACCAGCGCCTCCCAGGCGCCGGCCAGCACGTCGGTGCGCAGGCGCAGCCGCGTGCCCGGGCCGTCGGCCGCACAGGCGCCCGGCCCGCCACCGCCGCCGCGCACCTCGCAAAAGGCCTGCACGAGCTCGAACACGGTGGGGATGGACAGGATGTCTTCCACGCTGATGGACAGCTGCGGCTCCCAGCCGCTGGCCACGCGGCGCACGCGGTTGGCCACGGCGTCCATCTCCTGCAGCAGTCGCCGGCCTTCGTGCAGGAGCTCGGTGCCCGCGGCCGTGAGCTGCGCCTGGCGCGAACTGCGGTCGAACAGCAGCACGTCCAGCGCCTCTTCCAGCTGGCGCACGCTGTAGGTGAGTGCCGAGGGCACCTTGCCCAGTTCACGCGCGGCCGCAGCGAAGCTGCCGGTGCGGGCGATGGTGTCCATCATGGCCAGCGCTTCGGGCGTCAGCGCATGGAATCGGTCGGCTTGGGCGTCGGACATGGCTTCATCTTATTTGAACGGGCCCTTCAAGCCGGGTCAGCCCGCAGCCAGCCCCCCACTCCTACATTGGTGGCCAAGGAGAACACGCCATGATCACCCTGCGCAAATCAGCCGACCGCGGTCATGCCGACCACGGGTGGCTCAAGAGCTTCCACAGCTTCTCGTTCGCCGACTACCACGACCCTCGCCACATGGGCGTGGGCAACCTGCGCGTCATCAACGAAGACCGCATCGCGCCCGGTACCGGCTTCGGCACGCACGGCCACCGCGACATGGAGATCGTCAGCTACGTGCTCGACGGCGCACTGGCCCATGCCGACAGCATGGGCAACGGCGGCGAGCAGGGCGTGATCCGCCCCGGCGACGTGCAGCGCATGAGTGCCGGCACCGGCGTGCGTCACAGCGAGTTCAACCACAGCCAGGAAGGTGTCACGCACTTCCTTCAGATCTGGATCCTGCCCGACGAAACCGGCATCAAGCCCGGCTACGAGCAGAAGCACTTCAGCGACCAGAGCAAGCGTGGCCGCCTGGTCACCGTGGCCTCGCCGGCCGGCGCGAAGCACGCCGACGGCTCGGTGACGATCCACGCCGACGCCACGCTGCGCGCCGGCCTGTTCACCGGCGCCGAGCGCGCCGAGCTGGCGCTGGACCCGGCCCGCATCGCCTACGTGCACGTGGTGCGTGGCGCGCTGCGCGTCAACGACCACGCGCTGCAGGCCGGCGACGCCGTGCGCATCGAATCCGAGACCACGCTCGTCCTCGAAGGCGGCGAGGACGCCGAAGTGCTGGTCTTCGACCTCGCACCCTGAACCGCATTCCCCCACTGCATCCCCACGGAGCAAGCACCATGAGCAAGATCGTCATCGTCTTCCACAGCGGCTACGGCCACACCCTGAAGGTGGCCCAGGCCGTGGCCGAAGGCAGCGGCGGCACGCTGCTGGCCATCGACGCCGAAGGCAACCTGCCCGAAGGCGGCTGGGAACAGCTGGCCGCGGCCGACGCCATCGTCTTCGGCAGCCCCACCTACATGGGCGGCCCGAGCTGGCAGTTCAAGAAGTTCGCCGACGCCTCCAGCAAGCCCTGGTACGGCCGCGCCTGGAAGGACAAGGTGGCCGCGGGCTTCACCAACAGCGCCACGCTCAACGGCGACAAGTTCAACACCCTGACCTACTTCGTGACGCTGTCGCAGCAGCACGGCATGTTCTGGGTGGGCACGGGCATCACGGCGCCCAACGCCAAGGCCAACACCCGCGACGACATCAACCACCTGGGCGGCTACACGGGCCTGATCACCGCCACGCCCTCGGACGCTTCGGCCGAAGAGATGGTGCCGGGCGACATCGCCACCGCCAAGGTCTTCGGCAAGCGCGTGGCCGACGCCACCGCCAAGATCGCCAAGGCCTGAGCGCCCGGCCGGCACAATGCCGGCCGATGAACGCCCTGCAGACCATCGTCACCGTGCTGCCCTGGGCCGACTGGCTCGCGGTGGCACTTTTCTTCGGGGGCTGGCTGGCCTACGCGCAATGGGCGCGGCACCGCGCCGAACGCTTCCCCAGCGTGCTGGCCACCACCAACCGCGAGCGCATGCGATGGATGCTGCAGACCTCGCACCGCGAGAACCGCATGCTCGACGGCCTGGTGGTGCAGAACCTCTCGGGCAGCCCCAGCTTCTTCGCCAGCACCACCATCCTGATCATCGGCGGCCTGCTGGCGGTGCTGTCCACCACCGAGCGCGCCAGCGAGATCGTGCGCGAGATCCCGTTCGCCGCACGCACCTCGCTGCTGGTGTTCGACCTCAAGGTGGTGCTGCTGACGGCGGTGTTCGTGTTCGCCTTCTTCCGCTTCACCTGGAGCCTGCGGCAATACAGCTTCGGCGTGCTGGTGGTGGCTGCGGCGCCGGCGCACGACGCCTGGCCCGACGAAGCCGCTCGGCAGGCCTTCGCGCACCGCGCCGGCCGCGTGGTGGGCCTGGCCGCGGAAGCCTTCAACGACGGCCTGCGCGCCTACTACATGGCCTTCGCCGCCGTGGCCTGGTTCTTCTCGTCCTGGGCTTTCATGGCGGCGACCGCCGGCGTGATCTGGGTGCTGTACCGGCGCGAGTTCCACTCCGAAGTGCTGGCCGTGCTCAGGCAGGAGGGCTGAGCCGCCGGTCGGCCAGCGCGGCACCTTCGGCCAAGGCGCGCAGCTTGGCTTCGG
This sequence comes from uncultured Rubrivivax sp., assembly GCA_964495125.1. GTDB lineage: Bacteria > Pseudomonadota > Gammaproteobacteria > Burkholderiales > Burkholderiaceae_C > Rubrivivax. The sequence continues at coordinate 3,847 of CAZBUU010000343.1, forward strand.
CCACGGCGCGGCTCATCGGGGCCAGGCCGCAGTTGGTGCAGGCCACGAGCCGCCCGCGCGGCACGTGGCTCAGGGCCAGCGCGATGGTGTCGGCCACTTCCTCGGGCGTTTCGATCACGTCACTGGCGACGTCGATCACGCCCACCATCACGTCCTTGCCTTCCAGCAGCGCCATCAGTTCGGCCGGCACATGGCTGTGGATGCACTCCAGGCTGACCTGGTCGATGCGGCTCCTGGCCAGCGCCGGGAAGACCTTCTCGTACTGCCGCCACTCGCTGCCCAGCGTCTGCTTCCAGTCGACGTTGGCCTGGATGCCGTAGCCGTAGCAGATGTGCACGGCGGTCTTGCAGCTCAGCCCTTCGGCCGCACGCTCCAGCGCCTGAACGCCCCAGGTCGCCGCGTCTTCCATGTAGACGTTGAAGGCCGGCTCGTCGAACTGCACGATGTCCACGCCATCGGCCTGCAGCGCGCGCGCCTCCTGGTTCAGCAACTCGGCGAAGGCGAAGGCCATCTTCACGCGGTCGCCGTAGAAGCGGTCGGCCACGGTGTCGACGATGGTCATGGGCCCGGGCAGCGTGAACTTCACCAGCCGCTTCGTGTGCGCGCGAAGGAAGCGCGCCTCGGCCTGGTGCACGCGGCCCTTCAGCGCCAGCGGGCCCACGACCTGCGGCACCATGGCCTTGTAGCGGTCGTTGCGGATG
>CAZBUU010000344.1:0-4544 GCA_964495125.1 uncultured Rubrivivax sp.
TCGTCGGGCGCGATGTCGCGCACGCGCTCCAGCAAAGGCACGGCCAGTGCGTGCAGCCCGGCCTGCGAGAGCCGGTAGGCCAGGATGCGCAGCACCTGCCGGTGCTCCAGTTCCATCTCGGCCAGGTTCGAGAGCGTGCGCACGGCCAGCGCCGTCTGGCCGCGCTGGAAGAAGAGTTCGGCGCTGTCGATGAAGAAGGCCGTGCTGTTGGCGAAGCCGGGGCGCTCGTCCAGGTAGAGGGCGTAGCGCTCGTCGTCGCGCGCTTCGCGCAGGCGGCGCGCGTAGGGCGTGTCGGGCTGGAAGGGGCGCAGCGCGATGCGGGCGCTCGGGCCAGTGGCGGGTGCGGCGCTGTCGCGCGCGGCGCCGGTCGGGGCTGGCGAGGGCGGTGGCGCGGCGGCCATCACGGCCGCTTCGGGGCGGTGTATCCGGGCGCGCTGTCGCGACTCGTCCTGAGCCTCGGCCTGCGCGGCCATGGCCACGGCCGGCGGCTTGCGCGGTGGCGGGCTGTCCTTGGGGAAGTCGCGCTCCCACCACTTCTGGCGTTCGGCGAAGCGGCGCACCAGGCTTTCCAGGTGCCTGTCACGCGACTGTTCGCGCGCACGGCCGCGCTGCGCGATGCGCTCGTCGTACAGGCGCCGCAGCGTGCCCTCGGGCGGCTGGATGGCGAAGCGCACGTAGTCGTCCACGCTTTCCAGCACGATCAGCGAGGTCTCGTCCGAGACCAGCCGGAAGCGCTGCGACAGCCGCTGCATCTCGGCGCGGTGCAGGCGGCGTTCCGCCTGCAGCCGGGCGACGTGCAAGGCAGCCCAGCGCTGTGCGGCCAGCGGCACCAGGGCGGGGTCGGCCTCGCGTGCGGGGGCCGGGCGTGTGACCGCGAACGTGCGTGTCTGCCGACGGCCCTGGGCGTCGGCCAGCACCAGCGTCACGCGGGCGCTGTCGGCGCTCAGTTGCCCGGCCACGCCCAGGCGCCCGCCTTCGGGGTGCACGGACGCGGCCACCAGGCCTTCGGCGCCCTGGGCCTGCAGGTCCACCAGGCGCAGCCCGGCGCGGGTGAGCGCGGCGGCGGCCTGCGGAACGTCCAGGCGGGTCAGGTCGACATAGCGCCCGCCGCGCGCTTCAGCCAGCGCGCGCAGCCGCGCAGCGTCCTGCCGCGGGGCGGCGCCGACGGCATGCAGCACGGCACCGGCCGGTGCCACGGCGCGGCCATCGCCCCAGTTCGCCAGGCCGTCGCTGAAGAGCAGCACCACGCCGTCGGTCACGGGCGGCGTCCACAGCGCGGGGTCGCTGGCGCCGTCGTAGGGCAGGCGTTCCAGGGTCTTGCGCAGCGCGCGCCAGTCGCCGGCGCGGATGTCGAAGTCCTGCGGCGGCTCGGCCGTGTCGCGCACCACGCGCAGCTGAACACGGGTGTCGCCGCCGGCAGCGAAGAGCGCTTCGAGCAGCGCGAACTCGCGGGCGTGGTCGCGTTGCGCACCGGAGCCTGAGGCGTCCCAGACCAGGGTCCAACGGCGTGGCAGCGGGACCGGCGCGGACGCGGTGTCCACGGCCAGGTCGGCGACGAAATAGTGGCGGTCCTCGTGCGTGCCCAGCAGCAGGGTGTCGGCCTTGGGCGGCTGCCAGGCCAGTGCCAGGGCCTGGTGGGGCTGCCAGTTCCGGCGCGACAACTGCACCACGGTCTCGCCACCGCGCCGTTCCTGCGCCGCGCCCTGCAAGGCGCCGTCGGCCAGCACGGGGCCACCGGCGGGCACGGCGATCTCGGCGTCGAATCTGGCGAAGGACTGGCCGAAGTCCAGCGGCAGCCGCCAGCGCGCGCGGCCCTGCGCGTCCAGCGGCACGGTCTCGGCAATCTGCAGCACCACGCGCCGCGTGCCCTGCGCCGGCACCGGGAACACACGCAGCCGGAACACGTTGCCGGCGGTGCGCTCCAGCAGCGCGGGGTCGACGCGGGCGCGCGTGACGTCGTCGAAGACCTGGCGGCCCTGGGCCTTGGGCACCGGCACGGCGGGCACCAGCGCGCCGTCGATGTCCAGCGCGAAGCCGCTGACCTGCTGGCCTTCGGCGAGCGGGAACTCCAGCGTGGCCTCCAGCGCGCGGGCGTTGGGGTTGGCCAGCGTCAGCTCCAGCCGCGTGCTGGCCTGGCGGCCGGCGACCGTGGTGCGCAGCGACATGGCACCGATGTGCACCGGCACGCGCGCGTCGGGCGCCACGATGCGCGGCGGCGGCAGTCGCGGTGCGATGAGCGGCTGCGCGGCGGCGGCCAGCGGAATCAGCAGGGCCAGGGCGGCCGCGAAGAGGGCAGGGCGGTGGGGCATGGCGGAGTCGATGAGGTCGTGACAGGCCTTCTACGCGGCACCGCGCCGGATGGGGTTAACCGGCCGGGAATCCGAGGCGTGCAGCCCCGACAATGCCTGCATGCGGCGAAGCGGACCCGGTTTCAGGCGTGGCATCGGTCTCGGAACCGGCCGGGGCGGGCCATGCTGAGGCTGGCCTGGCGCGTGGCCGGAGCCCTGGCGGCCGCGCTCCTTGTCACCCTGGCGGCCTGGGCCGGCTGCAACCTGGTCGACAGCCCGGCCGCGCCCACGCCCGGCGTGCTGGCCTTGCCGGCACCGCCGGGCGAGACCCCGCTCCACAAGGCCCTGGCCATGCTGCGCCAGCCGGCCGGTGGCGCCCAGATCCCGGCGATGAAGGGCGCCTTGCTGGCCTGCCCGCCCACCGACGACTGCACGGCGCGCTGGCTGGCCGAGGCGGCGCAGATCGGCCCCGCGCTGGCGCCCTTCGCCGCGCTGGGCGAGCGCTGTGTGGCGGCGCTGGCCGATCTGCGCTTCGTCGAGCCCTTGCCGGCCGACCCGTCGCTGAACGAACCACTGGCTCCGCACGGCACGGGCGCCTCGCAGTGCGCTGCCTGGCTGGCGCTGGACGGTCTGGCCGCCGCGCAAGCCGGCGAACGCGAGCGCGCGCTGCAGCGGCTGGGCCAGGGCCAGCGCCTGTCGCAGGCCCTGCTCACGGGCAGCCACACCCTCATCGCCAATGCCATCGCCTGGTCGGTGGCGCGGCGCCAGTACCAGGCCACGGCGGCCGTGCTGGCGCTGCAGCCCGGCTGGGCAGCCGACCTCGCGCCGCTGGCGGCCGAACTGCCCGCCGAAGCGCTGAACCCGCGCCGCTGGGTGGCGGCCGAAGCCGCCTGGCAACGCGGCGTCATCGTCGGCCTGCGAGGCCAGTGCGACGACGCGCAGTTCGAGCTGGGCCCGCTCACGCGGGCGGCCGTCTGCACGCTGGGCGTGGGCCTGCTGCCCGAGCTGACGCGCCAGGAGATCGACGCACGCTGGGTGCAGCGCCTCGCTGCCTTCGAGGCTGGCGAGCGCGCCGTGGCGACGCCGGCTGCCACAGGTGCGACGCCGCATCTGGCCTTCCGCAACACCGTGGGCCGCATGATGCTGTCGCTGGCCGAAGCCAACTACGCCGGCTACTTCGCGCGGCAGAGCGATGTCGAACTGCAGCGCCGCGCCGTGGCCCTGGGCACCCTGCTCGTGGCCGAGGCCGTGCCGCTGGCGCAGCGCGCTGAATGGCTGCAGCGCCAGGCCCTGCCGGCCACGCTGAAGTTGCGCATCCGTCTGGCCGAGGACGGCCGTGCCATCGTGGCGCGCCCCTGGGCCAGCGACGCCGACCCCGGTGTGGCACCCCGGCCCGTGCGCGTGCCCTTGCCCGATCTGTGACCCTCACAAGGAGACGAGATGTTGTTGTCCGAAGACCACCGCGCCGTGCAGGATGCCGTGCGCAGCTTCGTGCAGGCGGAAGTGGCGCCGCACGCCGCCGCCTGGGACAAGGCCCACACCTTCCCGAAGGAGGCCCTGAAGGGCCTGGCCGAACTCGGCTGCTACGGCGTGGCCGTGCCGGCCGAACTGGGCGGCGCGGGGCTGGACTATCTGGCGCTGGCCATCATCCTGGAGGAGATCGCCGCCGGCGACGGCGCCACCAGCACCATCGTCAGCGTCAACAACTGCCCCGTGTGCTCGATCCTGATGGCCTGGGGCAACGCCGAGCAGCAGCAGCGTTTCCTGGTGCCGCTGGCGCGTGGCGAGATGCTGGGCGCCTTCTGCCTCACCGAGCCGCACGTGGGCAGCGAGGCGGGCGGCCTCAAGACGACCGCCGTGCGCGATGGCGACGCCTACGTCATCAACGGCGTCAAGCAGTTCATCACCAGCGGCAAGAACGGCGACCTGGCCATCGTCATGGCCGTCACCGACAAGGCCGCGGGCAAGAAGGGCATCAGCGCCTTCCTCGTGCCCACCACCACGCCCGGCTACACCGTGGCGCGCGTGGAGGACAAGCTGGGCCAGCACGCCAGCGACACGGCGCAGATCCTGTTCGAGAACTGCCGTGTGCCGGCAGCCAATCGCATCGGCGACGAAGGCCAGGGCCTGAAGATCGCGCTGTCGGGCCTGGAAGGCGGGCGCATCGGCATCGCCAGCCAGAGCGTGGGCATGGCCCGCGCGGCTTTCGAGGCGGCATTGGCCTACAGCAAGGAGCGCACGAGCTTCGGCCAGCCC
>CAZBUU010000345.1:0-4534 GCA_964495125.1 uncultured Rubrivivax sp.
CGTCGCGGTTGCTGTGCTGGCTGCGGCCGTCCTGGCACTGCACCACGATGCCGGTAGGGATGTGCGTCAGGCGCACCGCCGAGTCGGTCTTGTTGATGTGCTGGCCGCCGGCGCCGCTGGCGCGGAAGGTGTCGGTGCGCACGTCGGCGGGGTTGATGTCGATCTCGATGGAGTCATCGATCTCGGGGTAGACGAAGAGCGAGGCGAAGCTGGTGTGGCGGCCTCCGGCCGAATCGAACGGGCTCTTGCGCACCAGACGGTGCACGCCGGTCTCGGTGCGCAGGTGGCCGAAGGCATAGTCGCCCTCCACCTTGATGGTGGCGCTCTTGATGCCGGCCACGTCGCCCGGCGTCTCGTCTTCCATGGTGGCCTTGAAGCCCTTGCGCTCGCAGTACTTCAGGTACTGGCGCAGCAGCATGCTGGCCCAGTCCATGGCTTCGGTGCCACCGGCGCCGGCCTGGATGTCGATGAAGCAGTTGCTGGGGTCGGCCGGGTTGCTGAACATGCGGCGGAACTCCAGCTGTTCCACCGTCTCGCGCAGCTTGTGGGCCTCGGCCTCGATGGCCAGCAGACCGTCGTCGTCACCCTCGGCCTTGCTCATCTCGAAGAGCTCGGTGTTGTCCGAGAGGTTGCTGGTGAGGTGGTCGATGGTTTCGACCACCTGCTCCAGCGCCTTCTTCTCGCGCCCCAGTTCCTGGGCGCGCTTGGGTTCGTTCCAGACCGCGGGGTTCTCCAGCGCGGCGTTGACTTCGTTCAGCCGCAGCGATTTGCGGTCGTAGTCAAAGATACCCCCGGAGCTGCGTGGTGCGGGCGCTCAGATCGGCGAGCAGCGTGCCGATCGAGTTGAGGTGTTCGACGTCCATGGATGTGGGTTCCGGTTGCGTTCAGCAAACCCGAAATTCTCTCACGCCAGGTGGCGGGCCAGATGGGTGGCCAGGGCCTCGGGCTGGTCATGGTGCAGCATGTGGCCGCAGGGGCTGAGCTGCACGCGTTCGACCCGCGGCACCAGGGCCAGGCGTTCGTCGAACTCGCTGCGCGGGTAGCGGTGACCCCACCACTTGGCCACGTCGGTCTGCGCGCCCTCGGCCCACAGCAGCGGCGCGGTGATGAGCTTCCAGGCCTCCAGCACCTCGTCCACCTGGTAGAGGACCGGGTTCACGCGCTTGTGCGCGGGGTGGCCCAGCACGTGCCAGCGGCCATCGGCGCTTTGGCGCGACCAGTGCGGCGCCAGCCAGGCGGCCTTGTCCGCGCCGAGCAAGGGGTTGTTCTTCTGCAGGCGCTCGGCCACCTCGTCGACGCTGGCATAGCTGCGCAGCGCCTGGGGTGTCTTCAGTTCGTCCAGCCACTGCGCCAGGCGCTTGGGTGCCTGCGGGGGCTTCGTGCGCGGCAGGCCGAAGCCTTCCAGGTTCACCAGGCGCCGGATGCGCCCGGGCCGCACGCCGGCATAGCTCATGACCACGTTGCCGCCCATGCTGTGGCCCAGCAGGTCGACCGGCCCCTCGGGCACCAGGACGTCGAGCAGGGCGTCCAGGTCGCCCAGGTAGTCGTGGAACCAGTAGGTGTCGGCCTGCGGCGTGTCGGTGAGGCCGAAGCCGCGCCAGTCGGGCGCGATGACCCAGCGCTCGAAGCCCTCGGCTGCGGCCAGCGCGTCGACGACGAACTGGAAAGAAGCCGCCACGTCCATCCAGCCGTGCACCATCACCAGCGGCGGGCGCGCGGGCGTGGCCTGCGAGGCGTCTCCCCATTGCAGCAGGTGGTGGTTCAGGCCGCGCAGCGGCAGGAAGCGCGACACGGCGGCGCGGCGTGGCCGGTAGGGGGCAGGGCTCATGGCGCGATTCTGGGCGAGGCGAGAATGGCCGCATGAACGCCCCTGCCCATCTCCTGCGCGCCGCCACGCCGGCCGATCTGGCGCCCATCGTCGGCCTCATCCGCGAGCTGGCGGTGTTCGAGAAGCTGGAGCACCTGGTGGTCGTCACGCCGGAGTCGCTGCAGCCCCACCTGTTCGGCCCGCGGCCGGTGGCCGAGGCGGTGGTGGGCGAGGTGGAAGGCCGCGTGGTCGCCTTCGCGCTCTTCTTCACCAACTTCAGCACTTTCCTGGGCCAGCCGGGGCTGTACCTTGAAGACCTGTACGTGCAGCCCGCGCACCGTGGCAGCGGCCTGGGCAAGGCGCTGCTGCAGCACCTGGGGGCGCTGGCCGTGGCGCGCGGCTGCGGGCGGTTCGAGTGGAGCGTGCTCGACTGGAACGAGAACGCCATCCGCTTCTACGAGAAGATGGGCGCCACGGTGATGCCCGACTGGCGCATCTGCCGCGTCACGGGCACGGCGCTGGCGGCGTTCGCGCGCGGCTGATCAGCCCGTCACCAGGGCCGCCAGGTCGTCGAGCGAGTGGCCCGGCGACACCTGCTGCGGGCCCACGGCAGCCAGCACGGCGCAGCCGCGGCCGTCGGTGGCGCGGCGCTCGGGGGTCACCAGCGGCGTGCCGCGCGGCGTCGTCAGGCAGGCCACCACGGGCGTGGTGATGGTCTCGCCACGCTGCACCACGACGGCCAGTTCGCCCGTGTTCAGCCGCACGAAGCAGCCCGGGGGATAGATGCCGAACTCACGCACCAGCGCGGTGGTCATCGGATGGCCGGGGTCCTGCATGAACATCTGGCGCCCGGCGAGGTCGGCCGCCAGCGCGTCGCGGCTGGCGCGCGAGGCCAGCTTGGCGGTGTAGACGTCGGCGCGGCGGGCCAGGGTGGCCAGGTCGCCGACGGCCGTCATGCCGGTGGGGTAGCCGCTGCCGTCGTCCTGCTCGTGGTGGTGCAGCACGGCCTGAAGCCAAGGGGCGTCGTCGACGCCGGCCAGTTCCAGCATGCGCACGCTGCGCATCGGGTGGGTCTGCAGCGCATGGCGCTGCGCCGCCGTGGGCGGTGTGGTCTGGTGCGCCAGCTGGCCCTGCAGTTCCAGCATCGACAGGTTCATGGTCAGCGCGACCTTGAAGCTGCGCTCGCACTGCGCGGCATCCCAGCCCAGGCGTTGCGCCACGAGGAAGGCGGTGATCGCCGTCTGCATGGAGCGTTGCGCGCCGTACTCCGTGTCGGCGCCGGCACCCTGGCGCAGCACCTGGAAGATGGCGAGGTCGGGGTCGCGCTCCACCAGGGCCTGCACGGGCCTGGAGGCGTCGTCCAGTGCATCGCGGAAGCCGCCGTCCGGGCTGGCCGCCAGCGCCTGGGAAATGCGGCTGAGCCCGCGTTGCCACAGACGTGGAAGCTCGGCGCGCGGCGCCTTCATGACCTCGTCGCGTGCCGTCTGCAACTCGGCCAGGTCCACCAGCGCGCCGCGCTGCAGCAGCGCCTCGAGTTGTTCACGGCTTTCCACGTGCTGGCCGCGGGCCAGCAGCAGGGTGCGATCGGCGTCACGCACGTTGAAAGGCAGCGGCGCACCCAGGTGAAGCCGGTGCCGGACATCGGAGAGAGCGACGAGTTGCATGGCGGAATTGAGTGGCGTCCTTGGTTGGCAACTTCGGCCCGGGTAGGGGAAACTTGACCTGGGTGCCCCGGGAAGGGCCCGGTCCTCGGCACGGCGCGGCGTGCTTAAAGTGCCGGTCATGACGCCCGACGCCGACTTTCATGCACGACTGCACGGTGGTTTCCGCTGGCGGGTGCCCGCGCGCTTCAACATCGCCAGCGTCTGCTGTGCCCGTTGGGCGCAGGGCGCCACGGGCGCCCGCACCGCCATCGCCTGGGAGCACGAAGACGGCCGCCGCGGCCGCCTGAGCTACCGCGAGTTGCAGCGCCAGGCGAACCGTCTCAGCCACGCCTTGCGCCGCCGCGGCGTGCAGCGCGGCGACCGCGTCGCGGTGGTCATGCCGCAGCGGCCCGAGACGGCCGTGGCGCACATGGCGATCTACCAGCTGGGCGCGGTGGCGATGCCGCTGTCCATGCTGTTCGGCCCGGAGGCTCTGGCCTTCCGCCTGCAGGACAGCGGTGCCGTGCTGGCGCTGGTGGACGAGACGGCCATCGCCAACGTGCGCGCGGTGCGCGCTGAGTGTCCGGCCTTGCGCACGCTGGTGGCCGTGGGCCAGGCCGCGGGGCAGGGCGATGCCGACTGGGCGGACGAACTGGGCACCGGCGATGCGACTTTCGTGCCCGAGGACACCGCCTGCGACGACCCCGCCGTGCTCATCTACACCAGCGGCACCACGGGGCCCCCCAAGGGCGCACTGATCCCGCACCGTGCGCTGATCGGCAACCTGCCGGGCTTCGTGTGCAGCCAGAACTGGTTCGGCAGCGGCGAAGACGAGGTCTTCTGGAGTCCTGCCGACTGGGCCTGGACCGGCGGCCTGATGGACGCGCTGCTGCCCGCGCTCTACTTTGGCCGCCGCATCGTCGCCTTCCAGGGCCGCTTCGGCCCTGAGCGCGCCTTCGCACTGATGCAGCGCCACCGCGTCACGCACAGCTTCCTGTTTCCCACCGCGCTGAAAGCCATGATGAAGGCCGTGCCCGCGCCGCGCGAACGCTTCCGGCTGCGGCTGCGCGCCGTGATGAGCGCC
>CAZBUU010000346.1:0-4517 GCA_964495125.1 uncultured Rubrivivax sp.
GTCGTAGGGCTGCAGCAAGGCGCAACCCTGCGCGTCCCAGTAGGACTGCAGTTTCAGGATGATCTGCTGGAAGGTGAGCATGGACGCACGCGGGGCCGGGGAAACCCCTGAGTTTACGGGCCCGCTCCGGCAGCGCTCCCGAAGGTGAACCCAGCGTCGATCGCCTTGACGCACGTCAATTGCGAACAATTCGCATTGCGATTAGAGTCCCTCCACCGCCTTCCCCCTGCGGTGCACACCTCGGTGGCGCCGATGAAATTGCCCCCTTCCCTCAGCCTGAACGACCTGCCGGCCGGCAGCCGCGCGGTGGTCAAGCGCGTGCACGCCGGCGCCCCGGAGGCCGATGCCGCGCTGCTGCGCCGGCTCACCGAGATCGGCTTCGTCGACGGCGAGCCGGTGCGCCTGCTGCGCCGCGGCCCGGGTGGGCGCGAGCCACTGGCGGTGCAGATCGGCGACACGATGTTCGCGCTGCGCTCGGTGGAGGCGCGCTGCATCCAGGTCGAACACATCGATGTCTGAACTGGCCCTGCACCGCCTGACGGTAGCCCTGGTCGGCAACCCGAACTGCGGCAAGACCGCCCTCTTCAACCGCCTGACCGGCGCGCGCCAGAAGGTGGCCAACTACGCCGGCGTGACGGTCGAGCGCAAGATCGGCATCGCCCGGCTGGACGGCGGCGCCAGCGTGGCCGTGATCGACCTGCCCGGCACCTACAGCCTGGCCCCCGCCACGCCCGACGAGCAGGTGACGCTGGACGTGCTGCGCGGCCAGCGTGCCGGCGAGGCGCGGCCCGACTTCGTGGTCGCCGTGCTGGACGCCACCAACCTGCGCATGGGCCTGCGCCTGGTGCTGGAACTGCGTGACGAACTCGGCCGCCGCGGCCACCCGATGCTGGTGGCGCTGAACATGGCCGACGCTGCGCGCGCGCAGGGCCTGCAGATCGACGTCGCCCGCCTGACGCAGGAGCTGGGCTGCCAGGTGGTGGAGACGGTGGCGGTGAAGGGCGAGGGCCACGCCGCGCTGCGCGCCGCGCTGGCCTCGCGCGCCGCACACCCGCCCGAGCCCGTGGCCGCCGACATGTTCGCCCACCCGGCGGCCGATGCCCGGCACGACACCACCGCGCTGCAGGCCGAAGTGCGCCGCATCCTGGCCGCCTGCGTGTCGCAGCCGGCAGGCCGCGGGCGCTTCCAGCACGGCATCGACGCCGTCGTCATGCACCCGGTCTGGGGCCTGGTGCTGCTGGCACTGCTGATGTTTCTGATGTTCCAGGCCGTGTTCGCCTGGGCGGCCTGGCCGATGGACGCCATCAAGTCGGGCATCGGTGCCCTGGGTGAGGTGGTCTCGTCGAACATGGCCGACGGCCCGCTGCGCAGCCTGATCGTCGACGGCATGCTGGCCGGCGCCGGCAGCGTGCTCGTGTTCCTGCCGCAGATCCTGATCCTCTTCGCCTTCATCCTCGTTCTGGAAGACAGCGGCTACCTGCCGCGCGCCGCCTTCCTGCTGGACACGCTGATGGGCAAGGTGGGCCTGTCGGGCCGCGCCTTCATCCCGCTGCTCAGCAGCTTCGCCTGCGCGGTGCCCGGCATCATGGCCACGCGCACCATCGTGCAGCCGCGTGACCGCCTGGCCACCATCATGCTGGCGCCGCTGATGACGTGTTCGGCGCGCCTGCCGGTCTACGCGCTGCTCATCGGCGCCTTCGTGCCGTCGCGCGCGGTGGGGCCGTTCAACCTGCGCGGGCTGAGCCTCTTCGGCCTGTACGTGGCCGGCGTGGTGTCGGCCATGGCCGTGGGCTGGCTGATCAAGAAGCTGTGGCTGAAGAACAGCTACCAGCCGCTGATGCTGGAACTGCCGCCCTACCGCCTGCCCAGCCTGCCGGGCCTGGCGCTAGGCCTGCTGGAGCGCGCGAAGATCTTCCTGCGCCGCGTGGGCGGCATCATCTTCGCGCTGATGGTGGTGCTGTGGTTCCTGTCCAGCTGGCCGGGCCCGCCCGAAGGCGCCACGGGGCCGGCCGTGCAGTACAGCATCGCGGGCCAGATCGGCCAGGCGCTGCAGGTGATCTTCGCGCCCATCGGCTTCAACTGGCAGATCTCGGTGGCGCTGGTGCCGGGCATGGCGGCGCGCGAGGTGGCCGTGGGGGCGCTGGGCACCGTCTATGCACTCTCGGCGGCGGGTGACTCGGTGGCCGAAAGCCTGGTGCCCGTCATCGGGCAGGGCTGGCCGCTGGCCACGGCCTACTCGCTGATCGCCTGGTACGTGTTCGCGCCGCAGTGCCTGTCCACGCTGGCGGTCGTCAAGCGCGAGACCAACTCCTGGCGCTACCCGGCACTGATGGCCGGCTACATGTTCGCGCTGGCCTACGTGGCGGCCTTCGTCACCTACCGCGTCACGCTGGCGCTGGGCGGGGGCTGAACATGCTGCAGAGCCTGGCCGTCGCGCTGATCGTGGGCGCCTGCACTGCCTACGCGGCCTGGACGCTGATGCCTGCCGCGCTGCGCCAGCGCCTGTCGGCGCGCTGGGGGTGGAAGGCGCGGACGAGCTCGGGCTGCGGTGGCTGCAGCGGCTGCGCGCCAGCCCGGGCGGCAGCGGCGCAGCCCATCCACATCCTCAGGCGCCCGCCTTCGGCCTGAAGCGCCGACGCAGCACCAGCACGGCCAGCGCCAGCCCGAACAGCGGCCACAGGTCCAGCCGTGACGCCCACCAGGCGAAGGGCGTCACGCCGGTGCGGCCCTGCACCACCGCTTCCAGCGTGCCGCGCTGGTGCGGCGGCAGCTGCGCGGTGACGACGCCGCGGTGGTCCACCACGGCCGTGGCGCCGGTGTTCGTGGCGCGCACCATCGGCAGCTGGAACTCCAGCGTGCGCAGGCGCGAGATGTTCAGGTGCTGCGGAATGGCCGCGCTGTCGCCGAACCAGCCGATGTTGCTGAGATTCGCAAAGACCGTGGGCGCCGTGGCCGCGTCGGCGAAGCGCGCCGCGAGTTCCTCGCCGAACAGGTCCTCGTAGCAGATGTTCGGTGCGATGCGCTGGCCCAGCACGGCGAACGAAGGCGGGTTCGTGACGCCGCGCGCGAAGTCGCCCAGCGGGATGCCCATGGCCTCGGTGAACCAGCGGAAGCCCGTGGGGATGAACTCGCCGAAGGGCACGAGGTGGCGCTTGTCGTAGCGGTAGACCTCGCGGCCAGCCAGGCCCGCCACCGAATTGGTGTAGCCGGCCTGGAAGTCGCCCAGCGGCAGGCCCAACAGCACGGCGCGGCCCGGCCGGGCGGCGTCCTCGCGCACCGCCTGCCAGTAGCCGGGAGCGAAGTCGTCCAGCTGCGCGGGCAGCAGCGGCACGGCGGTCTCGGGGGCGATGGCCAGACCCGGCGCGGCCTGGCGCAGCGCCGCGGCCACCCAGGCCAGCACCTCAGGCATGCGCTCGGCAGAGAACTTCTCGTCCTGGCGCACCGCGGTCTGCAGCAGCGTCACGCGCAGCTCGCCGGCCGGCTGCGTGAAGCGGGCGGGCACCAGCAACGCGGCCACGACCACGGCCAGCGCCCCCGCCGCCGGCCGCCATTCGCGCTGCAACAGCAGCATCGCGCCCGCGGCCGCGACCAGCGCGCCCAGCGCCCCGATGCCGTACACACCCACCCAGGGCGCCAGCGCAGCCAGCGGCGCATCCACCTGCGCATAGCCGCTGGCCACCCAGGGGAAGCCGGTGAACAGCACGCCGCGCGCCAGCTCGGCCAGCAGCCACAGGGCGGCGAACAGCAGCGGGTCGAGCGCGTCGCCCCGGCGCAGCTTCGCGTAGCCCCAGCCCGCGGCCGCCAGGTACAGCGACAGGAAGCCCGACAGCGCGAACACCGCCGCCGCCGCCAGCAGCGCCGGCAGGTGGCCATAGACGTACATGCTGATGAAGAGCCACCAGGTGCCGGCGCACAGCCAGCCGGTGCCGTAGCACCAGCCCAGCCCCGCGGCGTGACGCGGCGTGACGCGGTCCAGCCGCCACACCAGCCAGGCCAGTGTCGCCAGCGGCAGGGGCCAGGCCGCCGTGTGCACGAAGGCCAGCGTCTGCAGCGCACCCAGGGCCGCCGCCAGCGCGCGTTCCGGCCACGCGCCCAGGGTGGCCTTCAATCGACGTCGCCGCCTTCGCTGCCGGCTTCGGATGGCGGCACGCGCGAGACGCGGAACCAGCGCACCGCGCCGCCGCGCGTGAGCATCACCGTGAAGCGCAGGCCGCCCACGGCCACGGCCTCGGCGCGGCGCGGCACGCGGCCGAGCTCCTGCGCCACGAGGCCGCCGATCGTGTCGAACTCGCTCTCCGGCAGCTGGGTGCCGAAGGCCTCGTTGACGGAGGCGATGGCCACGTCGCCTGCCACGCGGTGGGTGCCGTCGGCCAGCGTGTAGATGCCGTTGTCGGTGCCGGCCTCGTCGAACTCGTCTTCGATCTCGCCGACGATCTCTTCCAGCACGTCCTCGATGGTGATGAGCCCGGCGGTGTTGCCGAACTCGTCGATGACGATGGCCAGGTGGTTGCGGTTGC
>CAZBUU010000347.1:0-4490 GCA_964495125.1 uncultured Rubrivivax sp.
GCGCGGCGGCCGAGCGCGTGGCGGTGGTCTGCGCCAGCGCGCGGATCTTGCCTTCCTTGGCCATGGGCAGGGCCGAGGGCATGTTGTCGAACATCACCTGGATGCTGCCGCCCACGAGGTCAGGAATGGCGAACTGCCGGCCCTTGTAGGGCACGTGGGTCATCTGCGTGCCGGTGAGGCTCTTGAACAGCTCGCCCGACACGTGCACCGAGGTGCCGATGCCCGGCGAGCCGAAGCTCAGCTTGCCGGGGTTGGCCTTCATGTGGGCGATGAGTTCGGCCACGGTCCTGGCCGGCACGTCGTTGTTCACCACCAGCAGGTTCGGCGCCGAAGCCACCAGGCCGAGCGGGGTGAAGTCCTTCACCATGTCGTAGGGCATGCGGCTGTACAGCGCGCCGTTGATGGCGTGCGTGCCCACGGTGCCCATCACCAGCGTGTGGCCGTCGGCCTGCGCCTTGGCCACGAACTCGGCGCCGATGTTGCCGCCGGCGCCCGGCTTGTTGTCGACGACGACGGGCTGCCCCAGCTGTGCCTTTTCGGCGAACAGGCGGGCCAGGATGTCCGGCGCGCCACCGGGCGGGAAGGTGACCACCAGGCGCAAAGGCCGCACCGGATAGCCCTGTGCCAGCGCCAGGCCTGCCGAGGCGGCCAGGCACAGGCCGGCCACCCATCGCTTCAGATGCATGCTTGTCTCCGGTTATGGGGTCTGCAGGCTCTTCGGCCGCCGGACCAGCATATGTCATTGATGCCGACTTGAGATTCCGCAATCCCCCGGGGGTGGCGCGGAGCATGATGCGCCGCTGGCAGGGTTCGGGGCTTCGGGACCCTGCTTCTTTTTACTTCGAAGTGGCCGGTTCAGCACCGGCACCGGCCCCATGCGCTTGCACGATCCGCTGTCCTCGAAGTCCTGGCACCTGGCGCTGGCCATCGGCGTGGCCTACGCCGTGGCGGGCGTGGCCTGGATCCTGGGCTCGGACGAACTGGTCAACAGCCTGTCCACCGATCCCGGCTGGCAGCAGGCGGCGCAGCGCTACAAGGGGCTCCTGTACGTGGCCTTCACGGCCGTCGCCCTGGTGCTGCTGGTGCGGGCCGGCCACCGCGCGCTGGCCCGTGCCGGCGAGGCGCTGCGCTCGCAGGAACTGCAGGTGCAGGACCTGTTCCAGCGTCATCCGCAGCCGATGTGGGTCTACGACGCCGCCACCCTGGCCTTCCTGAGCGTGAATGCCGCGGCCGTGCGCGCCTACGGCTGGACGCTGGAGGAGTTTCTCGGGCTGACGCTCAAGGACATCCGCCCGCCCGAGGACGTGCCCCGATTGCTGGAGATCGTGTCGGGCCGGCAGGAGGGCCCGCGCACGTCCGAGGTGCGCCACCAGCGCAAGGACGGCACCGTGCTGCAGGTGCGCATCACCTCGCACCGCTTGCCCTTCGGTGGCCGCGCTGCGGTGCTGGTGATGGCCGAGGACGTCACCCGTGAGGCCAAGGCGCGCGAGGCCCTGCAGCGGCAGCAGTCGCAGTACGCCCAGCTGCACCAGAGCCTGGCCGAGGTGCTGTGGCTGGCCAGTGCCGACGGGCGCGAGGTGCTCTACGTGAGTCCCGCCTTCGAGACCCTCTACGGCCGGTCCGCCGACGACTTCCGGCGCGACATCGGCCTGTGGCTGGAGGTCGTGCATCCTGACGACCGCGCGGCCGCACTGCGTTCCAGCGCAGAACTGCTGGCGCAGGGCCGCTCGGACTGCACCTACCGCATCCGCCGCCCGGATGGTGACGAACGCTGGGTGTCCGACCGCAAGCGGATGATCCTTGACGAAGGCGGGCGCGCGCTGATGATCGGCGGCATCGCCGAGGACGTGACGGCCACGCGCGAGCGCGACGCCGAACGCGAGTCGGCGCGCGCCGACCTGGAGCGCCGCGTGCGCGAGCGCACGGCCGACCTGGAGCGCGTCAATGCCGAGCTCGAGGCCTTCACGCGCACCGCCGCGCACGACCTGCGCTCGCCCTTGAACGCGCTCACGGGCTTCAGCCACCTGCTGCGGCTGCGCCACGGCAGCGTGCTGGACGAGGACGGCCGCCGCATGCTGCAGCAGATCGAGAACTCCGCGCGCCACATGTCGGCCTTGATCACCGACCTGCTGGTGCTGTCGAGGGTGTCGGCAGCGGAGCTCTCCATGCAGACGGTGGACCTGGCGGCGCTGGCGCGCGCGGTGGTGCAGGAGTTGCAGAACCAGGCGCCGGAGCGGCGCGTGCGCTTCGACGCGCCGGCGCAGCTGCTCGTGGCCGGCGACGCCGGCCTGCTGCGCGCCTTGCTCACCAACCTGCTGGCCAACGCCTGGAAGTTCACCGGCCGGCGCGACGACGCCTGGGTGCGCCTGACGGGCGAGGTGGTCGATGGCCGCTTGGCGGTGCTGGTGCAGGACAACGGTGCCGGCTTCGATGCTGCAGGCGCCGCGCACCTGTTCGAGCCCTTCCAGCGCTTCCACGCCGCCAGCGAGTTCAGCGGCACCGGTGTCGGCCTGGCCACCTGCCGGCGCATCGTCGAACGCCATGGCGGCCGCATCAGCGCCGAAAGCCAGCCGGGCAGCGGCGCGAGCCTGCGCTTCACGCTGCCGCTGGCCGCGCGGGATCAGGCGCTCACGTAGGCCGCGGCCAGCCGGTTCAGATGGGACCGCGAGGCCTCGTCCAGGTGGGGCAGCAGCAGCGCCAGCGCGTGCCAGGCCCCGCGGCCCATGGACGCCGCGGCGGCTTCGGCCTCCAGCGCGTGGCGCGGGTCGCGCACGTACTCGTAGCTGAGCCAGTAGGTCACCACCACCACCATGCTGGTGGCCAGCGGCGCGGCTTCGGCACCGGTCATGCGCACGGCGCCGTTGCGCGACAGGCCGTCCAGCATGGCGTGCATGGCACGGCCCTTGTTCTTCAGCACGAACTGGAAGTGCGTCTCCAGCCGGCGGTTCTTGCTGAGCAGGTCGTTGAGGTCGCGGTAGAGGAAGCGGTAGCCCCACACCAGTTCGAAGAGCATGTGCAGGAAGAGCCAGGCGTCTTCGACGTTCTCCACGCCGTCGGCGGCCTGCAGGATCTCGGTGAGCGCCTTTTCGTAGCGGTCGAACAGCGCGTTGATCAGCTCGTCCTTGGCCGGGTAGTGGTAGTACAGGTTGCCGGGGCTGATGCCGAGTTCGGCCGAGATCAGGGTGGTGCTGACGTTGGGTTCACCGAAGCGGTTGAAGAGGTCCAGCGTCACCTCGAGGATGCGCTCGGCGGTGCGTCGGGGTTTCTTGGGAGGCGGCATGGTCGTCGATTCTGGCCCCGGCAGCTTCAGCCTGGGCTGCCTAGAATCCCGCGTCCTCCTGAAGAACAACCAGAACATGCCCGCGGTCGCGTTCCAGAACGTCAGCAAGGTCTATGAAGGCGCCAGGGGCCGGCTGCAAGCCCTCAGCGACGTCAGTTTCGACATCCGGCAAGGTGAGTTCTTCGGCCTGCTGGGCCCCAACGGCGCCGGCAAGACGACGCTGATCTCCATCCTCGCCGGGCTGGCGCGGGCCACCGGCGGCCACGTGCGCGTGCTGGGGCACGACGTGGTGGCCGACTACGCCGCCGCGCGCAAGGCCCTGGGCATCGTCCCGCAGGAACTGGTGTTCGACCCCTTCTTCAGCGTACGCGACGCGTTGCGCATCCAGAGCGGCTACTTCGGCGTCAGGAACAACGACGCCTGGATCGACGAACTGCTGCAGAACCTGGGCCTGGCGGACAAGGCCGGCGCCAACATGCGGCAGCTCTCGGGCGGCATGAAGCGCCGCGTGCTGGTGGCGCAGGCGCTGGTGCACCGGCCGCCGGTCATCGTGCTCGACGAGCCCACGGCGGGCGTGGACGTCGAACTGCGCCAGACGCTGTGGCAGTTCGTCAGCCGGCTGAACCGCGAAGGCCACACCGTGCTGCTGACCACGCACTACCTGGAGGAGGCCGAGGCCCTGTGCGGCCGCATCGGCATGCTCAAGCAAGGCAAGCTGGTGGCGCTGGACAAGACCAGCGCCCTGCTGGCCGGCCGCGCCAGCACCATGCTGCGCTTCAAGACCGACCAGGCGATGCCCCAGGCCCTGGCCCCGCAGGCCCGCGTGACGGGTCGCATCGTGCAGCTGAAGGCGCGCGACGCGGCCGACGTGGAAGGCATGCTGGCCACGCTGCGCAGCGCCGGCGTGGCCGTGGAAGACCTGGAGATCGGCCGCGCCGACCTGGAGGACGTCTTCCTCGAAATCATGCAGCAGGGAGAGGTGGCATGAACAGCGGCCTGAATCTCGCCGGCGCGGGAACGCTGCTGCGCAAGGAGGTGCTGCGTTTCTGGAACGTGGCCTTCCAGACCGTGGCCGCGCCGGTGCTGACGGCGGTGCTGTACCTGATGATCTTCGGGCATGTGCTGTCCGACCATGTCGAGGCCTTCCCCGGCGTCGGCTACACCAGCTTCCTGGTGCCGGGCCTGGTGATGATGAGCGTGCTGCAGAACG
>CAZBUU010000348.1:0-4487 GCA_964495125.1 uncultured Rubrivivax sp.
CCAACGGCACCTACGGCGACATGATCGAGATGGGCATCCTGGACCCGACCAAGGTCACGCGCACGGCGCTGCAGAACGCCGCCTCCGTGGCCGGCCTGATGCTGACGACCGAGTGCATGGTCGCTGAAGCGCCGAAGGAAGAGTCCGGCGCCGGCGGCATGCCCGGCGGCATGGGCGGCATGGGTGGCATGGGCGGCATGGACATGTAAGTCCGCGCCGCAGCGGGCCGGTGCTTCGGCACGGGCCCGCAGCAATGCCAAGGCCTGCGGGATGACCGCAGGCCTTTTCTTTTGATCGGAGGCCGCTCCAGGCGGAATAATCGGGCATGGCCGTCAGACCCTCATCGTCCGCGCTGCAGCAGTACGTCGAGGACGAACTGCTGCGCGCGCCGCTGCTGTTCGATCAGGTCATCGACGGCGCCAACGAAGCCGCGCGCCGCGATCTGGCCATGATGGCCCCGGCCCAGCGCTCCACCGTCGGCGACCTCATGCAGGCCTTGCTGGCGCAACGTGCCCGCCTGGGCGACTACTTCATGCGTTCGCTGCGCGAGCAGGTCGAGGGCGACCTCGCCCGGCGCGACCCGCCCGGCGCGCCGCGCCAGAGCAAGCGCATGTCGCTGTCGCTGGTGGACGAGGAAGAGGTGGCGATGGACGTGGAACTCTCCCACACCATCGAGGCCATCAAGAGCACGGCCGAGTACGAGCTGCGCGAACTGCAGACCTACATCTCGTCGCTGGTCGGCGACATGGACGTCTCGACCGACCACAACCCCTTCCGGCCCGAGTCCTACGCACGCGCGGTGTGGGCCGCCGCGCAGGCGCTGCCGCTGTCGCGCGGCCACCAGCTGGCCTTCATGCGCCACGCCGGGCTGCCGCTGGCCCAGTTGCTGCGAAAGACCTACGCCGCCTCGGCCTCGCGGCTGGAATCGCTGGGCGTCGAGCCCGCCACGCACCGCACGGTGATCCTGCCCAGCGGCCAGCGCCGCGGGGGCAGCGGGCGCGCCAACGAGACCACCTACACGCCGGACCTGCACCGCATGGTCGAGACGATGCCGGCGCCGCTGGACGACTCGCCGCTCACCTACGACGGCCAGGACAAGGGCCGCTCGGCGGCCCGCAGCCCGCGCCACGAGAACTGGCGCGACGTGGCGCGCCACACCAGCAACCGCATCGACCGTCAGAGCATCGAACTCGTCAGCCGCCTGTTCGATGCCATGGTGGCCGACGACCGCGTGCCCCCGGATGTCGGCCAGATCATCGCCCGCATGCAGGGCCCGGCCATGCGCCTGGTGCTGCGTGACGGCGGTGGCCTGCTCGACCACGACAAGCACCCGCTGTGGCGCTTCATCAACCTGCTCGTCTTCGAAGCCGAGATGGCTCCGGACCCGGTCGACCCCGACCGCCTGATGCTGCTGAAAAGCGCGCTGGCCATCGTCGAGCAGCTGGCCAACGAACCCGAGCAGAACAACGGCCTGTACCGCTGGGCGCTGGAGCGGCTGGACGGCTTCCTGCAGAAGCGCCTGACGCGCCGGCTGACTGCTGCCGCCAGCCAGATCGGTGCGCTGCAGAAGCTGGAAGACCAGCTCTTTAGCGGCAGGCCGCTGCCCAGCGGCTTTCACGGCACCATGGACGTGGCCGACATCGACACCGTGCCGGCCGAACTGCTGGACGACGAGTCCATGGCCACGCGCTCCCCCGCCCTGCCCGGCGACTGGACCGACACGCTCAAGCCCGGCGACTGGGTGCGCATGTTCATGCAGGGTCGCTGGGTGCAGGCACGGCTGCTGTGGCCGGGCGAGCGGCGCGAGGTGTGGCTGTTCGGCGATGGGGCCTCCGACGCCACCTGGGCCATCCGCCGCGGTGCGCTGGCCAACATGCACAAGGAACGGCTGGCCAAGACCCTGCGCCAGCGCTCCATCGTCGGCAGCGCGGCAGCGCGCGTGCAGGATCAGATGGCCGGCGCGGCGGCCTGAGGCCGCCGGCCGCAGGGTCTCAGCCGACGGCGTACAGGTCCAGCAGCACCCGGCGCGCTTCGCGCCCACCCACCGCCAGGGCCAGCAACCCGTTCAGATGCGCCCAGGCGGGCGCGCCGGTGGTGAAGCGCACGGCGGTGCGGAAGTAGTAGGCCGAAGGCGGCACGTCCTCGCCGCGAGCCAGCGCCGCCATCACCTCGGGCCGACCATGACGCAGGCCCACGCTCTGCACCTCCACCACGGCGCCGTCGGCCAGGCGCAGCGCGTAGTGGGCGTCGAGCTCCAGCCGCCCGTCGGCGCGGCGCCACTGCCAATCCACACCGCCGGCGATCAGCTCGCCGTTGAGCACCGGCCCGGCCACACGGCCACGGCCCAGCGGGACGAAGCGGCGCTCGGCGCCGGCCACCTCGCCCAGAGTCACGAGCTCGTCGACTTCGCACTCGATGGTGCACAGCGGCGTGAGGGTCGGGATGGGGCGGATGGACATGGCGGAGGGCTGGGGTTGGAATCCGATGGTAGGTCTCGGCGACAGGCAGTGCGGTCAGCCGAACGGACGACGAGGAGACCCCGATGTACGCCCATGTGCTGGGCCCTTTGCACGAACGCGGCCCCGCTGCCGCCCTGGGCGCGCTGGTGGGTGCCGTGGGCCGGCCCGCCTTCGCGCAGGAGGGTCTGGCGGCCATGAACCGCCTGCTGGACGCCGGTTCCTGGTCCATCTATCAGGTGTGGCCCGACCGCGAACCGCGCATGCACGGCTCGGCCAGCCAGGGGGTGGCCGACACCACCGGCGAGTGCTTCCGCACCTACCGCGACCAGGGCCTCTACCGCCGGGACCGCAGCTTCGACCTCGTGCGCCAGCAACGCGCCGGCGATGCCGTGCTGTTGCGCATGCATGCCGACGAAGTGCCCAACCCCGCGCACCGCGACGCCATCTACGTGCGGTACGCCGTCGTGGAACGCCTGTCCCTGGCCTGGACGCAGCGCGACGGCTCGCTGCTGGCCATCAACCTGTACCACCATGCCCACCAGGGCCGCTTCGGCGCGCTGGAGGTGGAGCGCTTCGCCGACGCCGCGCCCGTGGTGCGAGCGGCCATCGAGCGCCACATCGAGCTGGGCACGGCGACGTCCGACGTGCGCAGCACGCTGAAACAGCGCTGCCCGGCACTCACCGCGCGCGAACTCGACGTGCTGGTACGCCTGGCCGACGGGCTCACCTACGACGGCATCGCGGCCGACCTGGGCCTGTCCGTCGGCACGGTCAAGACCTACCGCGCCCGCGCTTTCGAACGCCTGGGCATCCACTTCAAGGGCCAGCTGTTCTCCGCCTTGCGGGCCGGCTGAGGGTGGGCCCGTAGGCCTCTCGGCCGACAGTGGCCGCGTCGCGCCAATGAACACTGCGCGTCATCCTGAACGAGGAGGACCGCGCATGCAGCGCCGACACTTCAATGCCGCCCTGGCCGCACTCGCCTGCCCGTTGACCGCCCGAGCCCAGGGCACCGACCGCCCGCTGAAGCTCATCGTCGGCTTTCCGCCCGGCACCGGGCCGGACGTGGTGGCGCGAACCATCGCGCAGAAGTGGGGGCCGCAGGTGGTGGTGGACAACCGCGCCGGCGCCGGCGGGCAGATTGCCACCGCCGCGGTGGCCAAGAGCCCGGCCGACGGTGCCACGGTGCTCCTGGGCGAAGTCGGATCCATCAGCATCGCGCCGGCCGCCTATTCGAAGCTGCCCTACGAGCCGGGGCGCGAGCTCGTCGCCATCAGCGAGGTCGCGCGCAGCGACTTCGTGCTGGTGGTGCCGGCCGGCTCGCCGTCGCGCGACGTCAGAGCCTTCGTCGAGGCCGCACGCGCAGAGAAGGACAAGGTCAACTTCGCGACCTTCGGCGCCGGCACGCCCGGCCACTTCGGTGCCGAGGTCTTCGCCGAGCAGGGCCGCTTCAAGGTGGAACCGGTGCACTACCGCGCCACGGGCGACGCCATCACGGCGCTGGTGGCGGCCGACGTGAAGGCGGCCTTCGTCTCCACCGCACTGGCAGTGGCGCAGGTCAAGGGCGGCAAGCTGCGGGCGCTGGCGACCACCGCGGCGGCGCGCTCAGCGCTGCTGCCCGACGTGCCCACCTTCGCCGAAGCCGGCTACCCGAAGCTGGACATCGCGGCCTGGTTTGCGCTCTTCGCGCCGGCCGGCACGCCGGACGCCGTGCTCCACGCGCTGAACCGCCAGGCGGTGGCCGTGATGCAGTCGACTGAGGTCAAGCAAAAGCTGCAGGAGGCCGGATTCAGCGTGCTGGGCAGTTCGCGCGCCGAGGCCGAGCGCATGGTGCGGTCGGAGGCGCAGCGCTGGGCCGCCATCGTCAAGGCCAGCGGCTTCAAGGCGGACTGAGTCCCCCCACGGCGGCCGCGACCGGCGCCGAGCGCACCCAGCCGTGTACCGTCTCGGCCACGTCCTCCAGCCCCTGGCGCGAGAGCGCCGAGAACAGCGCCACGCCGATGTCGGCGTTTTCCGTCGTCACGGCGCCCA
>CAZBUU010000349.1:0-4467 GCA_964495125.1 uncultured Rubrivivax sp.
CTGCGCTCCATCGTCTCGCAGCGCCTGCTGCGCAGCAACAGCGGCGGCCGCATCCCGGCGGTGGAGGTGATGCTCAACACCAAGCTCGTCTCCGAGCTCATCGAGAAGGCCGACCTCTCCGGCGTGAAGGAGGCGATGGAGAAGGCCCTGGCCGAGGGCTCGCAGACCTTCGAGCAGGACATCGCCCGCCTCATCAACGAGGGCCTGGTGTCCCGCGACGAAGGCCTCTCGCATGCCGACTCGCCCACCAACCTGCTGTGGCGCCTGCAGAACGAACAGGCCCCGACCTCGCGGGCCGCCGCCAAGAAGGAAGAAGGCGACAGCGCCAGCTACACCGAGTTCAACATCGAGGTGCGCGCCGAAGAGACCGCGCGGGGCCCGTCGCCGGGCGTGCCCTGGGCCACCCAGCGGTGAACGCGCGCGACGATGCGCCCGCGTTGGGCATGGCCGCGCTGCGGCTGGCCGAGGCGCTGATCGCGGCACGTTCGGTCACGCCGGCCGACGGTGGCTGCCAGGCGCTCATCGCGCGCCACCTGGCCGAAGCCGGCTTCCGCTGCGAAGCCCTGGACGCCGGGCCGCCCGAGGCCCGGGTGAGCAACCTGTGGGCCGTGCACGACGCCGGCGTGCCGGGGCCGACCCTGGTCTTCGCCGGCCACACCGACGTGGTGCCCACGGGCCCGCTGGAGCACTGGGCCAGCGATCCCTTCGTGCCCACGCACCGCAACGGCCGCCTGTACGGCCGCGGCGCTGCCGACATGAAGACGGCCGTGGCCGCCATGACGGTGGCCGCCTGCGCCTACGTCGATGCCCACCCGCAGCATGCAGGCCGTGTCGCCCTGCTGATCACCAGCGACGAGGAAGGCCCGGCTCTCTTCGGCACCGTGCACGTGGTTGAAGAACTCAAGCGCCGCGGCGAGAAGCTCGACGGCTGCATCGTCGGCGAACCCACCTCGGTGCGACGGCTCGGCGACATGGTGAAGAACGGCCGCCGCGGCACGCTGTCCGGGCGCCTGGTCGTCAAGGGCGTGCAGGGCCACATCGCCTACCCGCAGCTGGCGCGCAACCCGGTCCACGAGTTCGCCCCCGCGCTGGCCGAACTCGCCGCCACGCGCTGGGACGAAGGCAATGCGCACTTCCCGCCTACCAGCTGGCAGGTGAGCAATCTCAACGCCGGCACCGGGGCGCTGAACGTGATCCCCGGGCAGCTGGTGGTGGAGTTCAACTTCCGCTTCAGCACCGAGTCCACGCCGCAGTCCCTGCAGGACCGTGTCGTCGATATCCTGCAACGCCACCGCGTCGAGCATGAGATCACCTGGACGCTCGGGGGCGAGCCTTTCCTCACCAAGCCCGGCACGCTGAGCGCCGCGCTCGTGGGCGCCATCGAGGCGCAATGCGGCCTGAAGCCCGAACTGAGCACCACCGGCGGCACCAGCGACGGCCGCTTCATCGCCCGCGTCTGCCCGCAGGTGGTGGAGTTCGGCGTCATCAACGAGAGCATCCACAAGATCGACGAGTGGGTGGATGTGGCCGCGGTGGAGCCTCTCGTGCAGGTATACCGCCGAACGCTGGCTTCGTTCCTGCAATGACGGTGATCGAACTCGTCGAGCGCGCCGCGGCGCGCCTGGACGCCGCTGGCGTGGCCTTCGGCCATGGCACCACCAACGCCTTCGACGAAGCGGCATGGCTGGTGCTGTGGAAGCTGGACCAGCCGCTGGACGCGCTGGACGACGTGGCCGGCAACGACGTGGCCGAAGAGGACGAAGCGGCCGTCGAAACGCTGGTCGCCGAACGCATCGCCACGCGCAAGCCGGCCGCCTACCTCACCGGCGAGGCCTGGTTGCAGGGCATTCCCTTCTTCGTCGACGAACGCGCCATCGTGCCGCGCTCGCTGATCGCCGAGCCGCTGGCCGACGGCACGCTGGACGCGTGGCTCTCGGACCGCACCGAGCGTGTGCTGGACCTGTGCACCGGCAACGGCAGCCTGGCCGTGCTGGCGGCACTCGCCTGGCCCGGCGTCACCGTGCTGGGCACGGACCTGTCGGCCGATGCGCTGGCCGTGGCGCGGCGCAACGTCGAACGACACGCGCTGCAGGGCCGCGTCTCGCTGGCGCAGGGCGACGGACTGGCCGCCGTCGGCGCCGAACGCTTCGACCTCATCCTCTGCAACCCGCCGTACGTGAATCGCAGCTCGATGGCCGCCCTGCCCGCCGAGCACCGCGCCGAACCGACACTGGCGCTGGACGGCGGCTTCGACGGCATGGACTTCGTGCGCCCCCTCCTGCGCGATATCCGCCGCCACATGACCGACCATGCCGTGCTGGTGCTCGAGATCGGCCACGAGCGCGATCACTTCGAAGCCGCTTTCCCCGCCCTTCCCACCATCTGGCTGCCCACCAGCGCCGGCGACGACCAGGTGCTCCTGATCGAAGCGAGACACCTCCTGTGATCACCCTCAGAAACATCACGCTGCGCCGCGGCGTCAAAGTCGTGCTGAAAGACGCCGGCGTCGTGCTGCAGCCGGGCGAGAAGGTCGGCCTCATCGGCCGCAACGGCGCCGGCAAGTCCAGCCTGTTCTCGCTGCTCGCCGGGCGCTTGCAGGCCGACGCGGGCGACGTGGAGATCCCGCCCCGCTGGCGCATGTCGGAAGTGGCGCAGGACATGCCCGAGACCGAGCTCGGCGCCACCGACTTCGTGCTGGAAGGCGACAAGCCGCTGCAGGCCGCGCAGGCGGCACTCACGGCGGCCGAACACGCCGGCGACGGCCACGCCATGGCCGAGGCGCACCAGGCGCTGGAGGATGCCGGCTACTTCGACGCCCGCGCCCGCGCCGAAGCCATGCTGCTGGGCCTGGGCTTCCGCAGCGCGCAACTGGACGCGCCGGTGAACAGCTTCTCCGGCGGCTGGCGCATGCGGCTGCAGCTGGCACGCGCACTGATGTGCCCGGCCGAGATCATGCTGCTGGACGAGCCCACCAACCACCTGGACCTGGACGCCCTGGTGTGGCTGGAGGCCTGGCTCAAGCGCTACGACGGGCTGATGATCGTCATCAGCCACGACCGCGAGTTCCTGGACGCCGTCACGCGCGTTATCGTGCACCTGGACGACGCCCAGCTCACGCGCTACACCGGCAACTACACGGCCTTCGAGGAGATGCGCGCCGAGCGCATGAGCCAGGCCGCCGCCGCCTTCAGCAAGCAGCAGGACCGCATCCAGCACCTGCAGAAGTTCATCGACCGCTTCAAGGCCAAGGCCAGCAAGGCCAAGCAGGCACAGAGCCGCGTCAAGGCGCTGGCGCGCATGGAGCGCCTGGCGCCGGTGATGACGTCCAGCGACTTCAACTTCGAGTTCCGCGAGCCCGTCAGCCTGCCCAACCCGATGCTGAGCTTCGACGGCCTGGCCTGCGGCTACGGCGACACGAAGATCGTCTCCGGCTTCAGCCGCTCGGTGCTGGCCGGTCAGCGCATCGGCATCCTGGGCGCCAACGGCCAGGGCAAGTCGACCCTGGTAAAGACCATCGCCGGCGACCTGCCGCTGCTCGCCGGCCACACCACGCAGGGCAAGGGCCTCGTCATCGGCTACTTCGCGCAGCAGGAACTGGACGTGCTGCACCTGGACGACGGCCCGCTGATGCACATGGTGCGGCTGGCGCGCGACGTCGGCCCGGCCGCACGCGAGCAGGAGCTGCGTGATTTCCTCGGCACCTTCCGCTTCACCGGCGACATGGTGCAGCAGGCCGTGGGCAGCCTCTCCGGCGGCGAGAAGGCGCGCCTGGTGCTGGCCATGCTCGTCTGGCAGCGCCCCAACCTGCTCCTGCTGGACGAGCCCACCAACCACCTGGACCTGACCACGCGCGAGGCGCTGTCCATCGCGCTCAACGAGTTCGAAGGCACGGTGATGCTGGTCAGCCACGACCGCGCCCTGCTGCGCGAAACCTGCGACGAGTTCTGGCTGGTTGCCCGCGGCCGCGTGGAGCCCTTCGACGGCGACCTGGACGACTACCAGAAATGGCTGATGGAGGTGTCACGCGCGGCCGCCAAGGGCCAGCCGCTGCCCGACCCGCCGCGGCCGGCCGTGGCGGCCGCGCCCGCGCCGGCCGCCGCGAAGTCGCAACCCGCCAAGGCAGCGCCGCCCAAGGCCGCGCCGCCGCCGGCCTCGCGCGACGACCGCCAGAAGAGCAAGCAGGCGCGCGTGAAGCAGTCCGAAGCCACGCGGCCGCTGCGCGTGGAGTTGCAGCGCATCGACGAGCGCATGGCCAGGCTGAACGCCGAGAAGGCCGACGTCGAAACGCAACTGGCCCGCCCGGGCACCAGCAGCGACGACTACGCCGAACTTGGCCGCCGCCTGGCGCACATCAGTGCCGAGGTCCACATGCTGGAAGAGCGCTGGCTGGAAGTGCAGACCGAATTGGAGGCCCTCACGCCGCCGGCGTGAAGTCCATCGTCCAGTTGGTCTCCCAGGTCTGGCCGC
>CAZBUU010000350.1:0-4459 GCA_964495125.1 uncultured Rubrivivax sp.
GGCAGGCGGGCGTATCAGCCCCGTATCCACGGTGCCAGCCGCTGCAGCAGCAGCTCCAGCAGATCGGCCGGCGCCTGCTGCGGCAAGGTGCGCCCGGCCCGGCCGCGCCCCTGCAGGGCCAGGCAGCGCAGGGCTTCGGCGCGCAGCGAGTGCGTGGCCGCTGGGTGGGCGCGCACGAAACGCCACAAGCGGACCGCCTCGGTGTCGCCACGTCCGGCCAGCAGGCGGCCCGCGCCGATCAGGCAGCTCAGCTGCTGGGTCGTGGACCCGAGCCGGCGCGCCGCAGCCACCGCTTCGGCCAGGGCTTCGGTGGCCGTGTCGGCGGCGTCTTCGGCCAACGCGATGCGCAGTCGCACCAGCGGCAGTTCCACCGCCACCACGGGCGAGGTGTTGCGCGCCAGCGCTGCCGTGGCTTGGCGGGCATGGTTCACCGCCGAGGGAATGTCGCCCGTCTCGACGGCAATCTCGGCCAGCACCGTGTGCAGGATGGCGATGTAGCCCTCCGCGCAGCTGCCCAGCGCCAGCGCCAGCGCGTGCTCGTTGCTCTGCCGCGCGGCGGGCCAGTCGTGCAACAGCGTCTGCAGGTTGCCGATGTTGACCAGGGCTGTCAGCTGTCCCTGACTGTCCCCCTGGCTGGCCGCCAGCCGCAGCTGTTCGCGGAAGTTGGCCAGCGCTTCATCAAGGCGTCCGGCGGCTCGTGCCACCAGCCCCAGGCCGTTGGCGGCGGCGCCCGCCACGGCCCAGTCTCCGCGCGCCGTGGCCCGGCGCAGCGCCTGCTGGAACGGCCCGCGGGCACGCTGCGCGTGGCCGGCGAACAGCAAGGCATTGCCCAGCACCGTGAGACAGGCCGTGGCGGTGACGCCGTCGCCAGCCTGGCCGGCCCAGCGCAAGGCTTCGCGGGCGTGTTCCGCAGCCAGGGCCAGTTCGCCGGCGTGGTACTCCAGCATGGCCTGCGTGCGCAGCGTCACGGCGCGCGCCGCCACGCCGGCGCGCGTATCGGCCGGCATGATCGTCAGCGCGTCGTTGAAGAAGGGCAGGATCTCCCGGGCGCGGCCACGGCGCAGGAAGTAGGCGCCCATCACGCGCGCGAAGCGGGCCTGCAGCGCCGGCGCGCGCCGGGCCACGGCCCAGGACCACGCTGCGAGCAGGTGGGGTTGCAGGGCATCCAGCCGCTGAAGTGCCGCTGGGCCCAGCAAGTGCGGCGCGTCCAGCGCCTCCAGGCCATGGGCCACCTGTGAGGCGTGGCGTGTGGCCAGCGCCTCCACATCCGCCACGGGCGCCCGTTCGCTGACGTATTGGCGCAGCAGCGGGTGCAGCGCCAGCCGGCCGTTGGGCTGCGCCTGCAGCAGGGAGCGGTCCACCAGCGTGGCCAGGCCGGCCAGTGACACGCCGGCCACGGCCGCCGCCATGCCATGGTCGAAGCTGCCCGGCAGCCAGGCCAAGCGCGCCAGGCCCGCTTGCAGCTCTGCGTCCAGGCGGGCCCAGGAACGGTCGAAACAGGCGCGCAGGCCGCGCTGCGGGTCGGATGCGTCGAGCACATCCAGCGAGACCGACAGCTCTTCGGCGACCGCCTCCAGCGGCATCAGCCGCAGGGCCGCAGCGGCCAGTTCCAGCGCCAGCGGCAGTCCTGCCGTGGCGCGCAGAACACGGTGCAGCGAGGCGGGCTGAAGCGCCGGCTGCAGGCCCGGGACGGTGTCGCGGGTGCGGTCTTCCAGCAGGCGCACGGCGTCGAAGCAGCGCAGGGCCTCGGGCTCGGTCTCGTCCTCGTCGGGCAGGGGCAGGCCTTCCAGCGACAGCGTGCCGACGCCGGCCGCCCCCAGCGCGAGGCGGTCGCGCGTGGCGATCAGCAGCGCCAGACGCGGTGCCGCCGCGAGCAGCCGCAACAGGGCGGGCGCCAGTCCTTCCAGGTGTTCGGCGTTGTCCAGCGCCAGCAGGCCGCTGCGGTGGCGCAGGTGGTCCTCCAGCTGCGGCCAGGCTTCAGCGCCGGCGCGCAGCGCCAGGCCCGCGACGCGGGCCGCGGCGGCAGGCAGTTCGTCGACCCGGCGCAGGTCGACGAGGTCGATCAGGCCGACGAAGTCGGCGGGGTGTGGCGCCAGCCGCGACAGTGCCGCCCGCAGCAGGGCGCTCTTGCCCACACCGCCGGGGCCGATGATGACCACGCCACGGTCGCCGGCCGCCAGTCGGGCCGCCATGTCGGCCAGTTCGGCCCGGCGGCCGACGAATCCGGGCGTTGCCAGGCCCGTCCCGGCACCGGCAGGGTCGTCTGCGCCGCCCGTCGGCGGGGAGGCTGCCGCTCGTCGTCGCGCCGCTGCCATGGCCAGTTGCGCCAGGCGCTGCCGCTCCAGCCCCAGCCACTCCAGCAGCGGCTCCGGCAGGCCCGGCTCCATGCCTTCCATCAGCAGGCCGCCGGCCAGCGCCAGGACCTCCTCGTCGCGGCCCTCGGCAGCGGCCAGGTCCAGACGCTGGAGGTCGCTGGGCACCGGCCAGCGCACCCGTTCGGCCTGCAGTTCCAGGCCGTCGACCAGGCGCTGGGCGCGCTGCAGCAGCACACGCAGGTTGGTTCGCGCCGCGCCTTCGGGACGGTCGGGCCAGCACAGCTCGGCGAGTTCGCTGCGTGCCACCCAGTTCCGGCGGCAGGCCAGGAAGGCCAGCAGCTGGTACGGCCTCTGCGGCGGCAGCACCAGCTGCTCGCTGCCGGTGTCGAGCACGGGCGCGCCCAGCAGTCGCAGGCTCCGGGCTTTCAGCTTTGTGGCGGCAGGCACGCCGGAAGCGTACACGGGGCCCCGAAGCCGCCGCGCGGCGGTTACGTTCTGTGGCTGGGGCCGACGCGGCATCGCGATACTCGATGCATCCAAGCTTCGGAGCCCCCGACCATGACGACCACCTCCTCTTCCCCGCCCGCCGCACCCTTGCCCCGCTGGGTGTGGTGGGGCGGCGGTGCCGCGCTGCTGGCCATCGCCGGCCTGGCTTCGGCCCTGGTGGCGAAAAGCCGCCCGGCCGAGCCCGCGCCGGTGCAGGTGGCCGCCGCCGGGCCCGAGGCCGCCAAGCCGGCCCCCGCGAAGCCCGCCGCCGCAAAGCCCACGGCCGCCTCGGATTGCAAGGCCTGTGGCACCGTCGAGGCCGTGCAGGCCGTGAAGAAGAAGGGCGAAGGCACGGGCGCCGGTGCCGTGGTGGGCGGCGTGCTCGGCGGCGTGGTGGGCCACCAGATGGGCGGCGGCAGCGGCAAGGACGCGATGACCATCATCGGCGCCATCGGCGGCGGGGTCGCCGGGCATGAAGTGGAGAAGCGCGCGCGCTCCGAGACCGTCTACCAGGTCACGCTGCGCATGGACGATGGCACGAAGCGCACGGTGACGCTCGCCCACGCCGGTGTCGTCAAGGGCGACCGCGTGCAGGTGGAAGGCAAGGACCTGCGCAAGCTCGGCGCCGAGGGCGCCAGGCCCTGATCGCGCTCAGCCGCGCAGCAGTTCCAGCGGCCTGAGGCCGCCGCTGCCCGGCAGCACCTGCTCGTCCACCGCCGCGCGCGCGAGGCGCAGGTGGTCGATGAGCAGGCCGCGCACGGCGGCGCGCAGGTCGGTGGTGATGCGCAGGTCGCGGCCTTCGAAGCGCTGCGCCTTGGCCAGGCCTGGCCAGTCGGCGATGACGCGGCCGCCCCGCACCGCACCGCCCAGCACGAAGGCTGCACCGCCGGTGCCGTGGTCGGTGCCCTGGGTGCCGTTGCCGGCGACCTCGCGGCCGAACTCGGTGGCCACCAGCACCGCCGTGCGCTTCCACACCTCGCCGCCCTGCAGCCCTTCGCGCAGCGCGGCCAGCGCGGCGTCCAGCGTGCGCAGGTTGTTGGACAGCGCGCCGTTCGGCAGCGCCAGGTTGACGTGCGAGTCCCAGCCGCCCATCTCCAGCACCGCCACCTGCGAGCCGCGCTGCAGGAAGTCGGCCGCCTTGCGCGCCAGTTCCACCGCTGCGCCGCGGCGGCCGCCACCACCGCCGCCCATGTTCGCGGCCATGCCGGGTTCTTCGCGCAGCCCGCGTGCGCGCGCCAGCGCCTGGGCCAGCGCGGCGTCGTTGCGGTACATGGCTTCCAGCCGCGCCACCAGGTCGGCCGAGGGGTCGGGCAGGGCCGAAGGTGCCCAGGTGTCCACGGCCACCGGGCCGCGCAGCGACAGCGGCACGGCCGTCTCCAGCGCCACGGCGCGCAGCGCGGGCCCGCCCGTGGCGGCGAGCGCGCGCGCCAGCCAGCCCGTTGTCAGCTCGTGCGGCTTCGTGCCGCCGCTTTCCAGCACCTGCTGCGCGTCGAAGTGGCTGCGCTCCCGGTAGGGCAGGCCGGTGGCGTGCAGCAGCGTCAGCTCGCCGCGGCCGTACATGGCGTGCATTCCAGGCAACAGCGGGTGCAGCGCGAAGTTGGCGTCCAGCTTCAGTGGTGGCGTGTCGAAGCCGGTGAAACTGCCCAGCGGGCCGCGCG
>CAZBUU010000351.1:0-4443 GCA_964495125.1 uncultured Rubrivivax sp.
CTGGTGACGGTGACCGGGGGCAAGTGGACGACCTACCGCGCCATGGCCGAGGACGTGCTGGAGCGCGCCATGTCGCGCGGCCTGCTGCCCCGCAGGCCGGGCGGTGCGACGACCCGGCTGCCGTTGGTGGGCGCCGCACCCGGTCGTCCGCTGGCCGAACCGCCGGGCGAACACCTTTACGGCAGCGAAGCCGCCACGCTGCGGGCCTTGCCGGGCGCGGCGAACTGGCTGGCGCACGACAGCGAGAGCGGCAAAGGCCTGCTCAGCGAAGCCATGGTGCGCTTCGCGGCACGCCACGAGATGGCGCGCACCGTGGAAGACGTGCTGGCGCGGCGCAGCCGGCTGCTGTTCCTGGACGCAGCCGCCGCGGGGCGGGTGGGTGCTGCCGTGGCGGCGATCCTGGCCGAGGAAACGGGCGCTGACGCCGGGGCCACGGCCTTCGGCGCGCTGGCGGCGCAGTACGGCCGCCTGCCCTGAAGGGGCTCAGGCCCCCGACGAGTACTTGATCGAGCAGCCGTAGGGCCGGGTGCTGGCCTGGCTGACCGCCTTGCCCGCCAGCGCTTCGCCCAGCGCCGCCTTCACGTGGTTCGTGGAGGTGGGGATGTCGGCCGGGTTGCTGCTGGGCTTGTTGTCGATGGCGCCGGCGTAGACCAGCTTGCCCGCCGGGTCCACGATGTACATGTGCGGCGTGGTGCGCGCCCCGTAGGCGCGGCCCACCTTGCCGTCGGTGTCCATCAGCGTGGCCGTGGCGGCGGCCTTCTGCTGCGCCATCCAGGCCGCCATCTCGGCGGGCTTGAGGTAGTCGCCGGCGTCGCTGGCGGTGGAGTTGATGGCCAGCCAGACCACGCCCTTGGCCGCGGCGTCCTTCTGCGTGGCCTGCATGTTGGCCGCGTTGTAGTGCTTCTGCACGAACGGGCAGCCCGGGTTCACCCACTCCAGCACCACGTGCTTGCCCTTGAAGTCGGCCAGCGAGACGGTCTTGCCGGCGGTGTCGGTGACGGTGAAGGCAGGCGCCGGCTGTCCCACCGTGGCCGCGGCGAAGGCCGGCGCGGCGGTGGCGAGCGTGGCGGCGAGCAGCGAGACGATGAGCAGAGGCTTCATGCGGGACTCCCGGTTCAGGGTTTGGGCAGCGCGGCCAGGGCGCCACGCACTTCGTCGACGCTGAGAATCTCGCTCAAAAGCTTCGGCCCTGCCGAGCCAGGGGCATAGAGGGCGTACACCGGCACGCCGTTGCGCCCCATGCGCGCCAGCTCGGCCGTGATGGCGGCGTCGCGGCGCGTCCAGTCGGCGCGCAGGCGCAGCACGCGGTGGGCGTCGAAGTCCTGCTTCACTTCGTCGCGCGCCAGCGTCGTGCGTTTGTTGAACTGGCAGGTCACGCACCAGGCGGCGGTGAAGTCCACGAACACGGGCCGGCCTTCGGCCTGTGCCTGCGCCACGCGCTCGGCCGACCAGGGCTCCCAATCGCCGGCCTGGCCCGCCGCCTGCTGCGCCACGGCTTCGTGGCGCAGCGTCGGCGCAGCCCAGAACAGCGCGGCCACCAACAGCAGCAGGGCCACCGCGCCGAAACCCTTGCGGGCCGCCGGCCCCAGGGTGGGCGAGCCCAGCGCCCAGGCCCCGAAGGCCAGCGCGAGCAGCAGCACCAGCAGCGCGGCCACGCCGTCGATGCCCACCTGCTGCCCCAGCACCCACACCAGCCACACCACGGTGGCGAACATCGGGAAGGCCATCAGCGTCTTGAAGTGCGCCATCCACACGCCCGGCCGCGGCAGCGCGCGCGCCAGTGCCGGCCAGGCGCTGGCCGCCAGGTAGGGCAGGGCCATGCCCAGGCCCAGCGCAGCGAAGACGCTGAGCGCCTGCAGCGCCGGCAGCGTGACGGCGAAGCCGAGCGAAGCGCCCATGAAGGGCGCCGTGCAGGGCGATGCCACGGCCACGGCCAGCACGCCCGTGAGCGCGGAGTCCACGACAGGATGGCGGGCGCGCGCCGCCGCCAGCGAACCCGGCAGCACGGAGCCGAACTCGAACACGCCCGCCAGGTTCAGCCCGATCAGCGTGAACAGCGCCGCCAGGAAAGCCACCACCGCGGGCTGCTGCAACTGGAAGCCCCAGCCCAGCTGTTCGCCGCCAGCGCGCAAGGCCAGCAGCAGGCCGGCCAGCGCCACGAAACTCGCCACCACGCCGGCCGTGTAGGCCAGTCCACCCAGCACCAGCGCGCGGCGGTCTTCGGCATGGCGCGCGAAGCCCAGCACTTTCAGCGACAGCACCGGGAACACGCAGGGCATGAGGTTGAGCAGCGCACCGCCCGCCAGGGCCAGCAGCAGCGCCAGGGCCAGGCTGGTGGTGGCCGGCGGTGGCGGCTCGACGGCCGCCGTGTGCACCGGCGCGGCGCCTGCAGCCGGCCAGCTGCCGCTGACGGCCATCTGCACCTGCACGCCGGCGTTTTCGCCGGGCGCCACGAGCACGGCCGGCAGGCTGGTTGGCGAAGCGCTGCGCTGCGGGTCCAGGGGCACGCGGGCCGTCCACTCGCCGCCGTTCCAGCGGCCGGCCACGGGCGCAGCGTTCTGGATCACGCCCGTCGTCTCGGGGAAGAAGGCCAGCGTCTTGCCTTGCCAGGCCGCAGGCAGGCCGCTGGCCTTGAGCAGCAGCGCCTGCCCCTCGATGCTGGCACTGGCCTGCGCGCCGGGCAGGGCGCGCGGCGCGGCCGCTTGGGCGGCCTCGAAGAGCGCGCCCTCGGCGGCGGTGGCGGCCTGCACCGGCACGGCGATCTCGAACTCGCCGCTCTCGGGGAT
Source organism: uncultured Rubrivivax sp. (assembly GCA_964495125.1). Lineage (GTDB taxonomy): Bacteria > Pseudomonadota > Gammaproteobacteria > Burkholderiales > Burkholderiaceae_C > Rubrivivax. The sequence goes on from CAZBUU010000351.1 coordinate 2,787, forward strand.
GCAGACGTCCTTGCACACCAGCCACTCGGCGTGCAGCTTCACCGCCAGTTGGGCACCGGCCGGTGCAGCGGCCAGGGTCAAGGGCACGGGCAGCAGCAGCGTGCCGTCGTAGCCGAAGTTCATCAGCGGCCCGATGGGCAGCTTGTGGGGCGTGGGCCAGGCGATGTCGCCGGCGCTGGCGCCGGCGGGCAGCTGCCACTCCATCGTGGTGGGCAGGCCTGAGTCGCCGGGGTTCTTCCAGTAGGTGTGCCAGTCCTTCTTGTGCTCGATCTTCAGGCCCAGCCACATCGGCTTGCCGGGGCCGAGCCCTTCGGGCGCGTGGGCGACGAGTTCCGCCCTCACCTGTGGTGTGGTCACCACGGCGCCGGCAGGCGCCGCCGGCGCCTGGGCGATGGCGAACAAGGGTGCTGCAGCAAGGGCAGCCAACAGACGACGGAGGACCATGGTGGATTCGAGGCGGCGAGGCCGTTGGAGGGCTCGCAGCGCGGGCGGTTCCGCTGGGGACTTGGAAAGACCGCCATTGTGCGTCGCCGCGTGCAGGAACCCCGCGATCCGAGGGCGCAGGTCGGCACCTGCGGGTTTCTTCGTATAATCGACTGGCTTTGCTGATCTCAACCCGACCATGCCGATCGAACCGCAAGCCCGGGGCGACCGCTGGGACCCAGAGGAAACTGAGAGAGCCGAAGCCGCGGCCCGGGATGCGTTCAGGCCGCTGACCAGGGAGGAGGCCGAAGCCCTTCGCCGCGCAGAACCGCCACTGTCACCGTGGCGCGTGGTGAAGGTCCAGGCTGCGGTGGGTGCGGGCGTGGCGCTGCTGGCAGCGTTGCTTCTGGGCCAGCCGTCGGTGGGGTGGTCGGTGCTGTATGGCGCTGCAACGGTGGTGTTGCCGGCAGCGCTGATGGCCCGCGGGATGACCAGTCGTCTGTCCAGCATGAATGCCGGCACCAGTGCTGTCAGCTTCATGTTGTGGGAGATGGTCAAGATCGCGGTCTCGATCGCCATGCTGATGCTGGCGCCGAGACTCGTGCAGCCCTTGAGCTGGCCGGCTTTGCTGGTGGGCCTGGTGCTGTGCATGAAGGTGTACTGGTTCGCGCTGCTCTGGCGCGGCCGGCAGAAATAGACAACGACGGGATCGGGCGAGCGACATGTCGGCACAAGCAGCAGCGACCGAGCAGGGCGGCAAGACCGCGGGCGAATACATCATCCACCACCTGCAGCACCTGCAGGTGGGTCACGGTTTCTGGACTTTCAACGTCGACTCCATCTTCTACGCCGCGCTGCTGGGCGTGGTCGGCTCCTTCCTGCTGTGGCGCGTGGCCAAGTCCATGCAGTCCGGCGTGCCGGGCCGCTTGCAGGCGGCGGTGGAGATCCTCGTCGAGATGGTCGACACGCAGGCCAAGGGCATCGTGCACAACGCCGAGAGCCGCAAGCTGGTGGCCCCGCTGGCGCTCTCGGTGTTCATCTGGATCTTCCTGATGAACGCGATGGACCTGCTGCCCGTGGATCTGCTGCCTTTGGTGGGTGAAGCCGCCGGCATTCACTACATGCGCGTGGTGCCCACGGCCGACCTGTCGGTCACCATGGCGCTGTCGGTGACCGTCCTGCTGATCTGCATCTTCTACAACCTGAAGATCAAGGGCGCCGGGGGCTGGGTGCA
>CAZBUU010000352.1:0-4362 GCA_964495125.1 uncultured Rubrivivax sp.
GTGGCCCAGGTGGTGCGGCAGCTGGGTGGGGGGCTGCGTTGCGAGCGCGATGCCCGAGGCCGCTTCGCCGTCGTGATGCTGCTTCCGGCTTGAACGTGGCCGGGGCCGCTGCCGGCGCGGACAGAATGCCACTAACCGGCCAGTAACCCGCGGGCCGGCAAGCTGCGGCCCGCCCATGCCCCGATCTGCACCGACACCGCCCGACGCCAGCGACCCGGTCGTCTGGCTGCGCCTGCATGGCGCACCGGCGGTGGGGCGGCAGGGCGAAGACGGCCAGCCGCTGGAACGCAAGGACGCGGCCTGGTTGGCCGTCCTGGTGCTGGACGGCGCCACGCCGCGTGACCAGCTCGCGGCCTGGCTGTGGCCGGAGGTCGCGCGTGTCACCGCCACCGGCAGCCTGCGACAACGCATCTTCCGCCTGCGCCGGCGGCTGGGCCACGCCCTGGTGCAGGCGGGCGAGCGCGTGGCGCTGCTGCCGGAGGTGGTGCTCGCGCCTGCTGGCGACGGCCAGCTGCTGGACGGCTGCGACTATGCCGACTGCGCCGACTTCGCGGACTGGCTCGCACGCCAGCGCGAACGCCTGCTGGCGCGGCGCGTGGAGGTGCTGGAGGCTGCGCGCGCGCGCCACGAGGCCGACGGTGCGCTGGACCTGGCCCTGGCCGCGGCACAACAGCGTCTGCTGCTGGAGCCGCTGTCGGAGCACGCCCTGCGGCAGCTGATGAGGCTGCACTACCTGCGGGGCGACCGCGCCGCTGCGCTCGCCGCCTTCGACCGCGGCGAGCGGCTGCTGAAGGACGAGTTGGGCGCGCGTCCGGGCCCGGAGACGCTGGCGCTGCTGGCCACCGTCGAACGCGCCCTGCCCACCGCCGTGCCGCGGCGGACGCAGGTACCTCCCGGCCTGCTGCGCCCGCCGCGTCTCATCGGACGCGACCACGAGCTGGCCGAGCTGGGCCTGGCCTGGGCCGCCGGACGCGTGGTGCTGCTGCTGGGTGAAGCGGGCCTGGGCAAGACCCGCCTGCTGGCCGAGCTGGCGGCGGCGCAGGGCGAGCCCGTGCTGCACGTGGCGGCGCGCCCCGGCGATGCCGGCGTTCCCTTCGCGCTGCTGGCGCGCCTGCTGCGCGCGCTGCGCCAGCAGGTGCCTGCGGACCCCGAGGCGGCGGCCCGGCGCGAACTCGCCCGCGTGCTGCCGGAGCTGGGGGCGGGACTCGCCGTGGCCGGTGAGGGGCAGCGGCTTCTGCTGCAGCGCGCGGTGGAGCAGCAACTCGGCGCGCTGGCCGAGACCGGCTGCCGCGAACTGCTGGTGGACGACCTGCACTTCGCCGACGCCGCCAGCCTGGAGATGCTGCAGGGGCTGTTGCTTTCAGACACCCTGCCTGGGCTGCGCTGGGGGCTGGCGCAGCGCCCGGCGGAAGGCGGCGTTGCGGCGCTGCGCGACGCGCTGGCGGAGGCCCGGCGGCTGCACGAGCTGCCGCTGCGTCCGCTCGACGAGGCTGCCATGCGCCGCCTGGTGGAAAGCCTGGGCCTGCCCGAGCTGGACGCCCAGGCGCTGGCCGGTCCGCTGGTGCGCCACACCGGCGGCAACCCGTTGTTCGCGCTGGAGACGCTGAAGGACCTGGTGCTGCGGGGCGGCGCTGGCGCGGCCGCGCTGCCGCAGCCGGCCAGCGTGGGCGCGCTGATCGAACGCCGTCTTCGCGCCCTGTCGCCCGCGGCGCTGACGCTGGCACGCGTGGCGGCCGTGGCGGGGGTGGATTTCGGCATCGAGCTCGCCGAGGGCGTGCTCGGCCGACCGGCGCTGGACCTTGCGGATGCCTGGTCCGAGCTGCAGGCCGCGCAGGTGCTCAGTGGCAGCGCCTTTGCGCACGACCTGGTCTTCGACGCGGTGCTGCGCACCGTGCCGGCGGAGATCGCCGCCCACGTGCATGGCGGCGTCGCGCAGTGGCTGCAGCGGCGCGACGCCGAGGCTGCGCGCGTGGCCGAACACTGGCAGGCGGCCGGCCGCTGGCGCGAAGCGGCCGAAGCCTTCGCCAGCGCCTGCCGTGCGGCACGCCATGCCGGCCGCGTGGGCGACGCGCTGGGTCTGCAACGCCGGGCCGAGGCAGCGTGGCAGAGCGCGGGCGACGCCCTGCAGGCCTGGCGGGCGGCCCTCGACGGGCTGGAGCTGATGCTGGTGGTGGAAGGCCCGGCGGCAGCGGCAGCCACCGCCGAGCGGCTGCTGCAGACGGCGGCCGACGAAGCCTGCCGTGCGGCAGCGCTGGTCGGGCGTGCCCAGGTGCACCTGTACGAGATGCGCTGGACCGATGCCGAAGCTGCGGCCACGGCAGCGCTGGCGGCCGCCGGCGCCCATGCGCCCGCCGCGCTGCACATCGACGCCACCCGGGTGCAGGCGCAGGCGCTGGCCAGCCAGGGTCTCAGCGACCGGGCCATCGGGCTGCTGCAGACGCTGCAGCCCCGTGTCGACGCCGAAGGCGACATGCGCCGACGGCTGGAACACCGCGGCGCGCTGGCCTACGCCCTGAACCTGGCCGGCCGGCCGGCGGCCAGCGCGCAAGCGCTGCGCGACGCCATCGTGCTCGCCGAAGAGGTGGGCGACACGGCCGAGCTGCTGTCGTCGCTGAACAACCTGGCCGCCTGCGAACTGGTGACAGGCCGGGGCGCTTCGGCCTGGCGCCATGGCATGGCGGCGCTACGCCTGCGTGAGCGCAGCGGCGTCGAGAGCGGGCCTCACGGCCTCATCACCGAGCTGAACCTCGGGCTCATGGCCTCGGCCGCCGGCCGCCTGAACGAGGCGCTGGAGCGCCTGGAGCCTGCGCCGGCGCGGCTGGCCGCCGCCGGGCCGGCATGGGCCGCGCTGGCCGCCTGCCATCTGGCCTGGCTGTGGATGCAGCTGGGCCAGCTGCACCGCGCCGAGCAGGTGCTGGCAGCGGCGCCGTCGCTGGACCAGGTGTTCATCCAGCGCCGACGCGCCATCCTGCTGCCGCGCCTGCGCCGGCTGCGCGGCGAACCCGACGCGCCGGCCCTGCAGGCCGCGCTTCAGCGCTTCGTCACCACGCCCGACGTCAAGGACGACGGCGTGCTGCGGCTGGAGCTGGGCCGCGCCTGCGGGGTGCACGAGGCGCTGGCGCTGGCTCGCCAGGTGGGTCGCGAAGCCGCCGCCGCCGGTTTCGAAGGCCTGGCGCTGCATGCCCTCATGCGCGAGGTGGACCTGCTGGCCGATGTCGACCCCGGCCATGCGGCCGAACGCGCCGCCGTGCTGGCCGCGCACGACCCCGAGCTAGGCCCGACCGACGCCTACGCCGCCGAGCTGCCCTGGGTGCTGGCGCGGGCCGCGGCCGCGGTGGGCGACACGGCCGCGCAGCGGCGGTGGCTGCTTGCGGCGCGAGACTGGGTGGAGGCGACGGCGGCGGCGCTGGCGCCGGGCCTGCGCCGACCCTTCCTCGAACACAACCCCATCAATGCGCGCATCAGCGCGGCGTTGCGGCAACCCGCGGGTAACCCAGCGCTTCCTAAGGTGCCGACATGCCGCGGCGCCGTCGCGGCTCCACCGACGCAAGAGGAACCGCCATGAACCCGATCCCCCGCCTCGCCGTGCTGGCCGCCGCCGTGCTGCTGCTTCCCGGATGCGAAACCATGCAGGGCGCCATGCGCCAGGCCGGCCAGGTGCTGGCGCAGGCCGCCCAGGCCGACCAGGCGGCGGCGGGCCGGCCGGCCCCGGGAGCAGCCACCGCGGCGGCCGCCACACCGACGGGCGCCGTGCGCAACGGCATCCGCGGCACCGAGCTGGACGACCTGTTCAAGAAGAGCCCTGTCACCAACACGCAGAACCCGCAGACCTGGCCACGCGTGGCGGTCACGGTGAAGTCGGCCACGCCCGGCGTGCTGCGCCTGGCCGGCGCCGGCACGCTGGCGGCCAACGACTGCGTCACCTTCGACATCCGGCTGTGGAAGAGCGCCACCGAGAACAAGCGCTTCGACAACCTGCAGCTGTGCGCCGACGCGGTGCAGAAGGAGGCCCAGGGTGTCGCCTTCCGCAACCTCGACCTGCTGGGCCAGTACACGGTGCACAAGTCGATGAACAGCACCGCCAACCAGCGCACCGATGGCCCGAACCCGCCCTTCTACACCTTCCCGCAGGACATCAAGTCCCAGCACGGCTGGGCCATGTCGCAGCAGAACACGCGCTTCTTCCTGGGCGCCATCTTCCTGTCCCTGGGCTGGGACTGGGACAACGACTTCGACCGACGGCTGTGGGTGGTGTCGGTGCCGCCGGCGCCCATCGGCTCCTGAGGGCCAAAGGGCGCCGGGGCAGCGCGGCTCAGGGGTACAGCCCGCGCTCTTCGCGCGCCGTGAGGATGCGCTCGCAGG
>CAZBUU010000353.1:0-4357 GCA_964495125.1 uncultured Rubrivivax sp.
TGACCTGCGTCGTGCGCGGCTGCGGCATGGCGCTGGAGCGCATGGAGCGCCTGGGCTCCATCTTCACGTCGGAGTGAGCGCCCAGCCGGCAGCCGCGCTGCGCGCCATGCCGCCATGCCCCTAGGCACGCTCGACCGCACCCCGCCCCCTTTCTTCCGCCAGGGCCCGTCGGCCCTGACGCGGTTGTTCTTCTTTTCGGCGCTGGCGCTGTTCCTGATGGTGGCCGACGCGCGCTTCAAGTGGGCGGAGACACTGCGCGCCACGCTGGCGGTGGTGCTGCTGCCGATGCAGCGCACGCTGGCCGTGCCCATCGAGATGGCGCAGGGCGGCGAGGACTACCTGCGGGGGCTGCGTGCCGCCCAGGCCGCCGAGAGCGCGGCCCGGGCGCAGCTGGCCGCGCTGGCCCTGCGCGCCGGGCGCGCTGAACTGCTGGCGGCCGAGAACACCCGGTTGCGCGCGCTGCTGGAACTGCGCGCCGCCACGCCGGTGAAGAGCCAGCCGGCGGAGATCCTCTACGAGGCCGCCGACCCGTACTCCCGCAAGGTGTTCATCGACCGCGGCAAGGCCCATGGCGTGGCGCGCGGCGCCCCGGTCATCAACGAGGCCGGCGTGCTGGGCCAGGTGACGCATGTCTATGCGCTGACCTCCGAGGTGACGCTGCTCTCTGACAAGGACGCTGCCATCCCCGTGCTGAACCTGCGCACGCAGCAGCGGGCGGCGGCCTTCGGCGCGCTTGAGGGCATGGAGCTGCGCTTCACCTCGGCCAACGCCGACGTGCAGGTGGGCGACGTGCTGCAGACCAGCGGCCTGGACGGCGTCTACCCGCCCGGCGTGCCGGTGGCCCGCGTCTCCAGCGTCGAGCGCCGCGTCGAGACCGGCTTCGCGCGCATCCTGCTCAAGCCCGAGGCCCAGGCCGACGGTGTGCGCCACGTGCTGGTGCTGGAGCCGATGTCGGCCCAGCTGCCGACGCGCCCGGAACCGGTGGCGGAGGCGCCGCAGAAGGGCGAGCGCCAGCTGAAGACGCCGCGCCGCGCGGGGAGCGCGCCATGATCATGCCGCGTGGCTCCGACCAGCTGCTGCTGCCGGTCAACCCACTGTTCATCGCCTTCACGCTGCTGGTGGCCTTCGGCTTCAACCTGCTGCCCTTCGGCCGCCAGCCGGCGCTGCCCGACCTGCTCATCGTCACGCTGGCCTTCTGGAACGTGCACCAGCCGCGCCGCGTGGGCGTGGGCTTCGCCTTCGTCTTCGGCCTGCTGATGGACGTGCACGAAGGCGCGCTGCTGGGCCAGCACGCGCTGGCCTACACGCTGCTGAGCTTCGTGGCCATCACCGTGCACCGGCGCCTGCTGTGGTTCGGCGTGGTGGAGCAGGCGCTGCAGATCCTGCCACTGTTCGCCGCCGTGCATGGTGTGTCGCTGGCCGTGCGCATGCTCGCCGGTGGCATGTTCCCCGGCTGGTGGCTGCTGCTGGCGCCGGTGTTCGAAGCACTGTTGTGGCCGGTGGCCACGATGCTGCTGCTGGCACCGCAGCGGCGCGCGCCAGATCCCGACCAGAATAGGCCGCTGTGACCGAGCTCAGGGACGTCGAATCCGAGATCGGCCGCTTTCGCGGCCGCGTGCTGGCCGCTGCCGCCTTCGTGCTGCTGGCCTTCTGCCTGCTGGCGGGGCGGCTGGTCCACCTGCAGGTCTTCCGCCACGAGGAACTGGCGACGCAGGCCGAGGCCAACCGCATCGCGGTGGTGCCCATCGTGCCCAACCGCGGCCTCATCGTCGACCGCAACGGCGTCGTGCTGGCCACCAACTACTCGGCCTACACGCTGGAGATCACGCCGCAGCGGGGGGCCGACCTGGAGGCGCTGATCGACGAGCTGGCCGGCGTCGTGAGCATCGAGCCCAAGGACCGCCGCCGCTTCAGGCGCCTGCAGGAAGAGCTGAAGGGCGCCGAGTCGCTGCCCATCCGCACGCGGCTGTCGGACGAGGAGGTGGCGCGCTTCATGGCGCAGCGCTTCCGTTTCCCTGGCGTGGACGTGAAGGCACGGCTCTTCCGCAGCTACCCGCTGGGCGAGGTGGGCAGCCACCTGCTGGGCTACATCGGCCGCATCAACCAGGCCGAGAAGAAGGCCATGGAGGAGTGGGAAGAGGAAGAGCAGGGCAACTACAAGGGCACCGAGTACATCGGCAAGCTGGGCCTGGAGCAGAGCTACGAGAAGGTGCTGCACGGAACGGCGGGCTTCGAGGAGGTGGAGACCAGCGCCGGCGGCCGCGCCGTGCGAAGGCTCAACAGCCACCCGCCGACACCGGGTGACAAGCTGGTGCTGTCCATCGACATCAGGCTGCAGGCGCTGGTGGAAGAGCTGTTCGGCCAGCGCCGCGGCGCGCTGGTGGCGCTGGATCCGCGCTCGGGCGAGGTGCTGGCCTTCGTCAGCAAGCCGACCTTCGACCCCAACCTCTTCGTCGACGGCATCGACGTCGAGAGCTGGCGCGAGCTGAACGAATCCATCGACAAGCCGCTGCTGAACCGCGCCCTGCGCGGCACCTACCCGCCGGGCAGCACCTTCAAGCCCTTCATGGCGATGGCGGCGCTCAACACCGGCAAGCGCGGCCCGGGCGTCGTCATCAACGACGGCGGCACCTTCCAGTTCGGCAACCACACCTTCCGCAGCCACGGCGACAAGGGGCTGGGGCCGGTGGACATGCACCGCAGCATCGTTCGCAGCAGCAACGTCTACTACTACTCGCTGGCCAACGAGATGGGCGTGGACCTGATGCACGAGCAGCTGACGCCTTTCGGCTTCGGCGTGAAGACCGGCATCGACATCGAGAACGAGGTCACCGGCGTGCTGCCGTCCACCGACTGGAAGCGCCGCAACTACAAGCGGCCCGAGCAGCAGCGCTGGTACGCGGGCGAGACCATCTCGCTGGGCATCGGCCAGGGCTACAACAACTTCACCATGCTGCAGTTGGCCACGGCCACGGCCACGCTGGTGAGCGGCGGGCAGCGCTACAAGCCGCGCCTGGTGCGCGAGATCGAGGACGTCATCAACGGCCAGCGCAGGCGCGTCGCCAGTGACGCGCTGCCGCCGCTGGCGCTGAAGCCCGAGCACGTGGACATCATCCGCAAGGCGCTGCAGGGCGTGACGCAGGAAGGCACCTCCACGCGAAGCTTCCTGGGCGCGCCCTACCTCAGCGGCGGCAAGACGGGCACGGCACAGGCCGTCGGCGTGAAGGCGGGCGAGAAGTACAACGCCGCGAAGCTGGAAGAGCACAAGCGCGACCACGCGCTGTACATCGCCGCCGCGCCCATCGACAACCCCAGCGTGGTGCTCGCCGTGGTGGTGGAAAACGCCGGCTTCGGTGGCGACGCCGCCGCGCCCATCGCGCGCCGCGTCTTCGACTACCTGCTGCTGGGCCAGTACCCGAGCGAGGAAGACCTCGCCGGCGTGCGCGAAGGCCGCGTCCTCACCCCCATCGGCACGCCGCGGCGCGCGGCCGACATCGCGCTGCCGGGGCAGGCCACCGCGCCATGAACGCCGTCTTCGAGCGCCCTTCGCCCTGGTTCCTGGTGCGCCGCCTGTTCGGCGGCTTCGACGGCCCGCTGTTCGTCGCCGCCCTGCTGCTGGCCGGGGTGGGCCTGGTGGCGATGTACTCCGCCGGCTATGACCACGGCACGCGCTTCGTCGACCATGGACGCAACATGGGGTTGGCACTGGCGGTGATGTTCGTCGTCTCGCAGGTGCCACCGCAGAAACTGCAGCAGCTGGCGGTGCCGCTGTTCGTGATCGGCGTGCTGCTGCTGGTCATCACCGCGCTGCCCGGCGTGGGCGTCACCAAGAAGGGGGCGACGCGCTGGTTGAGCATCGGCGTGACGCAGATCCAGCCGTCCGAGATCCTGAAGATCGCCATGCCGCTGATGCTGGCCTGGTGGTTCCAGAAACGGGAAGGCCAGCTCCGCGTGGCCGACTTCGTCATCGCGGCGATGCTGCTGCTGGTGCCCGTGGCGCTGGTGGCCAAGCAGCCCGACCTGGGCACGGCCATCCTCATCCTGGCCAGTGGCGTCTACGTGCTGTTCTTTGCGGGCCTGAGCTGGAGGCTCGTGATTCCGGCGCTGGCGCTGGGGGCCGTGGCCATCACGGCCGTGGTGCTGGCCGCCGACACCATCTGCGAGCCCGACATGAAGTGGCCGCTGCTGCGCGAATACCAGAAGAACCGCGTCTGCACGCTGCTGGACCCGACGCGCGACCCGCTGGGCAAGGGCTTCCACATCATCCAGGGCATGATCGCCATCGGCTCCGGCGGCCTGGGCGGCAAGGGCTTCATGCAGGGCACGCAGACGCACCTGGAGTTCATCCCCGAGCGCA
>CAZBUU010000354.1:0-4339 GCA_964495125.1 uncultured Rubrivivax sp.
TGGACACGCTGGCGGACACGCTGCGCATCATGGCCGAGATGGCTGGCGGCATCGTGGTGAAGAAGGAAGCCATGGAGCGCGCCGCGATGAAGGGCTACGCCACCGCCACCGACCTGGCCGACTACCTGGTGAAGAAGGGCCTGCCCTTCCGCGACGCGCACGAGACCGTGGCCCACGCCGTGAAGACGGCGCTGCAGCAGGGCCTGGACCTGTCACAGCTGCCGCTGGCCACGCTGCAGGGTTTCAACGCCGCCATCGGCGAAGACGTGTTCGAGGTGCTGACGCTGCGCGGCTCACTCGCCGCGCGCAACGTCATCGGCGGCACCGCGCCGGCGCAGGTGCTGGCGCAGGTGGAGCGCCACCGCGCGCGCCTGGCCGCGGCCGGCTGAAGCCGCCCGCCGACGACCTACTCGAACTTGATCGTCGTCGCCTCGATGCGCAGGCGGTCGGCGGACAGACGGCCCTTGACCTGCACCTTGCGGCCGGCCACCAGGTTCGCCGAGCTGCCGTTCTCGTAGCGCAGATCGCTGCGCGCCGTGCTGACGGTCAGGCCGCGCAGCACGAAGGTCTGCCCCAGGCTGTTCACCGAGACGATGTTGCCATTGAGTTCGAAGCGGCTGTTGTCGTCTTCGTCGTTGTCGGATTCGATCTTGACTTCGGTCGCGCGCAGCGCACCGGCGCGCAGGTCGCCCTTGACCTCCACGCGCACGCCCAGCGCCAGGCCATTGCGGCCGTCGGGGAAGCTGGCCGAGGACGCATCCACGGTGCGGCCGTTGACGCTGAACGACGCCGAGGAGGTGAAGGCGGTGATCAGTCCCTTGAGGCTGGCGCCGTCGGCGTCGGGCAGCGAAGCCAGCGCCGTGCCGAAGGACAGCACCGTGTAGCGCCCGCCGACGGCCACGGCCGCGACGCGCAGGCGCACGAAGCGGCCGACGTCCAGGTCGGCGGGCACGTTGCTGGCGCTGCCGTAGCTGTAGACCGTGGCGCCGATTCGCAACGTGCGGGCGCTGCTGTCCAGGGCCGCCACCAAGCCGCGCACCTGCGCCGTGGCGCCGCCGGTGGCCGGTTCCACGCGCTTGGCCCGGTAGCGCCCGGCCGCCGGGTCGAAGACCGCGTAGACCTCGACGGCCGTGCCGGCCACCAGCGTGGCCAGGCTGCCCAGCGACTCGTCGAGAACGGTGGTGGCATCCATCGCCACCCGCTGCCCCAGGACGGTGAAGGTGCCGGCCCCGACATCGATGTCGGCCACGGGGCCGCGCAGTTCGCTCTCGAAGCGGATGCGCGTGGCGGTGGCGGTCTGGCTGCCGCTGCTGCCGCTGATGGCGCCGCTGTCCACGTCCACCGTCATGCCGAGCCTGAGGTCGTCGCGCGTGCGGCGGTTGCCGTCGCCGTCTTCCACGCTGGCGTTGCTGTCGTCGAAGCGCACGCCGTTGACGATCACGGAACCGAAACCGGTGATGGGGCCGGAAGCGAACGAGCCGGTGCCTCCGGAACCCACGCCGCCGCCACAGGCCGCCAGCAGCAGTGCCATGGCCGCCGCTGCGGGCCACGCCCGGGCAGCGCGGCGCCATCTCGGAAACAGCGGGGGCGCGATCATTTCGGTTCCTCCTTGCGGATGCGCCGCGGGCGCGGCATCGCGCCGGTGTCCGCGGGGGCGGCCGCGCCGGGCGCGGCCTCGTGATAGGTGTACAGGCCCACGCGCAGCCGGCCCTGCGGCGCGGGGGTGGCCTGGGCATCGACCTCGACGCGGGCTTCCAGCGCCGGCACCAGCGCGGCCAGCAACTGCTGCCATTGGGCGCTCACGGCCGGCCGGATGGATTCGATGGAGGCCAGCGACAGGCCATCGGCAAACACCGCCTGCTCGAAGTGGGCGCGGTCGTCACGCAGCACGTTGTCCACTGCGGCGCGCAGGTGGTCGCCGACGTTGTCGCCCAGGAAGCCGAGCATGCGCACGCTGTCGCCGCGGGGCACGAAGGCTTCGCGCGACACCGTCACCGTGTCGGCCGCCTCATCCCATTGCGCCAGGCCCAGCCGGCACAGTTCGTCGAGCAGGCTGCGCGGGTGCACGTCGCGCGTGACGGCCTGCGCCAGGGTCTCGAAGCTGGGTTCGGACCCCTGGCGCGGCAGCACGCGCGGCGCGCCGTCGCCCGCGCGATAGGGCTTCTGCGAACGCCAATGCGTGAAGACCTCGGCGGCCAGCGAACGGCCGCGCGCCGGGCTGTCGGTCTCGGGCTGCATCAGCCGCGACACCTCGCGCCGGTTGATGCCCGTGGCCGTGCTGATGCGGCTGACCTTGCGGTGCGGCAGCAGGCCCGGGTGGGCCGCGTCGGCGGACTGGACGAAGGCGCGCTTGAGCATTTCTTCGACGGTGGCATACGGCACCCCGCGCGCCACGGCCAGGCGGGCCAGGGCGGACAGAAGCCCGGCCATCGCCCGGCCCAGCGCCGCGGGTTCGGCGCCGGGCTCGGCGGAGCCGGGCTCGGGGTTCGGGAGGTCGGTGGCGCTCATGGCGGTGTTGGCGGGGACGACTTTAGCCGCCCCTGCCCACCCACCTCAGTTCTTGAACTCGATGCGCGTGGCTTCCAGCTTCGTGCGGTCGGCCGACAGCGTGCCGCGCACCTCCACGTTCTTGCCCAAGGCCAGGTCGGCCTCGGCGCCATCCTTGTAGGTCACGGTGCCGGCGTAGGACACGGTGACGGCCTTGACCACGAAGGTCTTGGCCGTGGTGTCGATGCTGGCGATGGCGCCGTGCAATTCCAGCTTGCGGATGCCATGGTCGCGGCGGTCCTCGATCTCCACCTTGCTGGCCACCAGCACGCCGTTGTTCAGGCGGCCTTCCACCTCGACACGGGCGCCGAGCACCACGCCGGCCGTGCCGTCGGGGAAGCTGGCGTTGGTGGCGTCGATGGTCAGGCCGTTGATCACGAAGGCCGTGTTGGACGTGAACGCGGTGATGCGGCCTTCCACATGCGCTTCGGGCACGGTGCCGCTGGGCACGCGCGAACCCGGGGCCAGCCGCGTGGCGACCCAGGCGCCGCTGACCTGCGTGGTCTGCAGCAGGACGCGCACCACGGCGCCATCGGCCAGCGTGCTGGGCACGGTGGCGACGCCGGCGTAGTTGATGGTCTCGCTGCCGATCTTGAAGGTCTTGGCCGTGGTGTCCAGCGACGCGACCACGCCGCGCAGCTTGTAGGCCGTGGCGCCGGTCTTGGGCTCGATGCGCGTGGCCGTGATCTGGCCGGTGGTCTGGTCCAGCAGGCCGTGCACTTCGATCACCGCACCGGCCGTCAGCGCCGACAGGCCGCCGCTGAGCGTGCTGTCGAACACCGTGCTGGCGGTGACGAGCACCGTCTGGCCGAGCAGCGTCAGGGTGGACGCCGTGGTGTCGATGGTGCCCACGGGGCCGACGATTTCGCTGCCGAAGCGGATGCGCTCGGCCAGGCCGGTGGCGGTCGCACGGTCCACGCTGCCGGCGTCGAGCGCGACGACCATGCCCAGGCGCAGATCGCTGCTGCGGTGGGTGTTGCCGTCTTCGTCGCTGATGCTGGCCCGGCTGTCGTCGTAGCGGACGCCACCGACGACCACCGAGCCGAAGCCCGAGATGGTGCCCAGCGCGAAAGCGGCCGACGTGGTGGCTGCGGGGGTCGCCGTGGTGGCGGCGGCGGTACCAGCGTCACCGCCCCCGCCGCCGCAGGCGACGAGCACGGTCGCGGCGGCCAGGGCGACAGCCAGGGTGGCACGCCAGCCGGGCAGCGGGCGCGAAGGGTTGCGGTCAGGGTTCGACATGGAAGGTCTCCGGGCGGCGCGATGGCCGGGGTGGCCATCGCATGGGCATGACTATAAATGGCCACTTTGCACATTTGTATGTCGAAGTGTTTCTGGTGCGGTGCAATCGCACGCTGTCGCCGCAGTGCAACAGCTGTATAAAGCGACAGCCCGCACCCCATGACCGCCCCACGCCGCTGGATCGCCCACCTGGACATGGACGCCTTCTATGCGTCGGTGGAACTGCTGCGCTACCCGGAACTGGCCGGGCAGCCCGTGGTCATCGGCGGCGGCCGGCGCCACCAGCCCGAGCTGCAGGCCGACGGCACGCGGCGCTTCGCCACGCTGGCGGGCTATGCGGGGCGCGGCGTGGTGACCACGGCCACGTACGCGGCACGCGACTACGGCGTGCACTCCGGCATGGGCCTGATGAAGGCCGCGCAGCGCGCACCCCAGGCCGTGCTGCTGCCGACGGACTTCGAGCGCTACCGGCGCTACTCGCGCCTGTTCAAGGCCGCAGTGGCCGAGGTGGCGCCGGTGATCGAGGACCGCGGCATCGACGAGATCTACATCG
>CAZBUU010000355.1:0-1820 GCA_964495125.1 uncultured Rubrivivax sp.
GAAAGCATGTGTGGGTTAACACCCACCGCGGGTTCGAATCCCGCCCCTTCCGCCAGAGCATCGCCTCGCCCCGGCCCCATGTGCACCCGGTACATCAGCCCCGAAGCGCGTGACATCGAATCGCTCTGGCATGTCGGCGGCCGCACGCCGATGCGCTGGGTGCGCGACATGTTCCCGAACTACCAGGGGCCCTTCATCCGCGCCGTCCGCCATTCGGCGGCCTTCGAGCGCGAACTCGTGGTGGGCCAGTGGGCGCTGATCCCCTGGTTCGCCAAGGAACGCAAGCTCAAGTTCCCCACGGTCAACGCGCGCAGTGAAGAGCTGGCCGCCAAGGCGAGCTACCGCGACCCCTGGGCCCGCGGCCAGCGCTGCATCATTCCCGCGGAAGCCTTCTTCGAGCCCTGCTGGGAAACCGGCAAGCATGTCCCCTGGTGCTTTCGTCGCGCCGACGGGCAGCCGTGGGGGCTGGCCGGCCTGTGGAACACCTGGACCGACAAGGCCACGGGCGAGATCGTCGAGAGCTACACGATGCTCACCCTCAACGCCGACCGCCATCCGCTGATGTCACGCATGCATCGGCCTGATCCCTCACGGCCGCCCGAAATGCAGGACAAGCGCTCCGTGGTGCCCATCGCGCCCGAGGATGTCGACCTGTGGCTCGCCGGGCCGCAGGAGCAGGCCAGCGCCCTCGTGCGCCTGGCACCGGCCGAGGACTTCAACGCCGCGCCATAGGCAGTGAACGGCCTCGACGACCGGTCACACTTGGATGCAACCATTGAGCGCCTTCAATCTGCGAGCCCCGGAGAGAGGTCACTCTCAGGGCAGACCGCCGTGCAGCGACTCGGCGTGCACCACGAGGCCTTCCCATGTTCAGTTCCACCCGACCGCTGACGCCCAGCACCGAGTTCCAGCAGACCGACCTGCCCACAACGTTGCAGGCCTTGCTCCCGCTGGTGCCCTCGATGGCGAGCGAGTCGCCGACCACCCTCAGCCCTTCGCTGCTGCTGGACCTGCAGCGCTACGGTGACGATCCCGTCGCGGCCAAGCTGCTGCCGGTCGTCGCTGCGAGCGTCCGCCACGGCAAGGCGCTGTCGCTGGCCATCGAGATGGGCCACCAGGGGCTGAGCCTCACGCTGCATCCACGCCGGCAGGTGTATTACTGCGAAGTCGATCTCTGCTCGCTGCCGGACGATGCCCTGTCCAGGATTTCGCTCCGGGAGGTTCAGCCCGACGCCGACATCGAGAAACTCTTCGACGGCAGCCGGCACATCGGGTCCCTGAGGCCGCTGCTGTGGCACCTGGCGCTGCGCGGCGCGCATGCGGAACCACTCCCGGAACTGGCGGGCCCCGTGCGTTGCCGGGTCACGCTCGGCGTGCCGCTGTCGGGGCTGCCCATCGATGGAGCGACCCGACGGCTCATCCAGCGCATGAAGTTCGCGCCCGTCTCCATCGATGAACTGATGCCCGCCACGATGCTGAGCCGGGCGTCCATCCAGCGCATCTGGAATGCGCTCTACCTGCAGTCGGCACTCATGGTGTCGCGGGCGTTCACGCAATGACGCCTGTCGGTCGCACGCCGGGCGCCCGGCTCAGGGCTCGAGGCCGTAGGCCGCGGCGAAGCGGGGCAGGACCTCGCTGCGCCAGATGCGACGCAGCTCGTCCATGCGCTGCGGGCAGGGCTCGGCGTGAGCCATCAAGGCCAGCGCGCTGAGGTCGAGGCCGCAGCCGAAGGCCTCCGCCAGCAGCCGTGCGAAGGGGCCGACAGGCTCGATGTCCCGGCCGAAGTCACTCAGCGCACCCGTACGGTCGCGCAGGCAGGC
>CAZBUU010000355.1:1920-4315 GCA_964495125.1 uncultured Rubrivivax sp.
TCCCCCGGTGATACCCACCGGGGCCCTCTCATCGGCGCGTCGCCAGCAGCCGCTGGTACAGCGCCAGGTAGTCACGTGCGGGGCCCACCCAGGACAGATCCTGGGCCATCGCCGTTCGCATGAGGGCCTGCCAGGCCGGGGGCCGTGCATGCATCTCGATGGCCCGCCGCACGCAGCGCTCCAGCGCCGCTGGCGTGGCGGCGTCGAAGCTGAAGCCGGTGGCGCGCCCGGCGGCCAGCGCGGCGGTGTCGGCATCGACCACGGTGTCGGCCAGGCCGCCGACGCGACGCACGATGGGCAGCGTGCCGTAGCGCAGCCCGTACAACTGCGTCAGCCCGCAGGGTTCGAAGCGCGATGGCACGAGGATGGCATCAGCGCCGGCGATGAGCCGGTGCGCCCGCGCTTCGTCGTAGCCCACGTGCACATGCACGCGGCCCGGGTGTGCCTGGGCGGCCATGCGGAAAGCCGCCTCCAGCGAGGGTTCGCCCGTGCCCTGCACCGCCAGTTGCGCGCCGGCCGCCAGCAGTTCCGGCAACGCGGTGAGCAGCAGGTCCAGGCCCTTCTGCGCCGTGAGCCGGCTGACGATGGTCAGCAGCAGCGCGCTTTCGTTGCCCTCCAGCCCCAGTTCCTTCTGCAGCGCACGCTTGCAGGCCGGCTTGCCCTGCAGGCGCTCGGCGTCGTAGCGGGCGGGGATGGCCGCGTCGGTGGCGGGGTTCCAGACCTCGGGGTCGATGCCGTTGATGATGCCGCTGACATCGCCCCCGCGGCCGCGGATCACGCCGTCAAGCCCGCAGCCGAACTCGTGCGTGGCGATCTCCCGCGCGTAGGTCGGGCTCACCGTGGTCACGTGGTGCGCGAACTTCAGGCCCGCCTTCATGAAGCTCAACTGGCCGTGGTACTCCAACCCGGCCGGCGACATGAGGTGCGAGCCCAGACCCAGCAGCGAACGGTCGTGCATCGGGAACAGGCCCTGGAAGGCCAGGTTGTGCACGGTGAAGACGGTGGCCGCCTGCGTGGGCGGATGCTCGGCCACGAAGGCGCAGGCCATGGCGGCGTGCCAGTCATGGGCGTGCACGATGTCGGGCAACCACTGCGGGTCGGCATCGTCACCCGCCAGGTGCGCCGCCACCCAACCCAGCAGGGCGAAGCGCTGCAGGTTGTCGGGCCACTCTTCGCCCTGGCTGTCCTGGTAGGGGCTGCCGCCGCGGCGGTAGAGGTAGGGCGCGTCGACCACGTAGACCGGAAGCTTGCTGCCCGGCATGCGCGCCAACAGCAGCCTCACGCGCAGCGCACCGAAGCAGCTGCCGATGTCGATCACCGAGCGCGGGCTCTGCACGCTATCCAGCACCGCCGGCAGGCCGGGCAGCAGCAGGCGCACGTCGGCACCCTGCTCGGCCAGCGCGGGCGGCAGGGCCGCCACCACGTCCGCCAGGCCCCCGGTCTTGACCAGCGGGAAGACCTCGGCGGCGACATGCAGCACCTTCATCGGCTCAACCCACCTGGCGCAGCATGTCGCGCGTCACCAGCGTGATGCCCGATTCGGTGCGGAAGAAGCGTGCTGCGTCGGCCTCGGGGTCCTCGCCGATCACCATGTGGTCGGGGATGACGCAGTCACGGTCCACCACCACGCGGTTCAGCCGGGCATGCCGGCCCACCTGGACGCCGGGCAGCAGCACCGACCAGCTCACGCTGGAGTAGCTGTGCACGCGCACGGTGGAGAACAGCACCGAGCGGATCGCGGCGCCGCTGACGATGCAGCCGCCGGACACCAGCGACTCGACGGCCATGCCGCGTCGATCATCGGTGTTGTGCACGAACTTGGCCGGCGGCAGCTGTTGCTGGTAGGTCCAGATGGGCCAGTTGGTGTCGTACAGGTTCAGCAGCGGGTCGGTGGCCGTGAGGTCGATGTTGGCGTCCCAGTAGGCGTCGATCGTGCCGACGTCGCGCCAGTAAGGCGGGTGCCCGGGCTTGCCGCCCACGCAGCTGAGCTCGAAGGGGTGCGCCACCGCGACGCCGGCCTTCACCATCTTGGGGATGATGTCCTTGCCGAAGTCGTGGCTGGAGTTGGGGTCGTTCATGTCGCGCTCCAGTTCCCGGTAGAGGTAGCGCGCATTGAAGATGTAGATGCCCATGCTGGCCAGGCAGCGGTCGGGCTTGCCGGGGATGGTGGGCGGCTCGGGCGGCTTCTCGACGAAGTCGACGATGCGGCGCTGCTCGTCGATGGCCATCACGCCAAACGCGGTGGCCTCCGCCTTGGAGACTTCGATGCAGCCCACCGTGCACTCGCGCCCCAGCGCCACGTGGTCGGCCAGCATCAGGGCGTAGTTCTGCTTGTAGATGTGGTCGCCGGCCAGCACCACCACGTAGTCGGCGCGGTAGGCGGCCAGGATGTCCT
>CAZBUU010000356.1:0-4313 GCA_964495125.1 uncultured Rubrivivax sp.
CGTTCGAGCACCAGGGCGATGCCCTGGCCGACGCCGATGCACATGGTGCACAGCGCGTAGCGGCCGCCGTTGCGGCGCAGCTGGTTCACCGCCGTGGTGGCCAGCCGCGCGCCGCTGGCGCCCAGCGGGTGGCCCAGCGCGATGGCGCCGCCGTTGGGGTTCACGCGTGGGTCGTCGTCCTGGAGCCCCAGGTCACGCAGCACCGCCAGGCCTTGCGCGGCGAAGGCCTCGTTCAGTTCGATGACGTCGATCTGCGCCAGGCTCAGGCCCGTGAGTTCCAGCACCTTGCGTGTGGCCGGTGCCGGGCCGATGCCCATGACGCGCGGCGGCACGCCCGCCGTGGCCATGCCGACGACGCGCGCGCGCGGCGTGAGGCCGTGGCGCGTGGCAGCCGCTTCACTGGCCAGGATGAGCGCGCAGGCGCCGTCGTTCACGCCGCTGGCATTGCCGGCGGTCACGGTGCCGTCGGGCCTGACCACGCCCTTCAGCTTGGCCAGCGCCTCCAGGCTGGTCTCGCGCGGGTGCTCGTCCTGTTTCACGACGACGGGGTCGCCCTTCTTCTGCGCGATCGTCACCGGCACGATCTCGGCGTCGAAGAACCCCGCCTTCTGCGCCGCCACGGCCTTCAGCTGGCTGGCCAGGGCCATGCGGTCCTGCGCCTCGCGTTCGATCTTCCAGTCCGTGGCCACGTTCTCGGCCGTCTCGGGCATCGAATCGACGCCGTAGCGTTCCTTCATCAGCGAGTTGATGAAGCGCCAGCCGATGGTGGTGTCGTAGACCGCGTTGCTTCGGCTGAAGGCGCCTTCCGCCTTGGGCATGACGAAGGGCGCGCGGCTCATGCTTTCCACGCCGCCGGCGATCATCAGGCCCGCCTCGCCGGCCTTGATGGCACGTGCGGCGCTGCCCACGGCGTCCAGGCCGCTGCCGCACAGGCGATTGATCGTGGCGCCGGGCACGGCCAGCGGCAGGCCGGCCAGCAGCGCCGCCATGCGCGCGACGTTGCGGTTGTCCTCACCGGCCTGGTTGGCGCAGCCGAAGAGCACGTCGGTGAGTTGCTCCCAGTCGACCTTCGGATTGCGCGCCATCAGCGCGCGCAGCGGGAGGGCGCCCAGGTCGTCGGTGCGCACGGAAGACAGCGCGCCGCCGTAGCGGCCGAAGGGGGTGCGAACGGCGTCGCAGATGAAGGCGTGGGTCATCGGGGGCAGGGGCTCAGTGGGGTTGTGCGCGCCGGCGCAGCAGGGGGCTGACGCGGTAGCGCTCGCCGCGGTAGAGGTGGTCCAGCGCGTCCAGCACATCCACCACCTCGGGCACGCTCCAGTGCGACAGGAACTCGAAAGGCCCTTGCGGATAGCTGACCCCCAGCTTCATCGCCGCGTCGGCCCCGGCTTCGCTGCACACGCCTTGCAGCACGGCATCGGCGGCTTCGTTGATGAGCATGGCCACCGTGCGGGCCACCACCAGCCCGGGCGTGTCGGACACCGGCAAGGGCACGAAACCGAGTTCGGCGAGCCAGGCCGCCGCACGGTCGCGCCAGGCCTCGTCGGCCACGGCGAAGGCCAGCGGCGTGCCGGGGGCAGGCGGCAGCTTGACGAGACGGTCGAAGACGGCGACGTCGCGGCGCTTCACCTCGGCGGCGATCTCGCCGGCCGTGCGGCCGTCGGTCATCACCAGGCGCGCGCCGTCGATCTCCAGGCCCGTCCAGCCGGTTTCGCGCAGGCGTGCCAGCACGCAGACATGCCTGGGCGCATAGCGCGCTGCCGTCTGCGCCACGGCCTGGGCCAAGGCCTCCGCGATGGGACCCTGGCCATGCACGGTGACCGTGCCCGGCGCCACCGTCAGCGGGCAGGCCGTGTCCGGCACCGCCGGCGCGCCTTCGGGGTAGCGGTAGAAGCCGCGGCCGCTCTTGCGCCCCAGCAGGCCGCCTTCGACCATCTCGCGCTGCACGCCGCTGGGCTGGTAGCGCTTGTCGAAAAAGTTGGCCTCGAAGACCGAGTTCGTCACGGCGAAGTTGGTGTCGTGGCCGATCATGTCCATCAGCTCGCAGGGCCCCATGCGGAAGCCGGCGCCGCGCAGCGCGGCGTCCAGCATCTCCGGCTTGGCGGCGCGCTCCTGCAGCAGCGCCAGTGTCTCGGCGTAGTAGGGCCGCGCGATGCGGTTGACGATGAAGCCCGGCGTGCTGGTGGCGTGCACGGGCGTCTTGCCCCAGGCCTGGGCCAGCGTGAAGATGGCCTCGGCCACGGCGCAGTCGGTCTGCAGGCCGCTCACCACTTCCACCAGCTTCATCAGCGGCACGGGGTTGAAGAAGTGCATGCCGACCACGCGCTCGGGCCGCTGCAGCCCGTTGGCGATGGCGGTGACGGAGATGGAACTGGTGTTGGTGGCCAGCACGCCCGCCTCACCCACGATGCCTTCCAGTTCGGCGAAGAGCGCGCGCTTGGCGTCCAGCTTCTCGACGATGGCTTCCACCACCAGGGCCACGCCGGCGGCCTGCGCCAGACTTTCCGCGGGCTCGATGCGCGCCAGCGCCACCTGGGCCGCCGAAGCATCGAGCTTGCCCTTGGCGACCAGGCCGTCGAAGGTGCCTGCCAGCTTCGCCTTGGCCGCCGCTGCCGCGCCCGCGCGGGTGTCGAAGAGGCGCACCGCGTGGCCGGCCTGTGCGGCCACCTGCGCGATGCCCGCGCCCATGATGCCGGCGCCGGCCACGAAGACCGGCGCGCCTTGAAGCTGAAGTGTGTTCATGATGAAGGAGGGATCCAGGCCGCGGGCCGCTTGGCCAGGAAGGCTGCGAAGCCTTCGCGCGCTTCGTCGGTGCCGCGCACGCGGGCGATGGTCTGGGCCGTGAGTTCCACGACCTCGGGGGTCACGGGGCCGACCTGCAGTTGGGCGAAGAGTTGCTTGATCTCACGCTGTGCGTCGGGGCCGCCGGCCAGCAATTGTTCGACGGTGGCGTCCACCGCCGCGTCCAGCGCATCGGCGGCCACGAGCTTTTGCACCAGGCCCAGGCTCAAGGCCTCGGGCGCGCCAACGCGTTCGGTGGTCAGCGCCAGCCGTCTGGCCTGCCGCTTGCCCACCGCGTTGGTGACGTAGGGCCCGATGACGCTGGGCAGGATGCCAAACTTGGCTTCGCTGACCGAGAAGCTGGCGCCTTCGGCCGCGATGGCGATGTCGCAGGCCGCCGCCAGCCCCACGCCGCCACCCAGCGCGGCGCCTTGCACACGCGCCACGGTGGGCTTCGGGCAGCTTTCGATGCGGGCCAGCATGCCCGCGAAGCGCCGCGCATCCTCGATGTTCCATTCGAGGCTGGCGGTGCTGGCGCGCTGCATCCACTGCAGGTCGGCGCCGGCGCTGAAATGCTTGCCGGCGCCCGCCAGCACGATGACACGCACGCTGCCGTCGGCAACGAGCTGCGCGAAGGCGGCATCCAGCTCGCCGATCATGGCTTCGTCGAAGGCGTTGAAGACCTCCGGCCGGTTCATCGTCACCTGCGCCACGCCGGGGCGGCGTGTCGTGATCGTGATCGTGCTCATGGCGGGGTCAATAGGTTTCCAGGTGCAGCCGGCCTTCACGCTTCAGGGCCGCACCGACAGTCTCCCATGACTGTCCCGCCGCCTGGCTGATGTCGCGCAAGGCCATCACCACACCCTCTTCCATGGCCTTCAAACCGCAGACATAGAAGTAGGCGTTGGGGTCGGCCAGCAGCGGGGCCAGGTCGGCGGCACGCTCGCGCATCGCGTCCTGCACGTAGCGCTTGGGCGCGCCGGGCGTGCGGCTGAAGGCGAAGTTGATGTCGATGAAGTCCTTGGGCAGGTTCTGCAGCGGGCCGAAGTAGGGCAGTTCCTCGCGCGTGCGGGCGCCGAAGAAGAGCATCAGCTTGCCGCTGTCGAATTTGCCCGAGTTCCTGAGCCGGCGCCGCCATTCCGTCATCGCCCGCATCGGTGCCGAACCGGTGCCGGTGCAGATCATCACGATGTGGCTCTTCGGGTGGTTGGGCATCAGGAAGCTGGTGCCGAACGGGCCGATCACCTGCACCTGGTCGCCCACCTGCAGGTCGCACAGGTAGTTGCTGGCCACGCCGCGCACCGGCTGGCCCTGGTGGTCTTCCAGCACGCGCTTGATGGTGAGCGAGACGTTGTTGTAGCCCGGCCGCTCGCCGTTGCGCGGGCTGGCGATGCTGTACTGGCGCGGATGGTGCGGGCGGCCGTGGGCGTCGGTGCCGGGCGGGACGATGGCGATGCTCTGGCCTTCCAGCACCGGGAAGGGCATGGCGCCGAAGTCGAGCACGATGTGGTGGGTGTCGTACTCCTTGCCGACCT
>CAZBUU010000357.1:0-4289 GCA_964495125.1 uncultured Rubrivivax sp.
CTGCTTGACGACTGGGTGGGACCTTTGCTGAAATCCGTCGTCGCGGCCTGATCGGGGCTTCGCTGCTGGCGCTGGCCGGTTGCAGCAAGGGCGGTGGTTCCTTCAAGGCCATCGACATCACGGGCGCCGACTACGCGCAGGATTTCGACCTGCCCGACGCCGACGGCCGGCGCCGCCGCATCGCCGACTTCAAGGGCAAGGTGACCCTGGTGTTCTTCGGCTTCACGCAGTGCCCCGACGTGTGCCCGACGACGATGATCGAGCTGGCCTCGGTGCGCAAGGCGCTGGGTGCCGACGGCGAGCGCGTGCAGGGCATCTTCGTCACCATCGACCCCGAGCGCGACACGCCGCAGCTGCTGAAGGCCTACGTCGACAACTTCGGTGCGGGCTTCGTGGCGCTGCGGGGCAACGCCGAGGAAACCAAGAACGTGGCCAAGCACTTCAAGGTGTTCTACGCCAAGGTGCCGGGCAAGACCGAAGACACCTACACCATGGACCACACGGCGGGCAGCTATGTCTTCGACGCCAAGGGCAAGGTGCGCCTCTTCACGCGCTACGGCTCGGGCGCCGAGGCACTGACCAGCGACCTGAAGATCCTGCTGGCCGAGGGCTGAGGCCCCCGGGCCGTTGCTCAGGCCGTGACTTCCAGGGCCTTGCGCATCTTCTTCAGCGCCGCGACTTCGATCTGGCGGATGCGCTCGGCACTGACGCCGTACTCGGCGGCCAGTTCGTGCAGCGTCATGCCGCCCGAAGCGTCGTCGTTGACCTTCAGCCAGCGCTCTTCCACGATGCGGCGGCTGCGCGCGTCCAGCACGTCCAGCGCCTGCTGGATGCCGTCGCCGGACAGCCAGTCGCGGTGGCGGGCCTCGATCTGCCGCGTCGGTTCGCTGCTGTCGTCGGCCAGGTAGGCGATGGGCGCGTAGCTCTCTTCGCCGTCGTCGTTCTGCGGTTCCAGGGCCACGTCGCCCCCGGACAGCCGCATCTCCATCTCGACCACTTCGTCGGGCTTGACGTTGAGTTCGCGCGCCATGCTGGCCACTTCGGCCGGCGTCAGCGTGTTGCGGTGGGTGTCGGCGTCGCCGGCCTCGCCCTTCATGCCCTGCTTCATCGAGCGCAGGTTGAAGAACAGCTTGCGCTGTGCCTTGGTGGTGGCCACCTTGACCATGCGCCAGTTCTTGAGGATGTACTCGTGGATCTCGGCTTTGATCCAGTGGATGGCATAGCTGACCAGGCGCACGCCGCGTTCGGGATCGAAGCGCTTGACGGCCTTCATCAGGCCCACGTTGCCTTCCTGAATCAGGTCGCCCTGTGGCAGGCCGTAGCCCAGGTACTGGCGCGAGATGGACACCACCAGGCGCAGGTGCGACAGCACCAACTGCCCGGCGGCCTGCAGGTCGCCCTTGTCGCGCAGTGCACGGGCCAGGCGGGTTTCCTCCGGCTGCGTCAGCATCGGCAGACGGTTCACGGCCGACACGTAGGCATCCAGGTTGCCGAGCGACGGCACCATCGACCAGGGGTCGCGAAGGGTCAGGGCGGTGGAAGCAGCGGTGTTCATGCGGACTGTGACTCCCCAAGGGGTGGTGAGTTCCGTCATATTAGCACTCAACACCAGAGAGTGCTGACGATCGACCCGGCCAACAAGCGTTCCAACATCGCCCTCAAGAATGTTGATGTATTGTGAAAGCGTGCGCACACATAATGTCCGCCGGGGCGAGCGGGTGTCGCTCTTAGACGGCCTTCAGGTTGGCGCGAAACTGGTATCCCACACGCGACTTGGCCTGCAGGGGCACCGGCACTGGCGTGGCCTTCTCGATGCGGCGACGCAGGCGATAGATCGTGGCGTTCAGGCTGTCGGTGCTGGCGTCCTCGGATTCCGCCGGATCACGGTTCAGGCGCTGCTTCAGCGTTTCCCGGGTGACCGTCTCGCCCGCCGCCTCGGCGAAACACTCCAAGACCACGAGGTCACTGTCACTGAGGTCGACCACGGCGCCATCGGGGGCCACCAACTGGCGAGCGCGCCGGTCCAGGCGCCAGGGTGGGTTGGCGGGGCTGGCGGCGGCCACGCGGCGCTGCACGGCCTGGACGGCCAGCGCCACCTGCTCGAACTGCACGGGCTTGGCGAGATACATGTCGGCCCCGGCGCCGAGCACCTCGTTGAAGACTTCCGGTGCCAGGCGCCCGCTGACCACGAGCAGACCGACATCGGTACGGCGCCGCAGGATCTTGATGAGGTCCAGGCCGTTGATGCCGGGCAGCATCAGGTCGACGATGTAGAAGCCGTGGTCGTAGGCGCCATCCTGGGTGATGAGGTCGTTGCTGTCGGCGAAGACCTTCACCTGCACACCGCGGTCGCGCAGGAAATCAGCCAGGTACTCGGTGTACTCGGCGTCGTCGTCGATCAATGCCAGCGACTTGGGAAACATGAGACAAGAGCCTATCACCGCAGGCTCGCAGGGTTTCGCGGCCGAATGGTCAGGGCGGCTGTCCGTGACAATGCCCTCGGGGTCAGATCGACCGCAGCGCTGAAGGAGTGCAGGCCCATGTCCGACAGTTCGTCTACCGTTGAGGCGCTGATCGCCCGCAGCGCGGCGCTGGAGCCGAAGCTCCGCGCCTGGGCCGCCTTCGATCCCGCCGCGCTGCGCCGCCAGGCGCGCGAACTCGACGTCGGCCCGCCACGCGGCCCGCTGCACGGCGTGGCCGTGGCGGTGAAGGACAACATCGACACCGCGGGCCTGGCCACCGCCTACGGCTCGCCCATCTACGCGGGCCACGTGCCTTCCGTCGATGCCGCCTGCGTGGCCCTGCTGCGCGGCGCCGGCGCGCTGATCGCCGGCAAGACGGCCTGCACCGAGTTCGCCAACATGACGCCTTGCGCCACGCGCAACCCGTGGCATGCGGCGCACACGCCGGGCGGTTCGTCCAGCGGCTCGGCCGCGGCCGTGGCCGCGGGCCTGGTGCCGCTGGCGCTGGGCACGCAGACGGCGGGCTCGGTCATCCGGCCGGCCGCCTTCTGCGGCATCGTGGCCGTGAAGCCCTCGCCGCGGCGCGTGCCCCGCGCAGGCGTGAAACCGAACTCCGACACGCTGGACGAAGTGGGCGTGATGGCGCGCACGGTGGCCGAGGCCGCGCGGGCGCTGGGCGTGCTGGCGGGCAGCGACGTGATGCTGAACCTGGCGCCGGCCAAGGCGCGCTTCGGCCTCACGCTCACCTCGCGCGCCGACGCCATGTCACCCGCCATGGCGGCGATGGTGCAGGACGCGGCTTCGCGCCTCGGTGCGGCCGGCGCCTCGGTGCTGCAGGCCGCCTGGCCCGAGGGCTTCGAGGGTCTCTTCGACGCCCAGCGCACGGTGCAGCTGCACGAGACCGCGCGCGCCCTGGCGCCCGAGTGGCAGTACCGCCGCCGACAACTCTCGCGCGGGCTGCGCGCGCAGCTGGCCGAAGGGCAGGGCGTCGAGCCGGCGCGCTACGGTGCAGCGCTGCAGCTGGCGGCACGCTGCGTGAAGGGCATCGACGAACTCTTCGGCGCGGCCGACGTGCTGATCACCGCGGCCGCCCCGGGCGCCGCACCGGCTTCGCGCGCCACCACCGGTGACCCGCTCTTCAACCGCCCCTGGCAACTGCTGGGCTGCCCCTGCGTCACGCTGCCCGGCGGCCTGTCGTCGGACGGCCTGCCCCTGGGCCTGCAGCTGGTGGCGCGGCCGGGCGAGGACGAGCAACTCCTCGCCGCCGCGGCCTGGGCCGAAGACGTGCTGGACGCGCGCATCATCAGTCACGCGCGTGGCGCCTGAACAGCGCGCCGCAGCGCTTTCCTGATCCAGGTCAAGCGGCGTCGCCGCTCTCGCGTTCCGCGCTTGCGAACGCTACCCGTAGTGTCTAGGCTCACCCGCTCACACTACCGATAGCGTCCAACGCCGGGCCGATGACCGCAGACCGCCACCCCGCCTCGCCGCCTTCCCACCTCATCAAGCGCGACGGCGCCGTGCGCCCCTTCGACGCACAGAAGATCGTCAGCGCGCTGGCCCGGGCCGGCACCGCCACCGGCGAGTTCGGCCTGGCCGAAGCCGAGCGGCTGACGCACGACGGCGTGCTGCCCGGCCTGCTGGCGCGGGGCGCCGTCACGCCGCACGTGGAGCAGGTGCAGGACGTGGTGGAAGCCACGCTCTTCGACGCCGGCTGGCGCCGCACGCTGCGCGCCTACACCGTCTACCGCGAGCAGCACCGAAAGCTGCGCGATGCGCGCCGCACGCTGGTGGACGTGGAAGCGTCGATGACGGAGTACCTGCAGCAGC
>CAZBUU010000358.1:0-4279 GCA_964495125.1 uncultured Rubrivivax sp.
ACACCGACGGGCTGTGGCTGACCAGCGTGCAGAGCTTCTCGCTGGTTGCCTGCCCCACCTGCCACAGCGAATACCTGGCGGCCTACGGCTCGGCGCCACGGTCCAACGACGAGTGCCCGTTCTGCAAGCTCGTGCAGCGCTACGGCACGGATCAGAGGGTGCAGGCGTCGTTTCCGGTGCGGCCGTTGCCGGATCTCTCGGGAATCGAGCTCGGCTTGCACCGCTTGTTGAATGGGCGATAGGAAGCGGACGACAATCACTTCGTGGTGGGAACCCATTGATGGGTTTCAGGGCACGGCAGCTCGACGCGTCGCTCTACAGCGTGTGCTGGCCAATGATGGGACAGCCTGGCCAAATCGGACCGAGCATCAGTGTGTGTGCCTTGGCGCGGGTGATGGCTACGCGGAGAATCTTGCGGCTTCGGTGATAAGGGGGCTCATCGCCCCACCACACGAATGACGACACCATCTGCGCACCGTCATGCCGCCCTTCTCGGACGACGATGACACCGTCGAACTGCTTGCCCTTCGACTTGTGGATCGTCATCACTTGTATGCCCGGCGGATCGTCGACGCCACCAAGAATCTGGTCTTGGGCGAGCGCCAGATCGAGCACCTGCCGTGCGCCCGTGTACTCGCCATCACGTGTCCAGACGGCGCCGAGTCCTCCACCGATCCGCTTGCCGCGGTTGAAGGCGACCAGGTAGTCCAGGTTCTTCGCGGCCTCCGCCAAATGCTCGTCGGCAGCCGCGCGCAGTGCGATCTTGACGCGAGTCCAATCCTTCGCCGGATCGCCTGCGAAACCCTGGGCACGCAGCCCATCCATGACGCCAAGTACTGCCTGAACGAACTTCGCTTTCGGCGCCTTGCCGGCCCGAACTGCTAGCGCCCAAACTTGCCACTGCTTCGCAGCTGCCAGACCGTTGGCGCGCTTTGCCGCCGCCAGCAGATCAAGCGCTGTTGCGAGGTCGAGCATCCGGTCAGCGTCTCGCTTTGGTTCAAGGAGAAACGCCGCGAAGCGTGCCGTCAACATCGCTTCGGCCTCATCGAACGACAGCTTGTGCCGCACCGGTTTCGGCTCAGCATTCAGCGCCGCCGAAATCTTCGCGGCCGACGCGCCGGAGTGTGTGAGGATTGCGACGTTCCTGCCGTACTTCCCGGTCGACTTCCTGATGGCCCGCTGAAGCATGCCGATGGACATGCGCATGATGGCACTCAGCGTCCGCAGTTTCGGGTTGTAGGCGAAGGCGGAGACGCCGACGTATGGCGAGCCGCGAACTTTGCCAAGCAATATGTCTTGGCCGAAAGTGGCTATCTCTGTACCACCGCTGCGGTGATTCTGCGCACCGAGGTCGATCTCCAAAGGAGTCAGCGACTTCTTGATGGCGATGATCCGCTCCGGACCAATGCCGGGAAGATGGTCGAAGATCTGCTGCTCAAGATCGGCCAGACAGATCACCTGTGCGGCAGATGCCAGCAATTCGATGCACCGCCAAGCATGCTCGTTGGTGTCCTGCGCCTCGTCCACGATGATCAGCGGATGGCGCTGAGTGACGAGGCGGCGGACATGCGCGCTACGTTCGAGCAGCTGCGCCGCGTTGGACGGGAAGAGGTCAAAGGCGATCAGTCCGTCCTCCCGAAACAACCGCTCACGCTCCTGCAGCCACGCTTGCCACTCCGGGTTGTCTTCCTTGCGGTCCTTCGCCCTGATCGTCCCGTACTTGGCCTGCTCATCCTGCGGCAACAGGATGCGCAACGACTTCGGAGCACCGAGCAGATAGGCGTGTGCCGACAGCAACGTCCAGAAGAAGGAGTGGAAGGTCTGCATGCTCAACATTCCGCGCTGAGCCTTCGGCACCTCCAGTCGCGTGGCCTCCCCCACGCGAGCGACGGCTGCCCTGGAGAAGCTCAGGAAAAGGACAGATTGGCCGGGCGTGAGACCAGCGCTGATGCGCACAACCGCCTTCTTTAGGGCAATCGTCGTCTTGCCGCTTCCTGGTCCACCGACGACGAGAGCGTGCCCCTCGCAATCAAGGATTTGCTGGCGAAGACCGCAGACCTCCATCGAAGTGTCTTCGCTCAAGCTGCAGGAGCAGGCGGCGCTACGGCACCGGCGGCTGCGGGCCCGGCGGGCTTAGCTGGCGCCGCTGCGACTGCGACCTCCACGGGAATATCAGCCGGCTTCGGGAAGGCTGCATATACCTGCTTCAAGAAGCCGGTGACCGTTGGTGGCAGTTCGGCCACCGTGCTGCCTTCGAAGAGCCTGGCAGCCCAACCTGCACCCTTGCTGCCGTCCAGTGCTGATCGGGCCAACTTCTTCAGGTCCGCATCGATCGGGCGCACAGCGGGAATCGTGAAGTTTCCGTTGTCGCCAGTCGTCCGAAGATCGTCAAGGAAAGCCCACAGACGATCGAGCGACGTCTCGCTCACGATCAGCGCCTCGAAGCCTGCGTACGCATGCTCGCAATCCACGTCAAACGCATCGGTGAACAGCTTCTTCTTTTCCGGTGGGCGAGGCATCGAGTCGTAGAACGAGAACGTCTTGAGGCCGAGCGCCTTGAAGAAGGTGCCGAACTTCGGCATCGACCCCTCACTCTCCGCGTCAAAAAACGCGGCGCCAGCGATGTCGAGTGGCTGCAGAGAGGCGTCGCTCTCTTCCAACTTTCTGGCTGCCACTGGCAAGGCGTGAAACTCCGTCAGGCCTTCGACGACGACGGCTCCCTTGCCGAGCATGCATTCTGTCAGGCCACGCCGCGCAAACCGCTTGAAGTCGTTGCCTTTGAGGCCGCCGGCATCCGACACCTTCTTGGCAGAGACGCTTGAGTCGGGCCCGCGCGACAACAGCAGGGTTTGCTCAGGCTCGAAGCGCTCGATGATGTACGGCGAGTGTGAGGTCGCGAAGGCCTGCGTCGTGTTGTGGAGCAGGTAGTCCGCGATCCGGCGCTGCGTGTGAGGCGGCACCGCGATCTCGGGTTCCTCCATTGCGAAGATGACTGACGCCGGCTTCAGTTCGGCGATGAACGACAGGAGGGCGAGAACCAGGACATTCAGCGTTCCAGTACCGACCTGCTGGAATGGCACCGGCGTCTGATCCTTGGACATGGCGAGAAAGAACGCCATGGTCTTGCGCAGATGCTCGCGCGTCAGCTGGGATACGTGCAGCTTCGTGGTTCTGCCGTCAACGTCGGACGCGATGTAGCGTCCGAGGCGCGCTTCGATCGACTTCAGGACGGGCTGTAGGTGCGTAGCATCCTTCTCGATGTCCAGATTGCGCAGGCGCTCAATGGCCTTCTCCCAAAGGCCTGCGCGTGAGCCTCTGAGCCGCAGGATGACATCGAGCAGCGAGCCTCGCTCCAGGCTCAAGGCGCGGGAACCTGTCCGAACTGCACGCAAGTACAGGAAACCGAACAGGCGCTTGACTTCCTTGCTGACCTTGTCCAACTCGCCTGGCTCTGCGTTCGGGCTGCGCGAATAGCAAGTCTTCGCCTCGAACTCGTCCTCTTCCGGGTTGTAGACGGCCTCAGTCTCGAGCCGCAGGCAACTCACCACCACGGGCGGGTTTGCGGCGTCGGCTTCGCCTTCGTTGAGGGTCCGCCTCTCAGGCGTATGCCAGAACTCAAGGTGCTGGCCACATCGGTTCTCGACCTCCGGATTGATGTCGGTGAGGACGACCTCGATCTTGATCGGCACGGGCGTCGGCTCTTCGCCCTCGACAGCCGGCGGCGCCAGGTAGTGCGCGTTGTGGAAGTCGAACTCCTCGACTGGCGGGAACTTCGATATGCGATCTGGCCCCAGTACCAAATCAAGCGCTTCGCAGATGGTGCTCTTGCCAACGTTGTTCGGGCCGACGATCAAGGCGTGCCCGTCGAAGTGCAGCTCGGCACTCTTGATGCTCCGAAAGTTCGTGATCTTCAGCCGTACGACCTTCATTCTTGTTCCTCCCCCTTGGCTTCTCCAGTGATCGCTGTGGCGCCGTCGCTGTGGTCATCGCTGCACCGCTGGCGACCTGACACCCTGATCCCAGTTCATCCATCGGGGCGACAGCGAAACACCCCGATCTTCACGGCCTATCAAGGTCGCGCTGCTCGGCCATACGACTTGAAAGTGGGAGCATGCATGGCTTGCCCACATCGCCGCGCGCAGACTCATCCGGACACCCGTATGCGCCGACGGATCCGGGGTTCGTCTGCGCAGCAGTGAGCGACATTCTCGCCGAGCATGACAACCTGCTCGCCCGCATCCGCCTGTGCTTCGGCGTGGACCAAGCGACATTCAAGCGC
>CAZBUU010000359.1:0-4274 GCA_964495125.1 uncultured Rubrivivax sp.
CGTTCTTCTCGTTCGGCATCGGCGGCCTGTTCACGCTGATGATGTCGATGACGGCCGACGTCTGCGACCTCGACGAGCTGGCCACCGGCAAGCGGCGCGAGGGCATCTTCGGCGCCATCTACTGGTGGATGGTCAAGCTCGGCTTCGCGGTCGCCGGCCTGCTCAGCGGCGCCATCATGGCCTGGGTCGCGTTCACGCCCGGCGCCGCCTCGCAGCCCGCCGGCGCGGTGGACGGCCTGCGCCTCTTCTACTCCGGCGTGCCCATCCTCGGCACGCTGCTGGCGATGTGGTTCATGCGCGACTACGACCTCGACGAGAAGCGCGCACTCGAAGTGCACGCCGAACTGGAGCGGCGCCGGCTGCGGGGCGCGGCCGCGTCGTCGCAGGGCTCGTCGGGGGCCCGCCCCTGGCTGGCCGAACATGGGCTGCTGCTGCCCGGTGCGTTGCCCTCGCCGCTGGGCGCCCAGTCGGGCGAGGCATTGCATGCGCTGTACGCCGAGCAGTTCGGGCGTGGCCTGTACGGGCTGTGCTTCAGCGCCTACGGCGAAGGCCAGCGCGCGGGCGACCCCCTGCAGGCGGCGCAGGTCAGCCGCCGCATCGATCTGATCGCGCCGCACACGCGCTGGGTGCGCTCCTTCGCCTGTACCGAAGGGCATGAGGTGATCCCGCGGCTGGCGCGCGCCAAGGGCCTCAAGACCCTGGTGGGTGCCTGGATCAGCCACGACCGCGAACGCAACGAGCGCGAGATCCGGGCCCTGATCCAGCTGGCCGAGGAAGGCCAGGTGGACATCGCGGTGGTGGGCAACGAGGTGCTGCTGCGCGGCGAGCTGAGCGAGCCGGAACTGCTCGGCTACCTGGCCCGCGTCAAGGCGGCCGTGCCCGAGGGCGTGTCGGTGGGCTGCGTGGACGCCTACTACCAGTTCCTCGAGCGGCCGGCGCTCACCGCCGCCTGCGACGTGCTGCTGCCCAACTGCTACCCGTTCTGGGAAGGCGCCGACGTCGCCATGGCCGCGCAGTACCTGCGGCGCATGCACGCGCTGGTGAAGGCCGCCGGCGGCGAGGACAAGCGGGTGATCATCGCCGAGACCGGCTGGCCCGGCCGCGGCCAGCCGGTGGACGGCGCCGTGCCTTCGCCGGAGAACGCCATGCGCTACTTCATCGACGTGCAGCAATGGGCGCGCGGCGAAGGCATCAAGCTCTTCTACTTCGCTTCCTTCGACGAGCCCTGGAAGCGGCAGCAGGAGGGCGAGGTCGGCACCCAGTGGGGCCTGTGGGACAAGGACGAGCGGCCGAAGTACGGCGCGGCTTCAGCGGGCTGAGCCCAGCGCTGCGGCCAGCGCCAGCAGCCACATCGCGCCGAACACGAAGGGCAGGGCCTTGGGCGCCCAGCGCCCGCGCCGCGCCAGGTGCACATCGGGCGCCAGCGGGCAGAGGTCGGCCAGGCCGCGGTGAAGGTACAGCGCGCGCACCTGGTCGGCGGCGCTCAGCGCCGTGAACACGCCGACGCCGATCAGCGCCGCCACCACGATGCCGAACACCGGGAACCCCAGCGCCAGCCAGGCCGAGGCCCGGGCCGACATCGCGACATAGGCGTTGAACAGCAGGCCTTCGGACAGGATCAGCCAGGTGATGCGGTGGGCCACCAGCATGTCCTCGTGCGTCCACTGCTCGCGCAGCGCCCGCACCTCGTCCCACAGCGCCACATCGGGCGTGCGGTGGGTGTGCATCGTGGCGCTCGGGCGGGCGGCGTCCATGGCTTCAGCCGGCGGCGTGCGCGCCGGGCGCCACCCTTTCCGGGTACAACGACTGCATCACCAGCTTGGGCCGGCGGTCCACCGTGAACAGCCCCCAGTGCTTCTCGGGTTCCAGCGGGTCTGCCGAACCTTTCCAGGGTTCGTCGAAGGCCTCGAACACGAAGCACAGCAAGCCGGCCTCGCGGGTCCAGCCCATCAGGTCCTGGTAATAGACGGCCTGCAGCTCCTGCACCGCGTGCTCGGCGTTCATGCCGCGGCCGTTGCTGGCGGTGCACCAGCCGGCCTCGGTGATGGCGACGGGCTTGCCGGGGTACAGCGAGGCCACGCTGGCGACGTTGGCCTGCGTGTAGGCCAGCGCCTCGTGGATGTGCCGGTACTCCCACACCGGGTAGGTGTGCAGCGAGATGAAGTCCAGCTCCTGCACCAGCGGTCGCAGCTTGTTCTGCCAGGGCACGTAGTTCTCGCAGAAGGTCACCGGCTGCTTCACGCGCGCCTTGACGCGGCGCACGTACTCGATCATCTGCGGCACCGGCACGTAGTGGTCGGTCCAGTCGACCGTGCACTCGTTGCCGACGGCGACGGCGAACACGATGTCCTCGTGGCTGCAGGCCAGGTGCACCAGGCGGTCGAGCTCGGCGTCGTTTTGGCGCCAGTTCGAGTCGAGCTCGTCCTCGGGGTAGATGCCGCCCCAGGGGCAGCCGAAGTTGTTCATCTCCGCGCCCAGGTAGGCCCCCAGCAGGACCTGGAAGGGCAGCCGGTCCTCGCGGATCACCTGCAGTACCCGTTGCGCATGCACGCTGCAGTCGTACAGGCGCAGCAGCCGCCAGTGCTTGTTCAGGATGTGCAGGTCCTCGCGGATCTGCGCCACGGAAGGATAGAGGCGGCGTCCTGGATCCTGCCCCTCGCGGTAACCGGAGTAGCAGATCGCGGGGCCTATCGGCAGTTGCAGCGTCTTCATCACAGGAACTTGGGCTTGCCGTCCTTGTCCCACAGGCCCCAGTAGGCGCCGACGTCGCCCTCGGCGCCCACCTTCCAGGCTTCGTCGAAGGCGGCGAAGTAGAAGACCTCCAGGTCGTCGGCCTCGGCCCAGTGCAGGGTGTCGACGAAGTACGCCATCGCGCCCTCGGTCGACGGCACCGAGCCGTGGAAGGCCGTGCCCTTGTCGGGCCAGCCGGTCTCGCTGATCACGATGCGCTTGCCGGGCGCTGCCGCACGCGTGCGGCGCAGCATGCTCTGCATGTAGGCCAGGGCGCCTTCGCGCGGGCAGCCCTCCCAGAACGGGTAGCAGTTGGTCAGCACCACGTCGCACGCCGCGGTGATGCGCGGATGAAGCTCGAACAGGTAGTAGGCGTCGACGTAGCCCACCGGCACGCCGGGCAGGGCCTGCTTGACGCGCTGGAGGTGGGCCAGCAGCGCGTCCTCGTCCATGTCCTCGCGCAGCAGCACCTCGTTGCCGACAGCGACGATGTCGGCATGGCCGGCCCGCGCCACCTCGATCACGCCTGCGATCTCGCGCTCGTTGATGGCTTCGTCCTCCCCGAGCCAGGCGCCGACCAGCGTCTTGATGCCCATCTCGTGCGCGATGCGCGGCGTGTGCTCGTGCCCGTCGGTGCACGAGAAGGTGCGGATCCAGCGCGCATGGGGCCGGATGATCGCCAGCCTCTCGCGGATCTGCGCCTCGGTGACCTGCGCACCCGGCGACTGCCCTTCGACGTAGGGGCTGAAGCACAGCCCATGCACGCCGCGCCGCAGCACCGAGCCGAAGGCGTCGCGGAGGCGGTCGCGCTCGGGGTCGGTCCAGACCTCGGGCCTGAGGTGCGACCAGGCACCGCCCTGCGCCGCCACCGTCGGCAACGCGCCGCTGCGCGGTTGCCCGGCCGCGGGGGTTTCACCGTGCGCGGCGTCCTGTCCTGGAATGCGGGGTCTCGACATCTGGTTCTCCGAAAGAGGGTGCGGCCACTCAAGCCGATGGGGCGCCGCCGATTCGATGGATGCCCCGCGGGTGGCGGGCCGGGCAAGCCCGGCCCCGGGGGGCTACTCAGAAGCGGCGCTCGCTGACATGGCCCTTCTGCCAGGGCTTGACGCCGCGCCCGCGCGGCTTCGCGGGGCCGTAGCCGCCGACCTTGTCGTACACGCGCACGTAGTCGACCACCAGTTCGGCCGGGAAACGGGTGCGCGCGTCGGGATGGCCGGGGAAGTTGCCGCCCACGGCCACGTTCATCACGAGGTAGAAAGGCTGGTCGAAGGGGGCGGGCCAGGGGTTGAGGTCGGCCTCCCGGCGCGCCTCGACGCCCAGGCCGTCCTGAAGCCGGCTGCAGCTCCACCAGTGGTCGTAGGTGCAGGTCTGCACCTCGTCCACGAAGAAGCGGATCTCGCCCGGCTCCCATTCCACCGCGTACGTGTGCCAGTCCGACACCAGGCTGCCCTGCGGCAGGGCGTGCGTGGTGGTGACCAGCGAACGCCTGGGGAAGGTGGAGCCGAAGTGGATGCTGTTGAGCACCTCCTCGGGCTTCTCGCCGA
>CAZBUU010000360.1:0-4260 GCA_964495125.1 uncultured Rubrivivax sp.
CCGTCACGCTGGAGCGCGCGCCGGTGCGGCTGGTGCCGCTGGAACTGGAGCACGAAAGCGGCCTGGCCGCCGCGGCGGCCGATGGCGAACTGTGGAAGCTGCGCGTCACCTCGGTGCCCGAACCCGGCCAGACGCGCGCCTACATCGAGACCGGGTTGCGCATGCGCGCCGAAGGCCACCGCCTGGCCTTCGCGGTGCTGGACGCCGCCAGCGGCCAGGTCATCGGCAGCACCAGCTACCACGACATCGTGCCG
Organism: uncultured Rubrivivax sp.; assembly: GCA_964495125.1. Taxonomy (GTDB): domain Bacteria; phylum Pseudomonadota; class Gammaproteobacteria; order Burkholderiales; family Burkholderiaceae_C; genus Rubrivivax. The sequence goes on from CAZBUU010000360.1 coordinate 255, forward strand.
GCCATCGGGCGGCTGGAGATCGGCTACACCTGGTACGCGCAGCGCTTCCAGCGCAGTGCCGTGAACAGCACGGCCAAGTGGCTGCTGATGCACCACGCCTTCGAGACCCTGGGCGCGAAGCTCGTCGGCTGGCGCACCGACAACTTCAACTTCGCCAGCCAGCGCGCCATCGAAAGGCTGGGCGCGAGGAAGGACGGCGTGCTGCGCCACCACGCGCTGCGCCGCGATGGCACGGTGCGCGACACCGTGATGTACAGCCTGAGCGCGGGCGAATGGCCCGAGGTCCGCGCCCACCTCGAACACCAACTCACGCGGCCGCGCTGAGCGCGCGCCGGCCTTGCCAGGAACGGACTCCCCCATGGCCCGCAAACGCCCCCTCACGCTGGAAGACCTCTGGGCCATCGAACGCCTGGGCATACCCAGCCTGTCGCCCGATGGCGCGCAGGCCGTGGCCGCGCTCGGCAGCTACTCGATGACCGACAACAAGGGCAGCAGTTCGTTGTGGCTGCTGTCGACGCTGGGCGGCGCGCCACGCCGCCTGACCAGCGGTGGCGACAAGGACGGCGGCCCGCAGTGGAGCCCGCGCGGCGACCTCATCGCCTTCACGGCGCGCCGCGAGCAGGAGGGCAAGAAGGACGAGGAAGCGCAGCTCTACGTCATCGCGCCCGATGGCGGCGAGGCGCTGCGTGCCGCCGAAGTGGCCACCGGCGTGGAGGCCTTCCGCTGGTTGCCCGGCGGCCGTGCGCTGGTCTTCGTGAGCTGGGTCTGGCCCGGACTGAAAGGCCAGCGCGCGCAGGCCAAGAAGTTCAAGGCCTTCAAGGAGCGCAAAGAGACGGGCTACGTCACCAGCGAGGCGCAGTACCGCCACTGGGACCGCAACCTGCCCGAAGGCCGCGTGGCCCACCTGCACATTCTGGAACTGGGCCGCGACGGCGCCCCCGGCAAGGTGCGCGACCTCTTCGAAGGCACATCCTACGAACTGACGCGCAGCGACCCCGGCCTCTCGCATTTCGACGTCTCGCCCGACGGCCGCCGCGTCGTCTTCGCCTTCGACCCCGCGGTGGAGAAACGCCCCGACGGCCGCCTGGCCCTGGCCGAGATGGACCTGAAGAGCGGGGCCGTGCAGGTCATCGTGCAGGACGCCGACTGGGACCTGACGGGCCCGCGCTACAACCCCGACGGCAGCCGCCTCGCCTTTTGTGCCAGCCACCAGGCGGTGAAGCACACCATGCCGTCGCAACTGGCCGTGTGGGAGCGGGAGGAAAACAGCTGGGACGTCGTCAGCGCCGAGTGGGACCACGATGTCCACACCCCGCTGCAATGGGAAGAGGACGGCCAGGCGCTGCTGTTCCTGGCCGAGCAGAAAGGCCGCACGCACTTGTGGCGCTTCGACCTGCCCGACCGCCGCGCCGAGATCGTCGTCACCGGCGGCACGCTGTCGGGCTTCGACAAGGCCGCCGGCACGCTGGTGACGGTGGGTGACAGTGCACTGCACCCGGCCCGCATCCACGCGCATGTCGCCGGCCAGCCGGCACGCCGGCTCGAGAGCTTCAACGACACGCTGATGAACCAGCTGTCGCTGGGCGCGGTGCAGGAGGTGTGGTTCACCGGCGCGCAAGGCGACGACGTGCAGATGTGGCTGGTGCACCCGCCCGGTTTCGACCCGAAGAAGAAGTACCCCGTGCTGCACAGCATCCACGGCGGCCCGCACACCGGCCCGGGCGACCTGTGGCACTACCGCTGGAACCAGCAGCTGTTCGCGGCCCAGGGCTACATCGTGGCCAACGTGAACTACCACGGCAGCAGCGGCTTCGGCTACGCCTTCCTGGACAGCATCACCCACCGCTGGGGCGAACTGGAACTGCAGGACGTGGAGGCCGCCACCGACTGGCTGCTGAAGCGCCCCTGGGTGGATGGCAAGCGCATCTTCGCCAGCGGCGGCAGCTATGGCGGTTTCATGGTGGCCTGGATGAACGGCCACGTGCCGCCGGGCCGCTACCAGGCCTACGTCTGCCACGCCGGCTGCTATGACTGGACGGCCATGTTCGCCGACGACGCCTGGAGCTGGCACGCCAAGGAGTTGGGCGCCTGGTACTGGGACGATCCGGCTCGCGTGATGGCGCAGAGCCCCTCGGCGTTCGCCGGCAACATGGCCACGCCCACGCTCGTGATCCACGGTGCGCTGGACTACCGCGTGCCCGACGCCCAGGGCCTGGCCTACTACAACACGCTGAAGGCGCGGGGCGTCGATGCCCGGCTGCTGTGGTTCCCCGACGAGAACCACTGGATCCTGAAGCCGCGCAACAGCCGGCTGTGGCACGAGGAGTTCTTCGACTGGCTGAAGCGCCACGACCCGGGCGCGCGCGGGCGCCGCAAGCTGCGCTGAGGCCGGTTCAGTCGGCCAATTCCACGCGGTCGCGCCCCAGGGCCTTGGCACGGTACAGGGCCTCGTCGGCACGCCGGACCAGGCCATCCGGGCCCCCATCGCGCTCCTGCACTTCGGCCACGCCGATGCTCACCGTGAGCGTCGGCGCAGGCTCCTCGCCCGCAGTGAGCGCCTGCCGATGCAGCGCGGCCAGGCCCGTGCGCAGGCGCTCGGCCAGCGCGCGGGACTCGGCGCCGCTGGCGCCCGGCATCAGCACCAGGAACTCCTCGCCCCCGACACGCGCCACCATGTCGCCACCGCGAACCTCGGCCTGCAGCCACTGCCCGGTGCGCAGCAGCACCTTGTCGCCGGCCTGGTGGCCCAGCGTGTCGTTGATGCGCTTGAAGAAGTCCAGGTCGAGCAGCGCGATGGAGAAGCGCTCGCCGCCCCGGCGCCAGCGCTCGCACTGCTGGCGCAGGCGCTCGTCCATGGCGCGGCGGTTGTACAGGCCCGTCAGCGTGTCGCGCTCGCTGAGTTCGCGCAGCCTGTGCACCAGCCGCGCGACCACCAGCGCCGTGAAGGTGACGTTGAAGATCGCCGCCGCCACCACGTAGGCGGCCAGGGCGCGCAGGTTGCGCGGGTCGGAACGGTGCAGTTCGAAGGCGTGGCCGGGGTCCGACAACTGCCTCAGCACGAGCAAGGCGAAGGCGATGACGACGATGATGGCCGGCACCAGCAGCACCAGGCTTCGTGCCGGCCCGAAGCGGTGCACCGTGTCCGGCACCACGTTGGCCACCAGCAGCACGAAGATCAGCATGCCCGAGCCGTAGCTGAGCACCACCCGCGCCGCCGCACCTTCTGCGCCCGGGCCCAGCCACAGGTTGCCCAGCAGCAGCGCGATGAAGACCAGGCACTGCACCCAGCCCCAGGCCGGCGCGCGGAAGTAGCGGGCCACGCCGCGCCACAGCAGCAGGAGGCCCGCGATCCAGGCCAGGGCGGCACCGTTGAAGGCCATCCAGGTGCGGGGTTCGCCACGCTGCGACATGAGCAGGAAACCCAGCGCCACGCAGGCCATGAAACCGGCCCAGTACACCAGCACGGCACGTTGCTCGCGCAGCAGCCATGCGCCGAGGACCCATCCGCCCGCGTACAGGAAGAACTGCAGGGCCACCAGGCCGACGGCCGGTGAGAGGGTCAGGGGATCCAGGCTCACGGTGAAGGCACTGCCGGACGCGCAGGGTCCGGCACTTCAGATGCTGCGCCTGTCTTCGGCAGAAAGCCACCCGGCTTGAGCAACGCTGCTGGATATACTGAATGTGTGTCCGTCCCTTGAGAAGACCGTGCTGCCCGAGAGGCGCAACTCGGCCCTCGGACAGAACCGAACGGGCGCCCCCGAAGGCCGCGCCGAGGCGCCCGAGGAACCCGCCATGCTGATCGACTTCTTCTACACGCTGCGCGCCGCCAAGCTCAAGGTCAGCGTCAAGGAATACCTGACGCTGCTGCAGGCGCTGCAGGCCGGCGTCATCGACGACGAGGGTGGCCCCAGCGTCGACAAGTTCTACCTCCTGGCCCGCACCTCGCTCGTCAAGGACGAGGCGCAGTTCGACAAGTTCGACCGCGCCTTCGCCGCCTACTTCAAGG
>CAZBUU010000361.1:0-4259 GCA_964495125.1 uncultured Rubrivivax sp.
ATCTACGACAAGTTCAAGGACGTGGCGGGGCTGTTGGAGCGGGCGCAGTCGATGTAGTTGAGCAGCGCTTGGCGCCCCGCGGATGGTCGACCAGATGACAAGCGACGCAGGGAGGTTGGCTCGTGCAGGAACATCGGGAGGCCGGCAGCTTCCAGCAGCGGTTTGCACGTTCGGACGACATTGCGGCAGTGCTCGCCGGCCAGTCCGATAAAGCAGTGCGGGTCGACGCTTCAGGAGTCGGTCTTGGCGCCTTGCTCGAACTGCTGATGCTCAAGCGAGGCGCGCCGCAGGCGGTCACGGTCGCCGACACGTCGAACCGAGGGCGGCTGTTGCGCCGGCTGTTGAGGTCGTCGCAGCCGTATCTCAGCGAAGGCGCAAGGGGTGTGCTGCACCGGTGTGCAGGGCATGAGTCCGACGACGCGACCAATGACTTCGCCAATTCTTTTCGCACGCAGCTGGTGGCCGCGGGCGTGGTGACCACGGCTGCACTGCGCCTGTCGGGGGCGCTGCATGAATTGCTGACCAATGTGGATGAGCATGCCGGTGATGGAGTCGACGGGCTCGGTGCTTTCGAGGTGCTCGGACGCGAGGCCTGGATGGTGGTGGCCGACAGTGGCCGAGGCGTGCTGGGTGGCTACCAGGCTTCACCGCTTGCGGATAAGCCTGCCGACGCGGAGCAGGCGCTGAAGTGGGCGGTGATCGACCACCGGTCGCGCACCGGCGAGCCCGACCGAGGGACAGGGTTTCAGACCGTGATGCGGTCGGTGCGCTCGCTGGATGGCTGCGTACGCGTTCGCAGCGACGGCGCCAGCCTCGAGTTGGAGCAGGAGGCCGACCGATCGCGCTTCCTACTGCGGGAACAAGGCAAGCTGCGGGGATTCGTCGTCAGCGTCCTGCTGAGGTGGTAGGGCGTTGAAGTCCAGTCGCGCTTGCGGATCCGGCATGGCCGGCGCGCGAGGCTCGGTGGCTGCCAGACGCAGCGTGTGGATGTTGTGGCGCAGCAGGGCCCGGGCTTCGCGGCTGGTGCTCGTGTGCACGGGCAGGTAGGCCACCTTGCCGTTGTCGTTCAGGTAGGCACGTCGGCGTTTCGTCGACCGCATGTAGGCGGTCGAATCGATGAACACGACCTGCTTGTAGGCAGAGCGCAGCGCGCCCGCCGCCTCCGCGTTCCCACGGACCACGAGCGTCAGGTCTCGTCCGACAGCCGCGGCGAGGCCAGCTAGGCGCTCGCAGTATTGGTCGATGCTCAGCTTCGTGGCCGTGCCAGTGAGGAATTCGAACGCGATGGCCTTCACGGCGGGCTGCAGTCGAGTGAACTCCGCCCATCGAACAAAGTCGTGATCGGTGCGGCCATCGACATGCAGCGCGGTGCACAGCCCGCCTTGGGTCATGTGATACCAAACCCACGCGATGCGCTTCATAGCATGCAGGTTGTCGTGCCGCGGGCTGTCGAGAATCGTGCTGAAGTCCGGCGACGTGGCGAAGATGGCGCCGGCGTGAACAAGCTGCCGGGCAATGCGGCTGATGTCGGGCAGGGGCCAGATGCGCTCGACGGCGGGATCTTCCTGCACGCCGGACAGCACCCATCCGTGGCGGGGTCGAACGCCATAACTCTCCCCCAGTTCCTGGCGCGTGCGTCCGCGTGTTGCATGGCCTCGACCCTTGAGAGCGTAGGTGAGCGGCAGGGCCAGGCAATCGTCCAGTGCCGTGGCACGCCGGCCCAGCAGGTTGCCTTGCAGCAGCGGAATCCAGTCCGGCAAGCGCGGAATCTCGACCGTGCGGGCGGTCGGAATCGTGGTCAGGTCCCAGCCATCGACTTCGCGATGCCGCGCGACGTAGTCCTCCGGCTTGCGTGGGCAGACGATGTCGCACTGGCTGGTGTCTTCGCAAGTGCAGTACGACATGCAGGAGACCAGCAGCGACCCGGTATTGCGAAGGTGAAGACCGCCGCAGACCTTGCGGTCGATGCAGCTGCCACACCCCAGCAGCGGCTGGCCCGGGCCGACGTCCTTGAACGTCGGCGCAAATCGGATGGCGTCGGCGGCCAGCAAGTCAGCGCTCCACGACGAGGTCGACGCAGCTGGCTGCTTCCAACTGGGACCTGACCTGAGCCACGGCCAGGCCCGCACCACGCTGCAAGTCCTGCAACAGCTCGGGTCTCGGATGATTCACTTGGCCAATGCACTCGTTCTGATCGCGGACCATGACGGTGCCGTCGAGGAGTTGCAGCATCAGCTTGCTTCCCACTGCCGGCATGCCCCCGCGGACCGAGGCGCGGCAGCCCATCTCCTGGCCCGGCGCGAGCGCAACGAGCATGTCCTGTTCACCGGCGCGCAATTGGCGGTTCCATCCTTTGGCACGGCCTTCGCGCTGTTTGCGCAAGAACTCATTTCCCATACGACATGCCCTTCACGACAGCGGAGTAGTACTTGGTTTTTCCGAGTTTGCGCTCGGTGAGCAGGCCCATGCGGGTCAAGGCCACGAGCCGGTTGTTCCAGGCCGTTGTGACGGTGTCCTCGCCGGAGGCATCACTCACCGCTTTGGCATCTGCCTCGCCGAGCTTGAGTACCAACCCCAGGGTGGTTTTCAACTTGGCGTCCAGCGGGCCGCGGGCCACGACGTTGGAGATCGTCAAACCGTCGAGCTTGCAGAAGAGAAGCACGCTGCCCGCCTGGGCCGCAGCGATCAGCCCCTCTTCGCAGGTCACCTCGTTGACGTTGGCGAGCAGGCAGGCTCGGCCGTCGTCGGCCGCCCAGCGGACAATCGACAAGATGGCCTCGCGGAAGGCGCTCGCCGTGATCAGTTCGACGCCGTCGAAGGCCAGGACCCACGGCGTGGGCAACGTCGCTGTCGCGGTCTGGAGCTTGGCAGCCACAGCGCGACCAGCAGCCGCACCGGCCAGCGTCTTGGCTCCGACAGTGGCGCGGAGCGACAGGATGCTTCGTTCACTCACTTGCATGAGTGAGAATGTACGAGCAAACCTGCTGGCCCGCAAGCCCCCCTATTTCAGTTCGCGCTTTTCCGAGGCTAGCCCAGGCCAAGTCGACCGTCAGGAACGGGAACGAGAGGGACCTACGGTCGCCGGTCGGCGATCACGGCGAGGTGCAGCAGCAAGGACGCTTCCTGGCCGTTGCTGGCCGGGTGATCAGGCTCGCAGATGGAAGCTGGCAAAGGCCCTGCTGAGCAGCAAGACCACGACGAGCGGTGCAACTGCCCAGGCAACGACCGGCAGCTCCAGCGGAGCCAGCAGCGCTATAGCTGTCGCGCAGGCGGTGGCAATTGCGGCGGCCAATGCCAAGGCGAAGACCTCGGGGTCGTGCTGCCGAAACTCACGGGCCTTCAGCAGCCGCGATACGTGGCCGTCGACAAACGCGGCCGCGAAGAACGGAAGGAGCCACGGGAGGGCGTGACTCATCATGCCGAGCCTGAACATTGCCAAGAGAAACAGGGCTTCAACGGATCGGAAGTAGGCGTTGCCGAACAGTCGAGCGCTGACGGACGACATCTCGCGCGCAACTGCGGTGTCGAGCGGGCCACCGGGCACACTTGCGGCGGCATGCGGCGAAGGAGCGACTCGCCGAGTCGAGTCTTGCAGCCCGAGCGCGACGTCGAGCATGTGTGAGGCGGCCTGTTGATCCCATAGCTGAGCGGCGGCGGCGTGCTCTCTGCGTAGCTGCGCGAAGAACTGTTCCGGCGGGTACGCGGAAGGCAGGTACAGCGCCATCGCCAGCAGGGCGACCAGGCAAGCGATCGCAGTAGCGCGGATCATCGCGATGCACCGGATGCGACAGCTGCGTTGCCCGCGGCATCCGCATCCAGGATCGGAAACCTCCCCTTGATGATCCGCCCGCCCGACACCGACGCGAAGTACTGCAGGTTCGGCAGCTTGCCCAACACGTCGGCCGGCACCATTTCCTCGAAGCTCTCGGTGAGTTGCGTCGAGTAGCTCGACGAAAAGTCGCCCAGGTGCGCGTCGGCGCCGCTGCTCAGGCCCACGCGCACGGTGTGAATGGCGGTCTTGCCGAAGGTCTCGACCACGAAGTCCTGCGTCGGCCTATCTTTCGAGCGCAGCGCGATCAGGTTGTTGAGGTTGCCCAGCGCCATGCGCGCCGCGTCTTCGCTGCCCAAGCGCTTGGCCAGGTCGGCCAGCGTCTGCATCGCGCAGGTGGTGAAGATGCCGCCCTCGGCGCCCTTGTTGAGGATTTCGATCAACGGCTGGTTGATGACGTTCGAGACCTCGTCGACGAACAGCGAGATGC
>CAZBUU010000362.1:0-4255 GCA_964495125.1 uncultured Rubrivivax sp.
ACACCCGCCACGGCCGCGGCACCAAGGGCATGATCGCCATCCAGCAGAGCGAGCGCAACGGCAAGGTCGTTGCCGCCACGCTCGTGCGGGCGGCCGACGAGATCATGCTCATCACCGACAAGGGCGTGCTCGTGCGCACCCGCGTTTCCGAGATCCGGGAACTGGGCCGCGCGACGCAGGGCGTCACGCTGATCGCCCTGGACAACGGTGCCAAGCTGAGCGGCTTGCAGCGCATCGTCGAGAACGACGCCCCGGCCGACGCCGAAGATTCAAGCAGCACCGGCGAGCCCGGAACGGAAGGAAACTGATTCATGTGGAAGAACTGGGCCCCAGTGGTCGCTCTCGCCGCCCTCGCGGCCACCGGTCAAGCTGTCGCGCAGACCCCGGCAGCGGCCACGCCCGCACCCGCCAGCGCTGCGAAGAAGGAACTCGTGGCCAAGGTGCTGCAGCTGCAGCGCCCGGGCGTTGAAGCCATGGCGCGACAGCTCGCCGAACAGCCCGCCATGCAGCTGATGCAGCAGGCCGGCCAGGCGCTGCAGCGCGTGCCGGAAGACAAGCGCCAGGCCCTGGCGCGCGACATCGAAGCCGACATCCGGCAGTACGTGGAAGATGCCGGCCCGCTGGTGCGCGACAACGCCGTGCGCCTGCAACCCGAGACGATCGGCCCGCTGCTCGAAGAGCGCTTCACCGAAGACGAACTGCGCGAGGTCATCAGGATCCTCGAATCGCCGGCCAACCGCAAGTTCCAGCAGATGGGCTCGGACATGCAGCGCGCGCTGGGCGAGAAGCTGATCGCCGCCACGCGTGAGCAGGTGGAGGGCAAGGTGCGGGCGCTGGATCAGGCGGTCGCGCGCCGGCTGAACGCCGCGCTGCCGCCGCAGCAAGGCTCGGGCCGTCCCGCGGCCGGTGCCGCTTCCGGCGCCCGGCCTCCGGTGAAGAAGTAAGCGCTGCCGGCCTTCCCGCTGCCATGGCCGAACCGACGCCCGCCGTCGCGCCCGAACTGCTGGCCCTGCGCCAGCAGATCGACGCCGTCGACCGTGAGCTGCTCGCGCTGCTGAACCGCCGCGCGGGCCTGGCGCTCGAGGTTGGCGAGATCAAGAAGCGCGAAGGCTCGGTGGTGTTCCGCCCCGAGCGCGAGGCACAGGTCATCGACGGCCTGAAGGTCGTGAATCCCGGCCCGTTGCAGAGTGAAAGCGTGGCGCCGATCTGGCGCGAGATCATGTCGGCCTGCCGCGCGCTGGAGACGCCCACCCGCGTGGCCTACCTCGGCCCGGCCGGCACCTTCAGCGAGGAAGCCGCGCTGGGCTTCTTCGGCAGCAGCATCGTGCGCGTGCCCTGCGCGAGCATCGACGAAGTCATGCATGCGGCCACGGCCGGCTCGGCCGACTTCGGCGTGGTGCCGGTGGAGAACTCCACCGAAGGCGTGGTAGCGCGCTCGCTCGACCTGTTCCTCACCACGCCGCTCTTCATCATCGGTGAGACCAGCCTGGTGGTGCGGCAGAACCTGCTGCGCAAGGTGGACAGTGTGGAAGCCATCGAGGCCGTCTGCGCGCATCCGCAGGCGCTGGCGCAGTGCCATCGTTGGCTCAGCCACCACCTGCCCGACGTCGAACGCCGGCCCGTGGCCAGCAATGCCGAAGGCGCCCGCATGGCCAGCCTGGACGCCCGCGTGGCCGGCATCGCCGGCCAGCGCGCCGCCGGCGAGTACGGCCTGCACGTGGTGGCACCGGCGATCCAGGACGACCCGCACAACCGCACCCGTTTTGCCGTCGTCACGCACCCGCTGCGCCACCCGCAGCCCAAGGCCTCGGGCCACGATTGCACGAGCCTCGTGGTGTCGGTGAACAACCGCCCCGGCGCCGTGCACGACATGCTGGTGCCGCTGAAGAACCACGGCGTCTCGATGAGCCGCTTCGAGTCGCGCCCGGCGCGCTCGGGGCAGTGGGAGTACTACTTCTACATCGACGTCGAGGGCCACCCCGACGAGCCGCGTGTCGACGCGGCCTTGAAGGAGCTGCGCGGCGTCTGCGCCTTCTTCAAGATCCTCGGCACCTACCCCATCGACGTCCACTAAGAAAAAGCCCGTTCAGCGATGTTCCAGCAACTCGGCGTCATCGGCTGCGGCCTCATGGGAGGCAGCTTCGCACTCGCGCTCAAGCGCGCCGGGCTGGTCAAGCGCGTCATCGGCTACAGCAAGTCGCCCAGCACCACCGAACGCGCCAAGAAGCTGGGCGTGATCGACGTGGCGGCCGAATCGGCGCTGCTGGCGGTGTCGGGCTCGGACATCGTGCTCATCGCCGTGCCCGTGGCCGCCACCGAGACCACCTTCAAGGCCATCCGCCACCTGGTGGAGCCGGGTGTGCTGTTCATGGACGTGGGCAGTACCAAGCGCGACGTGGTGGACGCGGCGCGCCGCGTGCTGCGCGAGCGCATTGCCTCCTTCGTGCCGGCCCACCCCATCGCCGGCAAGGAAGTCTCGGGCATCAACCACGCCGACGCGGCGCTGTACAGCGGGCGCCAGGTCATCATCACGCCGCTCGCGCAGACCGCGCCCGAGCTGGTGCAGAAGGCCACCGACGTGTGGAGCGGCATCGGCGCCCAGGTGCTGAAGATGTCGCCCGAGAACCACGACGCTGCTTTCGCCGCCGTGAGCCACCTGCCGCACCTGCTGGCCTTCGCCTACTTCAACGCCGTGGTCGGCCAGCCCGCCGGGCGTGATTTCCTCTCGCTGGCGGGCCCCGGCTTTCGCGACTTCACGCGCATCGCCGCCAGCAGCCCCGAGACCTGGCGCGACATCCTGGTGGCCAACCGCGAGGAAGTGCTCAAGCAGTCGACCCGCTTCCGCCAGGCGCTCGACGCGCTGGAGCACGTCATCCGCGAAGGCAACCCCGACGCGCTGGAAGGCCTGATCCGCACCGCTGCCGACGGCCGCGCCAACTGGCACATGGGCGCGCCGCGCACACCCAGCAGCCACAAGGGCTGAGTCCTCCTTCCTGCCGGTGACGGCCCGCGCATGTACCCGATTCCCTTCCTCGACCTGCCGCCGCTGAACGGCGCCTCCGGCACGGTGCGCCTGCCCGGTTCCAAGAGCATCTCCAACCGCGTGCTGCTGCTGGCCGGCCTGGCGCGCGGCACGACGGCGGTGCACGAGTTGCTGGACAGCGACGACACGCGCGTGATGCTGGCCGCGCTGGAGCAGCTCGGCTGCACGCTGCGGCACGAAGGTCGTGTGCTGCAGGTCACCGGCATCGGTGGGCGGCTGGCCGTGCACGAGGCGAAGCTGTTCCTCGGCAATGCCGGCACCGCGATGCGGCCGCTGGCTGCTGCGCTGGCGGTGCTGGCGGCCACGCAGGGCGGTGACTTCGAACTGTCGGGCGTGCCGCGCATGCATGAACGCCCCATCGGCGACCTGGTCGACGCGCTGCGGCCGCTGGGCTGCACGGTCGACGAGCTGGGCCAGCCCGGCTACCCGCCGCTGCGGCTGCGCGGCAGCGCCGGGGGCCGGCTCGCCATCGACCAGCCCATCCGCGTGCGCGGCGACGTGTCCAGCCAGTTCCTCACCGCCCTGCTGCTGGCGCTGCCGCTGGTGGCGGCCGATGGCGACGTGGTGATCGAAGTCGAAGGCGAACTCATCTCCAAACCGTACATCGACATCACGCTCAACCTGCTCGCCCGCTTCGGCATTGGCGTGCGGCGCGACGCCTGGCAGCGCTTCACCATTCCCCAGGGCGGTGCCTACCGGTCGCCGGGCGACATCCACGTCGAGGGCGATGCCTCGTCGGCTTCCTACTTCATTGCGCTCGGCGCGCTGGCCACGCACGGCGGTGCGCCACTGCGCATCGAGGGCGTGGGGCTCGATTCGATCCAGGGCGACATCCGCTTCGTCGACGCCGCCATCGCCATGGGCGCCCAGGTCAAGGGCGGTGCGGGCTGGCTGGAAGTGCACCGCGGCCGTTGGCCGTTGGCCGGCATCACCCTCGACTGCAACCACATCCCCGACGCCGCGATGACGCTCGCCGTGATGGCGCTGTACGCCGACTCGCCCACGCGCCTGACCGGCATCGCCAGCTGGCGCGTCAAGGAGACCGACCGCATCGCCGCCATGGCCACCGAGCTGCGCAAGGTGGGCGCCAGCGTGGTCGAGGGCGCCGACTTCATCGAGGTCACCCCGCCCGCGCACTGGCAGGCCGCCGCCATCCACACCTACGACGACCACCGCATGGCGATGTGCCTGTCGCTGGCCGCCTTCAACCCG
>CAZBUU010000363.1:0-4247 GCA_964495125.1 uncultured Rubrivivax sp.
GTGGAGACGCCCTCGCAGCAGCTGGCCGGCAGCGCCTCATGCACCTTGCGCAAGGCGTGGGCATTGAGTTCAGGGACCACGAAGCCCCGGTCGCCGCCGAAGCCGCAGCAGGTGACGCCGGGCGGTTCCACCACGTTCTCGGCGCAGGCCGCCAGCACCCGGCGCAGTTGCGCGTCCGATCCGACGCGGCGTGTGCTGCAGTTGACGTGCAGCGCGATCGTTTCCTTCTTGCGCCGCAGCCGCAGACGCGGCAGCAGCGCGTCGTGCGCGAACTCGTGGAAGTCCATCAGCTTCAGGCGCCCGGCCAGCACCTTCTGCATGCGGACGCTGCAGGTGCTGGCGTCCATCACCACGGGGTGGTGGCCGCCTTGGCCGTCGTCGGCGGCCTTCAGCAGCGCGGCGATGGCCACCTCGGCCATGGCGTCGCCCTCTTCCACCATGCCGCGGCTTTCCATCACCTTGCCGCAGCACAGCTGATCCACGCCCTCGGGCAGGCGCACGGCATAGCCGGCGCGGCCCAGCAGTTCGACGATGACCTCGGGCAACGTCGGTTCGCCGCTGTGGTTGGCCCCGAAGATGCGCCCGCCGCAGGCGGGGAAATAGACCACCGGGTCACCGAGGTCGCTGCCGCCGGGCACCGGCTTGCCCGCCCGGGGCATGCCACGCTTCCACGCCCCCATCGACAGCCGCGAGATGAGGCCCTCGCCCACCACGCCCGCCGCCACGTGGCCCAGCGTGATGCCCACGCGCGACGCCGTGGACACGGTGCCGAAGTGCTCGGCCGTCCACTGCGCCACCTTGTGCGCGCCACTGCCCAAGGCACGGCCGCGCAGCAGCCGCGTCAGCGCACCGGTGTCGATGCCCACCGGGCAGGCCGTGGAGCACAGGCCGCAGCCGGCACAGGTGTCCAGGCCGTAGTAGGCGAAGTCGGCCTCCACGTCGGCGGTGCTCTCGTCTGCGGCCTTGCGACGCGACAGCTCGCGCCAGCTGACGATGCGCTGGCGCGGCGACAGCGTGAGCCGGTGCGACGGGCACAGCGGCTCGCAGAAGCCGCATTCGATGCAGCGGTCCACCAGGGCCTCGGCCGCCGGCATGGGCTTGAGGTTCTTCAGGTGGGCCTGCGGGTCGTCGTTGAGGATGACGCCGGGGTTCAGCAGGTCCTGCGGGTCGAACAGGCGCTTGAGCTGGCGCATCAGCACCATGGCCTGGCGGCCCCACTCCATCTCGACGAAGGGGGCCATGTTGCGGCCCGTGCCGTGCTCGGCCTTCAGCGAGCCGTCGTACTTGTGCACCACCAGCGCGCAGACCTCGTCCATGAAGCGCGCGTAGCGCTCCACCTCGGCCGTGTCGGAGAAGTCCTGCGTGAACACGAAGTGCAGGTTGCCCTCCAGCGCATGGCCGAAGATGATGCCTTCACTGTAGCCGTGCTGGCGCATCAGCGCCTGCAGGTCCAGCGTGGCCCCGGCCAGGCTTTCCACGGGGAAGGCCACGTCCTCGATGATCACCGTCGTGCCGGCGCGGCGCATGGCGCCCACCGACGGGAAGGTGCCCTTGCGCACCTTCCAGTAGCTCTCGCAGGTGGCGGCGTCGGTGGCGAAGACGGGCGGCGCGACCGTGGCCACACCCTCCAGTGCGGCCAGCGCCGCAGCGATGCGCACCTGAAGCGCGGCCGGCGACTGCGCCCGCACCTCGACGAGCAGCGCGGCGGCCTCGTCGCCCAGCGCTCGCATCGCCGGCGGCATGCCGGGCTTGGCTTCCACCGAGCGCATGGAGGCGCGGTCCAGCAGTTCCACCGCCGACACCGGCGTGCCGCGCAGTCGGATCACGGCCTGGCAGGCGGTCGCGATGTCGGGGAAGAACACCAGCGCGCTGGCCTTGTGCGGGTCCTCGTCCACGGTGTGCAGCGTGACGCGCGAGATGAAGCCCAGCGTGCCCTCGGAGCCCACCATCAGGTGGCTGAGGATGTCGATCGGATCTTCGAAGTCGACCAGCGCATTGAGGCTGTAGCCGGTGGTGTTCTTGATCTGGTACTTGTGGCGGATGCGCTCGGCCAGCGCCGTGTCGGCGCGCGTCTCGGCGCCCAGCCGGGCCAGCGTCTGCACCAGTTCGCGGTGTGTCTCGCGGAAGCTCGCCACGCTGGCCGGGTCTTCGGTGTCGAGCAGGGTGCCGTCGGCCAGCACCACGCGCAGGCCGGCCAGCGTGCGGTAACTGCTCTGCGCCGTGCCGCAGCACATGCCCGACGCGTTGTTGGCCACGATGCCGCCCATCTTGGCCGACATGATGGACGCCGGGTCCGGGCCGATCTTGCGGCCGTGCGGGGCGAGCCGGAAGTTGACCTCGCCGCCGATGATGCCCGGGCCGGTGCGCACGAGCGTCGCGTCCGGCGCGATCTCGCAGCCGGCCAGGCCCTCGCCGATGAGCATCAGCACGCTGTCGCTGACCGATTGCCCCGAGAGACTCGTGCCCGCGGCCCGGAAGGTGACAGGCCGGCCGGTTTCGCGCGCGGCCCTCAGCACGGTCTGCACCTCGGCCTCGGACTCCACCACGGCCACCACCTCGGGGACCATCCGGTAGAAGCTGGCATCGGTGCCGTAGGCCAGGCGGCGCAGGGGGTCGGTGACGACCTGCTTCTCCGGCAACAGCTTCGACAGGGCTGCAGCAATGGTGCTCATCGTGTCTCCGTCGCCGGGATGCCGGCGTATTGGTCAAGTGGTCATACCACGATCGGCGCAATGTAGTGGAGAACCGGCCCGATTGAAAGCATAGTGCAGTGAATCCGTCACCCATGCACTCTTCAGCGGTTCTGGCACACTCTCCAAAGAGGTCCGACCACTTCAAAGCCACATGATCACCTCCACCCCAGGCAGTGCGCGCGCCGCCGACGCCGTCGTCAGGGCGCTCGAGCAGCGCATCCTCGAAGGTTCGCTCAAGCCCGGCGACAAGCTGCCGGCCGAGCGCGAGTTCGCTCAGGCCTTCGGTGTCTCGCGGCCCACGCTGCGCCAGGCCCTGCAGAGCCTGGCGGCCAAAGGTCTGCTGGACACCCGACACGGCGGCGGCACCTTCGTCACCGACCGCCTTCTGGCGCCTTTCGTCGACCCCTGGCAGCAGATGCTGGCCCGCAACCCGCTGCTGCACCGCGACCTGCTGGAGTTCCGCCAGATGCTGGAACGCCAGGCGGCAGCGCTGGCCGCCGACCGCGCCACCGACGCCGACCTGGCCGCGCTGGACCAGGCCTACGCCGAACTCGACAGCGCCTACCAGCACGACGACCTCGAGGCCTGCATTGCGGCCGACGTGGCCTTCCACCAGGCCGTGGCCGAGGCCTCGCACAACGCCATGGTCGGGCACCTCACCGCCAGCCTCATGCGGCTCATCCAGGACCACGTGACGACCAACCTGGCCTACCTGCATGCCCGGCCGCAGCGCTGGGCCTTGCTGCGCGCGCAGCACCAGGCCATCTGGCAGGCCGTTCGCGAGCGCCGGCCCGAGCAGGCGGCCCAGGCCGCAGCCGGCCACATCGAGTTCGTGCGCCTGTCGATGGACGACAACGCCATGGCCGAGGAGCGCCGCCAGGCGGCCTTGCGCCGATTGGGGGAGAAGGCCCGCTGAAGCCGCGCTGAAGGCCTGCTCGGTTGGGCCGGATCAGACGCCCAGGAGGTCCACCTCGAACACCAGCGTCGCGTTGGGCGGAATCACGCCGCCGGCGCCACGGGCACCGTAGCCCAGGTCGGCCGGGATCGTGAGCACGCGCGTGCCGCCGACCTTCATGCCCTGCACGCCTTCGTCCCAGCCTCGAATCACCTGGCCCTGGCCGAGGCCGAAGACGAAAGGCTGGCCGCGGTCCTTGCTGCTGTCGAACTTGGCGCCGCGATTCCGGTCGGCCGTGGGGTCGTACAGCCAGCCGGTGTAGTGCACGCGCACGCGCTGGCCGGCGGTGGCCGTTTCGCCCGTGCCTTCGACGGTGTCCTCGTACTGCAGGCCGGAAGCGGTGGTGGTCATGTTCGGTGTCCCTCTTTCGTTGCAAAAGCCCGCAATGATGCCAGCCCAGGCCGCCGTGGCCTGGGCCAGCCAGTCGGCCATCGTGCCCGCGGAAAGTGGCGGCAGACCCAGCGCCGCGCCGGCCGTCTGCAAGGCCGCCAGCGGCTCGCGCAGGTCCAGCGGCGCGGCGCCGTTCTGCTTGCTGAGCTTGCGGCCATCGGGCGCCAGCACCAGCGGCGTGTGCAGGTAGCGTGGCGTGGGCAGGCCCA
>CAZBUU010000364.1:0-4237 GCA_964495125.1 uncultured Rubrivivax sp.
AGAACTTCATGTGGTTCGGGTCGTCCCAGGTCTTGCCCAGGCCGTTCTGGTAGCGGCCGAGGATGCGCTGGTTGATCACGTCGACGCTGGTGTTGACGTAGGCCTTGTCGGCGACGGTCTCGGCCATCTGCAGCTTGTTCTGCAGCCCGGCGTCGATCCAGCGGCTGGCTTCGAGGACGGCCATCATCACGGCTCGCGTGGTGTTCGGGTATTTCTTGACGAAATCGGCGCTGGTGCCCAGCACCTTCTCAGGATGGTCCTTCCAGATGTCCTGCGTGGTGTTGGCCGTGATGCCGATGCCATCCATGATGGCGCGGTGGTTCCACGGCTCGCCGACGCAGAAGCCGTCCATGTTGCCCACGCGCATGTTGGCCACCATCTGCGGTGGCGGCACCGTGATGAGCTTGGCGCCGCTGAGCGGATTGATGCCAGCCGCGGCGAGCCAGTAGTGCATCCACATGGCATGGGTGCCGGTGGGGAAGGTGCCCGCGAATGTGTACTCGCGCTTGTCACGGGCCATCAGCTTCGCGAGACTGGGCCCATCCACCGCGCCCTTGTCGGCCAGCGCCTTGGACAGGCTGATCGCCTGCCCGTTGTTGTTCAGGGACAGCAGGACCGCCATGTCCTTCTTCGGTCCGCCGACACCCAGGTGCACGCCGTACACGAGCCCGTACAACACATGGGCCATGTCGAGCTCGCCATTGACGAGCTTGTCGCGCACGCCGGCCCAGCTGGCCTCCTTGGTGGGAATGATCTTGACGCCGTACTTCTTGTCGAAGCCCAGCACGCTGGCCATGACCACGCTGGCGCAGTCGGTCAGCGGGATGAAGCCGATGCGGACCTCCTCTTTCTCGGGCTTGTCGCTGCCGGCCGCGTGCACGGCGGCCTGCAGGCCGGGGAGGAGACCGGCCGCGCCGGTGGCGGCGGCGGCCTTGACGATGGAGCGGCGTGCCATGTCGATGCGTCCGGGCGAAGTGGTTGAGTTCATGGTGTCCAGCAAGTTGGGGGCCGATGAGTGCGACAGGAAAAGCGAAAGGGCGTCCACACGTCGGCGTGCCGCGAACGGCACGCACGGGTGAGGACGCCCTTGTCCCGCCGGCCCAGTCGCAAACGATGCGGCGGGCCGGCGCTGGCGAGAAATCGGCTTTGATCTCTCTCTGCCTCGAATGTCGCAAGTGGCGTGCCAGCGCCTGGCGGAGCGGATCTGCCCAGGTGAGCGGGCTCTTGCAGGGCCGGCGTGTCACGCTGCACTGCACCAAGGCGCTGCAAGTGCGCGCCCGCGTGGTGCGCTGCGGCTACATCAGGAGATCGGCGGCATCGACGATGCGCTGTGCGATGTCGGCCATCTTCAGGCCCTTGTCCATCGCCGCCTTGCGGATGCGCGCGTAGGCTTCGGGCTCACCGATCTGGTGGCGCTGCATCAGCAGGCCCTTGGCGCGGTCCACCACCTTGCGGTCGGCCAGCTGGCTGCGCGCCTCGGCCAGTTCGCGGCGCAGCGCTTCCTCGTGCTCGAAGCGTGCCAGCGCCACTTCCAGCACCGGCTTCACGCGCTCGGGGGCGAGGCCGGCCACCACGTAGGCCGTCACGCCCGCGGCGATGGCGTGGCGCACGTGGGTGGTGTCCTCGTCCTCGGTGAACATCACGATGGGGCGCCGCGCATCGCGCGTGGCCATCACCACGTGCTCCAGGGTGTCGCGGGCCTGGCTTTCGGCATCGACCACGATCATGTCGGGCTGCAGCTGGTTCAGACGGTCAGGCAGGAAGGGGTCGGCCGGCAGCACGGCGATGATGTTGTAGCCGGCCTCCAGCAGGCCGATGCGCAGGCTGCGCGAACGCTCCACTTCGGCCGCGGCCTGGTCGTCGCCCGGCTCAATGACGAGCGAGTCGGGCGCGACGATGACGATGCGCGTGGCGGGCTGGGGCATGGGCCGGGGTCTTGCAACTTCCGCGCCGTAGACTCGCCGGCATGAGTCTGGTGCTGGGTTTCGAGTCTTCCTGCGACGAGACGGGCGTGGCGCTCGTCGAAGCGCCTGAGCACGGGGCGCCGCGGCTTCTGGCCGACGCCTTGCACACCCAGGTGGCCATGCACGCCGACTATGGCGGCGTGGTGCCCGAACTGGCTTCGCGCGACCACATCCGCCGCGTACTGCCGCTGGCGCGCCAGGTGCTGCAGCAGGCCGGGCGCAGCCTGGCCGAGGTGGACCTGGTGGCCTACACGCGCGGGCCGGGCCTGGCCGGTGCGCTGCTCGTGGGGGCCGGCGTGGCCGTGGCACTTGCCGCCGCTCTGGGCCGGCCGGCGCTCGGCATCCATCACCTGGAAGGGCATCTGCTGTCGCCCTTCCTGGCCGACCCGGCGCCGCAGTTCCCCTTCGTGGCCCTGCTGGTCAGCGGCGGGCACACGCAGCTGATGATGGTGCGTGACGTGGGTGACTACGAACTGCTGGGTGAGACCATCGATGACGCCGCCGGCGAGGCCTTCGACAAGAGCGCCAAACTGCTGGGCTTGGGTTACCCGGGCGGACCCGCGTTGGCGCGCCTGGCCGCGTCGGGCGACGCCAAGGCCTTTGCGCTGCCGCGCCCGTTGCTGCACAGCAGCGACCTCGATTTCAGCTTCGCCGGCCTGAAGACGGCCGTGCTGACGCAGGCACGCCGGCTGGGTGACGCGATGACCGACGCGCAACGCGTCGACCTCGCGGCTTCGACGCAGGCGGCCATCGTCGACGTGCTGGCGGCCAAGGCCCTGCGAGCACTCAAGGAGAGTGGCGCGCAGCGCCTGGTGGTGGCCGGCGGCGTCGGCGCCAACCTGCGCCTGCGCGAGGCGCTGGACGCCGGCGTGGCGAAGCTGCGCGCCGTCGTGCACTACCCGCCGCTGGCGCTATGCACCGACAACGGCGCCATGATTGCCTTGGCCGCAGCGCTGCGCGTGCAGCGCGGCCTCGCCCGGCCCGAGGACGGGGGCGCCTTCGACGTGCGCCCGCGGTGGCCGCTCGCCGAGCTGGGTGCGCCGATCAGTTGATGGTGATCTGAGACGCTACGCGCGCGTTGCGCTTGGGCAGGGTCAGCGTCAGCACGCCGTTCTCCAGCTTGGCGCCGGACTCGGCCGTGTCCACTTCCACCGGCAGCGAGAAGCTGCGCGCGTAGCGCGTTGCGGCGCGCTCTCGGTAGACCACGCGCTCGCCGTCCTTGCGCTCTTCGCGCTGTTCGGCGCTGGCCAGCACGCTGACCTGCCGGCCTTCGATGGAGACCTTCAGATCTTCCTTCGCGACACCCGGCACTTCGAGGGTCACCACATAGCCACGCTCGGTCTCGGCCACATCCAGCGCCGGGCTGCGCGCGGCCGGCGTGTCGCTGGCGGCTGCGGGGCCGAAGAAGCGTTCGAGCGTGTCGTCGAACAGGCGTGACAGCTGGCGGGGATCGCGGGTGACGGGGACGATGAACATGCTGCGCTCCTTAGAATGCGGGGTCCGGGCGCTGCCTGGTTTCGAAGGCCGCAGCGCCATGCTCCGACAGATGGTCGCCGGCCCGCCGGTTTCAAGACCCCGCCTCGATTTCCCATGAACCCATTCCGTCGCGCGCTGCTGGCGCTGCCGTTGTTCTCTGCGCTGCCCCGGGCTTTCGCGCAGGGGCCGGCGCCCATCCGCCTGGCCCTGATCGAAGGACTCTCCGGCGCCTTCGCGAACGCCGGCGAGGCCGTGTTCCGCAACCTGCTCTGGGCGGTGGAGCGAGTCAACGCGCGTGGCGGCGTCAAGCTCGCCGGTGGCGCACGCCCGCTGGCGCTGGTGCGCTTCGACAGCAAGGGCAACACCGAAGAAGCGCTGAACCTGCTGCGCAGCGCCACCGAACAGGGCATGGCTTTCATCCTGCAGGGGAACAGCTCGGCGACGGCGGCTGCGCTGGTGGATGCGCTGGAGAAGCACAACCAGCGTGAGCCGTCGCGGCGCGCGCTGCTGCTGAACTATTCGGCCGTGGACCCGGCGCTGACCAACGAACGCTGCAGCTTCTGGCACTTCCGCTTCGACGCCCACGCCGACATGCGGCTGGCCGCTTTGACCGACGTGCTGCGCGACGACCGGACCGTGCAGCGCGTCTACTTCTTCGGCCAGGACTACAGCTTTGGCCAGCAGTTCGCGAAGTCGGCGCGCACCTTGGTCGCCGCCAAGCGGCCGGACATCGAGATCGTCGGCGACGAACTGCACCCGCTGGGCCGGGTCAAGGACTTCCTGCCCTATGCGGCGAA